>JAHAEW010000136.1 GCA_018374635.1 Clostridiales bacterium
CGACGTACACGCCGCCGGAAAACACGATTTGACCCTCTTCCGCCGTCTGCGGGACGGCGGAACTCTGCGAGGCTCTTGCAGCATAAATCGAAGAAATATGCTTTATCGACAGTCTGGGGAGGCCGGGACATAATGTCCCGGCCTCCCGCCCGCTTATTTTTCCCGGATCAGCTTATCCAGCTCATCCATGAAGGAACTGATGTCTTTAAACTCCCGGTAGACCGAGGCAAAGCGGACATAGGCGACCTCATCGACCCTGCGCAGCCGCTCCATTACCATCTCGCCGATATGGGTGGATGAAACCTCCCGGTCAAGCGCGTTCTGGAGGGTCTGCTCGATCTCGTTGGCAATGGCATCCAACATATCAAAGGAGACCGGGCGCTTCTCACAGGCCCGGAGCATACCATTGAGCAGTTTGCTCTTATCAAAGGTCTGCCGGCTTCCATCTTTTTTGATTACGACCAATGGAAGGCTCTCCATGGTCTCATAGGTGGTAAACCGTTTATGGCACACCAGGCACTCGCGGCGGCGGCGGATACTCGCTCCCTCATCCGAGGGGCGCGAATCCACGACTTTGCTCTCCGGGTTGGCACAATACGGACATCTCATGGCGGAATCCCTCCCTGACGATACACGGCGGTTTTGCGGAAATTTCGGGCTCTTCCCGAGAGCACCGTTTCACGTTACGTTATTATATCATGTCCTGCGTCAATTTTGTATCCTTTCTTTTTGCGGGAATGAAATCTTGCCGGAGCGGTTAAACTATGCTCGCCGAAAGGAAGGTGAATGTTATGCAGAGCAACTATAATGACGAGATCCGCAAGGCCAACCGCAGCAGCCACAGCAAGTCCTCTTCCTCCAGCGCGCAGAGCAAAAAGCAGGGACCCACCGCGGAGAACAAGAAGAGTTCTTCCAAGAACGGCCCTGAGACCAGCTCTTCCTACTGATATCCGGATATCTAACAGGAATTCCAGCGCGATCCCGGCATGTTTGAGTGCGTGAGAATATCCCGGAAGGGCGTGCCGTTTCCTTGGCGGTCCCTGCCCTTCCGGGCTGTTCTCGGGGTACTTACGGCCCCCGCGGCAGTTTTTTTGCGGGGAGGAAAAAATTTGTCAAAAAGGCTTGACTTTTCGGAAATATAGGATATAATATTTTTTGTTGTTCCGACATAGAACAGATAAAGCGGGTTTGTGTAAGGGTAGCACAGCAGACTCTGACTCTGTATGTGAGGGTTCGAATCCTTCACCCGCTGCCAAAAAGAGATGCAACATTGGTTGCATCTCTTTTTTTGTGCCTGTCCGAGCGGGAGAATATGGTTGAAAAGCGTTGAAAACATGGTATGATGAGAGTACAAGATCGGCCCGTGCACAGACAGAGCGGGCAGGAAAGTGAGGTTTTCTGATATGGGATTCGACCTGATCTTTGAGATCTTCCCCATCCTGTTTATGATCGTGTTTGGGATCGTTTTGGCGGTATTTGTGGTGAGCGCGGTACGGGGGATCTCCCAATGGAACAAAAACAACCACAGTCCCCGCCTGACGGTGAGCGCCGCTGTGGTGAGCAAGCGCGCCAATGTCACCCACCATCACCACAGTGATTCAAACGGGATGGGGCACAGCCACAGCAGCACGACTTACTACGTCACCTTCCAGGTGGAGAGCGGCGACCGCATGGAGCTGCATGTCCCCAGTCATGAGTATGGCATGCTGGTGGAGGGGGACCGGGGGGCGCTGACCTTTCAGGGCACCCGCTACCTGGGCTTTGCGCGGCAGTAAGGGGGAGGGTGTATGAGCTATCGTCCCCTGGCTGACGAGATCCGCCCCACCACGCTGGATGAAGTGGTGGGGCAGAGCCATATTCTGGGGCAGAGCGGCCTGCTCCGCCGGATCATTGAGAGCGGCAGCATCCCCAATCTGATTTTCTATGGGCCCTCCGGCACCGGAAAGACCACCGTGGCCAACCTGATCGCAAAGCGGACCAACCGGCCTCTCCACCGGCTCAACGCCACCACGGCCTCTATTTCCGACATCAAGGACATCATCGCCGACATCGGCACCATGCTGGCGCCGGACGGGGTGCTGCTCTATCTGGACGAGATCCAGTATTTTAACAAAAAGCAGCAGCAGAGCCTGTTGGAGTTCATGGAGAACGGCAAGATCACCCTCATTGCCTCCACCACGGAAAACCCCTATTTCTATGTGTACAACGCGGTGCTGTCCCGCTCTACGGTGTTTGAGTTCAAACCGCTGGAGGGGACCGATGTGGCGCCGGCCATCCTGCGGGGACTGGATTATATGGCCCGGCGGGGCGGGACGCCGCTTACCTGGGAGGACGGGGTGGTGGAGCACATCGCTCAGGCCTGCGGCGGGGATGTGCGCAAGGCCATGAACGCGGTGGAATTGCTCTCCGGCGCGGCCCGGGTCACAGAGGAGGGGCGGCGCATCACCCTGGCCGACGCCCGCATGGCGGCCCAGCGCTCCGCCATGCGGTATGACCGGGCGGGAGACGACCACTATGACATCCTGTCCGCCCTTCAGAAATCCATCCGGGGCTCGGACCCGGACGCGGCCTGCCACTACCTGGCCCGTCTGCTGGTGGCGGGCGATCTGGTGTCAGCCTGCCGCAGGCTGATGGTCATTGCCTGCGAGGATGTGGGTCTGGCCTATCCCCAGATCATCCCCATCGTCAAGGCCTGCGTGGACGCGGCCAATATGCTGGGGCTGCCCGAGGCGCGCATCCCGCTGGGGGACGCGGCGGTTCTCATGGCCACCGCGCCCAAATCCAACACCGGGCACATCGCCCTGGATCTGGCCATGGCCGACGTGCGGGCGGGGAAGACCGGGGACTATCCCCGCCACCTCCAGAACCGGCATGCCGACTCGGCCGGCCTGGAGCGGGAGCAGGGGTATCTCTATCCCCACGACTTTCCCCACCACTGGGTGGAGCAGCAGTACCTCCCGGACGTGCTGGCAGGGACCCGGTATTATGCGTACGGCGAGAACAAGACCGAACAGGCCGCCCGCCGGTACTGGGAGGAGATCAAGGGCCGAGGCGGTTCCCGCTGAGCGCCATTACAGCACCAGAGTTCCGTTTTCATCCTCTAACAGGAGGAGGATGCGCTCCTGCGCCCCGGTCTCGGCATTGACATAGAGGATATAGTGCTGTCCTTTTTCATTGCGGCATTTGAACTCATGGCAGAGAATCTCGTGCTCGCCCTCCGTGGGGATGAGGGTGAGCTGCTGGCTGAGCACTTCCAGGCCCCGGGTGACCTGAGCGCGGGCCTCTTCCGCCGATACGGCCGGGGGGGAGAAGCTCCGGCTCTGGTGGTTCATGAGGTAATTGCGGCTCTCCAGTCCCACGATGCCGCCGTTATCCAGCGCCACCGACACCTTGACGAGATCGGGGTAACAGAGCACGTCCCCCTCCTTGCCCGCAAAATTGATGGTGAGGATATTGCCCTGGTCGATGAAATAGGTCTCGGCCATATCCGGATAGCCCAGCTGCTTGAGAAAGGCCTTGGCCCGCGCCGCGGCCTGCTCCCGGGAGAACTGGGCGGGACCCACTGGGCGGGAATGGAGGATCTCCAGGAGCTGTCCGCCCTGCTTGGTGACCTCCACATAGAGCTCTCCGCCGTCCACCTGGGCGGAGAAGCCCCAGCTGGGGAGAACGCCCGCGCCGTCGGAGACGGGGGTGAAGAGCTGCGGCTCCTGCCCCAGCCACCCGGCAGCGGCGGAGCGCGCGTCCTCCCGGCTCACCTGGGGCTGTCCCTCCAGCATGCGGGGGGTCCGGTCGGCCAGATGGTCGGAGAAGGGGCCGTCGTAAATCAGGGTGGGAAGTTCCGAGCACTCCTGCTCGATCTCCTGGAAAGAGGAGCCGGCGGTGGTCTGCCCTCCGGTCTCTGTGGCCTGGGAGAGCCGCTCCTGGACCTGGGCGAGATCCCCCAGACGCAGCGTGCCGGAATAGAGGTCGCTCTCCAGGGACTGAAGGGTCTGACACAGGGCGGAGGCGCGCTGGGACAGGGCGGCGAGGGTGGCGCGCTGCTCTTCGCTCAGTCCCTGGGCCGAGGCGCGGGAGAGGGACATGGTATAGTCCCCCGTCTTGGCCAGGAAGGTGGCGGTCCCCTCTAGTTCCACGTTTCCGTAGGGCAGGGAGCCCAGCGCGGTCTGAGCGGCCAGGGCGCTGCGAAAGGCCTCGGTGCACAGGGAGGAGAAGAGCTGGGGGGAGGTGGCATAGATCCCCTTTTGCAGCGCCGTATCCAGCTGGGAGACCGAGGTACTCAGCTCTGCGAAGGCGTACTCGTAGGTCTTGTTGAGCAGGTGCTGGTACTGCGCGGCGCGGACCTGGCCCTGAATGGCAAAGCCGCCCAGTACGACGACCCCCGCAGTGAGAAAGGTTGCGGCCCGGACTTTGCCCCGGGTGGAGGTGGGAATGAGCTTCATCATAAACGCCCCTTTTCGGATGCTCTCAGAAATTGAATTATGGTTAGTGTGCGTCCGAAAAGAGAAATTATTGCATGGTAAATATCAGATGATCGCATCAGGCGGAACGAAAATTTGACGCGTGATCCCGGATGATATGCCGGCTCTGGTGGAACCGCCGCTCCATGAAAAAAGGTCCTCACCCACAATGAACTGCCCCAGATTATGCAGACAGTACAAAAAAGAGCCCTGGTAGGAAATATCGAGTTTTAGTAGGAGAGGCGTCGCGCAAGCGGCGCCTCTCCAG
>JAHAEW010000137.1 GCA_018374635.1 Clostridiales bacterium
CCAGCAGAAGCGCCTTCGGGAACTGGAGGCGCAGCTCACCGAGGAAGAAAACCTGGAGATCGTCCGCATGGTCAAGGCGGTGCGCATGGACAACAAGGAACTGACCGCCTTCCTGAAGGCCTACGCCAGCGGTCTTATCACCCTGCCCGATGGGATGATGGAGGCGGAGGCAGCGGCGGACCCTGACGACGCGGATGTGGAAGGAATGGAGGATGGCGAAGATGAAGCGTAACAGAGTTTTCCGACTTCTGGCGTCCCTGACGGTGGTGGTCCTGTGCATGACCGCCTTCTCCGTCACCGCCTTTGCGGGCGGTGGGGATGGCGACTACTACACGGGGGAGCCCGCCGAGACGACGCCGGAACCCACCGAGGAACCCGCCACCGGGGGCATGGAGCCGGAGGGCCAGCCCCTTACCCCGGAGGGCAATGCTACGCTGGTGGACGATTATTACGGCGACAAACAGCTTATTACCGTGACCACAAAAGCGGGAAACTATTTTTACATCCTGATCGACCGGGCCAACGAGGATAAGGAGACCGCCGTTCACTTCCTGAACCAGGTGGATGAAGCCGACCTGATGGCGCTGCTGGAGGACGGACAGACAGAGGAAACGCCCGCGGCTTGTACCTGCGCCGAGAAGTGCCAGGCCGGTGCGGTGAACACTGCCTGTCCGGTCTGTTCGGTGAATATGAGCGAGTGCGCCGGAAAAGCGCCGGAGGTGGAGCCGGAGCCCGAACCGGAGCCGGAGAAAGAGTCCGGCAGCGGCGGCGCCCTGGTGCTGATCCTGCTGCTGGCGGTTCTTGGCGGCGGAGCCTTCGCCTACATCAAGTTCATCAAGCCAAAACAGGGCGCAAAGGTCAGCGCCGACCCGGACGACTATGAGTTCGAGGACGAGGAATACGAAAACGAGGATGTTCCTGAACAGGGAGAACAGGAGGACCAGAATTGAGCAAATTGGTGATCTGTGAAAAACCGAGTGTAGCAAAGAGTATCGCATCGGCCCTGGGTGTCACATCCAGGGCCGATGGCTATTTTGAAGGCGGCGGCTGGCTCATTTCCTGGTGCATTGGTCATCTGGTGGGACTGGCGGACGCGGCCGCCTACGATGACCGCTATAAGAAGTGGCGGTATGAGGATCTTCCCATCCTGCCCGACCCCTTTCGCTATGTGGTGTCCGAGGAAAAGGCAGCCCAGTTCCACATCCTCCGTTCCCTGATGGAGCGCCCCGATGTGACGGAGCTGGTCAACGCCTGCGACGCGGGGCGCGAGGGCGAGCTGATTTTCCGGCTGGTCTATGAGGCCGCCGGATGTTCCAAGCCCTTCTCTCGTCTCTGGATTTCTTCGATGGAGGACGTGGCGATCCGGGAGGGCTTTGTCGATCTGCGCCCCGGCGCGGACTATGACCCGCTGTATCAATCGGCGCTCTGCCGCCAAAAGGCGGACTGGCTTATTGGTATCAATGCCTCACGGCTCTTTTCGGTGTTGTATCATCGAACGTTAAATATTGGGCGGGTGCAGACGCCCACCCTGGCGATGCTGGCCGACCGGGACGGTAAGATCGTCCTGTTCCGCAAGGAGAAATACCATCATGTGCGACTGGCGTTGGAGGGAGCCGAGGCGGTCAGCGACCGCATTGTTTCCCCGGAGGACGCCCAGGCCATCCGGGACGCCTGTGACGGGCAGCGGGCCGTGTGTGTATCCCTGGTGCGGGAGAAAAAGACGGAGAAGCCGCCCAAACTGTACGACCTGACCACCTTGCAGCGGGAGGCAAACCGGGTATTCGGCTACACGGCCAAGCAAACCCTGGACTACGCCCAATCGCTCTATGAAAAGAAGCTGCTGACCTATCCCCGCACGGACAGCCGGCATCTGACGGGCGACATGGCGGAGACCGCCTCCGTGGTCCTGCATCTGGCGGCACGGGTGCCGCCCTTCGACGCCTGCCCGGAGTTTTTCCCCGATGTCGCGGCGCTGGTAAACGACAAGGAGGTATCCGACCACCACGCCCTGATTCCCACTCTGGAGCTGGAAAAGGCGGATGTTCCTGCGCTGCCTGTGGGCGAGCGCAATATCCTTCTGCTGGTCTGCTGCAAGCTGCTGTGTGCGGCGGCGGAGCCTTTCGTGTATGAGGTGGTCACGGCCGCCTTTGAGTGCGGCGGATATACCTTCACGGCAAAAGGAAAGCAGGTGCTTTCCCAGGGCTGGCGGGCCATCCAGGAGGTGTTCCGTTCTTCCCTGAAGGAGAAGCCGGAGGATGAAGATGCCGGGGGCGTTCTTCCGGCCTTGACCGAGGGACAGGTCTTTGAGCCGGTCACCGCCTCTGTCACCGAGCACTTCACTTCGCCACCGCGCCCCTATACGGAAGATTCCCTCCTGGCAGCAATGGAGAACGCAGGCAAGGAGGACATCCCGGAGGACGCAGAACGGCGCGGCCTGGGCACCCCGGCGACAAGGGCGGCCATCATTGAAAAGCTGGTGTCCGGCGGGTTCGTGGAGCGCAAGGGCAAGAACCTGATCCCTACAAAGGCAGGCGTCAACCTGGTCACGGTGTTGCCGGAGCTGCTGACCTCTCCCAAGCTCACAGCGGATTGGGAGCAGCGGTTGAACGAGGTGGCAAAGGGTCAGGCGTCGCCGGAGGACTTTATGGACGGGATCGAGGCAATGGCGGCGGAGCTGGTGCGGAAATACTCCCACATTTCCGAGGATGGGCAAAAGCTGTTCCAGCCGGAGAAGGAGACGGTGGGCCTCTGCCCCCGCTGCGGCAAGCAGGTCTATGAGGGCAAGAAGAACTTCGCCTGTTCGGACCGGGCCTGTCAGTTTGTCATGTGGAAGAATGACCGTTTCTGGACCAGCCGCCGCAAGGAAATGACCCGGAAAATGGCGGCCGACCTTCTGAAAAAGGGCCGCACTTCCGTCAAGGGGATGTGGTCGGAGAAGAAAGGTTCCACCTATGACGCCGTGGTGATCCTGGACGATACCGGCGGCAAGTATGTCAATTTCAAGCTGGAGTTTCCCAAACGAAAGGATGGTGTGCATGGCAAAAAGTAAAGCCGAGGTCAACTTCATGGAGCATTTGAAGCCGCTGCTCCCCGCAGGCGGTGACGCAAGCGAGCTGGAGGCAGCGGCCCAGGCGCTTGCCGGACTTTCCCCGGAGGACCGTGACCTCCTGGCCGCTGTCCAGGAGTCTCCCTTCCGGTTGACCACCCTGGAGCAGTTCCGGGAGTTTCCCGCCAATACCGAGTATTTTGTCCTGGAGCCCAACATCCGCAAGGTGGAGGATGTGGGCTGGCGCTATCTGGCGCAGCACTTGGACGTCCTTCTGCCCCCGGAACTGCTGGACGCTATTGATCCCGTTCCCTTCGGCAATCATGCCATGCAGGAGGAACAGGGCTGCTTTACGAGCCGAGGCTATCTCACTCTCTCCGGCGACGAGTGGGAACATGAGCGCCCCAGGGAGAGGCAGACGGAGAAAAAGCCCTCCATCAAAGAACGGCTGGAACAGAGCCGGAAGGAATGTGCCAACCAGAGCAAGGCGCAGCCCCATCGGGAAAAGCCTGCGCCGGAGCGATAAGGAGGTGTCGCTATGCCCCATTATGACTATGACAAAGATTATCCCTTTGCCGCTTTCATCACCAACCTGGGCAAATACAACGAGGGCGCCCTTGTGGGCGAATGGGTGAAGTTCCCCACCACGGCGGAGGAACTGAAAAAAGTCTTTGAGCGCATCGGGATTGGGTCGAAGGACGAATTTGGGCAGACCTATGAGGAATGGTTCATCACGGACTACGACTGCTATGTGGACGGCCTCTATGACCTGCTGGGCGAGTATGCCAACCTGGATGAACTGAACTACCTGGCCTCCAAACTGGATGATATGAGCCAGGATGAATATGAGCGGTTCCAGGCTGCTATGGAAATCGGCGACCACACGGGCAGCATCCAGGAACTTATCAACCTGACGGAGAACCTGGACTGCTACGACGTTTACCCCGACATCCACGACCACGACGATCTGGGCCGGTATTACATCGAGGAACTGGACGCCATGCAGGTGCCGGAGCATCTGCGCAATTACATCGACTATGAGGCCTACGGGCGGGACATCGCCCTGGAGGAAAGCGGCCAGTTCACCGACCTGGGCTATGTGCGGGATACCGGGGACAGTTTCCATGAGTATTACGATGGCGAGCGCGGCAGCATCCCGGAGGAATACCGGGTGATGACCTTCCAGGACGACGTCCCTGAAGAAGAAATTTCGGAATGGGCCATGGACCTTGCCTACGATATGGACGAGTTTTTCCGGCAGAACGATCCGCAGTATGCCGCCGAGCACCCGGAGGAACATGCGGCGAAGGAAGAAATCTACGAGAACCTTTCCGATTGCCGCATTGCCTCTCTGGAAGAAAAGCTGAAGGCGTTGGGCCAGACCCCGGAGGACTACCTTCCCTCCGAGTTGGAGAAGTTCAAGGAGGCTGTGGGCTACGAGGCATATTTGGATGTGGACCCGCAGGTGATCCGGGAGGCCATTGAAAACCCGGATCAGTCCCATGTGGACGAGATGCTGGCCTTTGCGGAGCAGGCAAACCGGGAGTATGAGGCGGAGTTGTATGGGCAGCAAGCGGCGCCTACCCCGGATGACCGAGAGACCGGCGAGACGGTGCGGACCCCCAGGGGCACCTTCCATGTGACGGATATGAGCCGGGAACAG
>JAHAEW010000027.1 GCA_018374635.1 Clostridiales bacterium
CAATGCACGGTTTCAATGCTTCTGAATAAGATTATAAACTATTTTACACGCCCCTGCAATATTGACAAGCGCACAAAAATAGGGTATTCTAATCAATACAGTGATTGTGGCTTTGTGACGCTACCCGCCCACAGCCAGTTGCAGCGGTATCCAAGTGGTCATAACGGGGCTGACTCGAAATCGCTACGTCGGCGGGACGTGCTAACAGCAAAAAAGCTATGTCTCCCAAGGGTTTCCGGGCGCGGGTGTGAGCGGCGCTTCGGAAAAACGCTAACAAAATGCTCACAGTTATCCTGATTTGCGTTCTCACAATTTGATATGCAGCGGTATCGAAGTGGTCATAACGGGGCTGACTCGAAATCAGTTTGCGAGCAATCGCACGAGGGTTCGAATCCCTCCCGCTGCGCCAGAACGGGGCTCTGCCCCAAAAAGGCGGAGCATCCAGTATGGATGCTCCGCCTTTTTGTGAGAACAAATCGCTTTACAGGGTGATTTGTTTGGAACATATCAAAAAGGAACAGGCTATCCGGGAAGCGGTATTCTCCGCCCAAATGGAAGGGCTGCGGGTCACAGCTGAGACGGAACGCCGCATCCGGAAGATCCTAGACGGGGAATTAACCGTGGAGGAGCGCGTCCAACAGCTCAAGTCCAACGCCCGCAAACGGACCTGCTGAAGCAGATTTTTTCTGACACAATCCATAAGAGATGATATTACAGTGGCATAGGGCCCGGCCCCATGCCGCTGTTCTGTTTTACCGCCTGAAAGTCCTTCATCCAGGCCAGGTGTTGCTCCGAGAGGGCGGCAATGTTCTGTCCCCCAGGGGATGCCAGCCAGCAGGCCAGAGACTCCTTGGACAGCAGGGTCGCCCTGCGGTAGTTCAGTCCCTTGATTTTTCCGGCGTCCAGCCAGTGGTGGAGCGCGGAACGGCCGTAGCCGCACAGCTCCGATGCCTGGTGAACTGTGAGCATATCCGGACAGCCCTGCCACCGTTCCAGGAGATAGGCGCACAGCCGGGCCTCGTCCAGCGCCCGCCGGGCCGGGCAGACGGGACGGGAACCGCCGGAGAAAGCCCCTCGGGGGATGGCATCCTCCAGCAGCCCGGCATCCCGCCGCTCCAGAAAAATGATCACATCCTCCAACTGAATGGAGAAGCGCCGAGTCTTTTTTCCGGAATCCACGCAGGGGATAATCCCCTGCTCCAGCAGCCAGCGGGCCTTCCGCTTGCTGATGTGGCAGATACGGTAGAGCTGGCCCATGGAGATGGTGGCCGGGTATGACTCCCGAAGAGATCCGTGGCCCATGCCACCCACCTCACAGGGCGAGGGCCGACTCCGGCTCCGCTGCGAAAGCGTCGGAGATGGCCTGGGCCGACTCCAGCTTGGAGTTAAAATCCAGGTGGGAGTAGATATCAGCGGTGGTGGCGAAGGTAGAATGGCCCAGCCACTCCTGGATCTGCTTCATGGGGATGCCCTGGCTGAGCAGCAGGCTGGCACAGCTGTGGCGCAGATCGTGGAAGCGGATGTGCCGCAGACCGTGCTGTTTCAGCAGGAGCTTAAAGTGGTCGGTGATGTAGTTGGGGCGGAACAGCCTGCCCATCTCGTCGGTACACACGTAGTCCAGGTATTCGGTGCAGTAGGACTTCTTGAACAGCCGCCGGTACTCCTCCTGCCTGGCCCGCTGTTCGTCCAGCAGCGCCCGCACGGCGGGGATCAGGGGCAGGGTGCGGAAGCTGGACTTGGTTTTCAGCTTGTCCTCGGTGTAGATCTGGTGCCTGCCGTCCACCATGCCCTCGGTGACCTTGTGGTTGATGGACAACGTGCCCTTTTCGTCGTCAATGGCGCTCCAGCGGATGCCCAGCACCTCGCTGCGGCGCAGGCCGTAGTAGGCCGCCAGCTGGATCACCACCGAGATGGAGTCATCCTTCGTGGCCTCGAACAGGGCGGCCAGTTCCTCCCTTGTGTAGAATCCCGCCAGATACTTGCCCTTCTTGGGCCGGTCCACCTGGTCAGCCACATTCCCATCCACCAGACCATTTTTCACGGCGTACTGGAGAGCCTTACGCACCACGGCGTGGTAGTGGATGACGGTATTGGCACCACATCCGTCAGCGAAGATGGAGCGGTGCAGTTCCCGGATGTGCTTGGGCTCCAGTTCCCGCAGCCGCAGGCCCCGCGCCCGGAAAAAGGGATCCAGCCGGGCGGCGATGAGCCCACGGTAGCTCTGGTAAGTGGTGCGCTCGATGGTGGGCGCGGTGATCTCCAGCCAGTCCCGCAGGAAGTCGGCAAACAGCTGGGACTCCTGCCCTGTCTTCCCCTCCTGGGGGAGGCCCAAGCTATACGCCCGCTTCAGCTCCTCCAGCTGGGCCTGAGCCTTGCGCTTGTTCCCCTTTACCGGGATGCCCAGGGCGATGGACTTTTGTCGCCGCTTCCCGTCCTCGTCGTACAGGTTCAAAATGGCCGTGTACCGGCCGTTGCGCTCGGCCAGACTGCCAGTGATCTCTCTGTGTTTCATAAGTTCCTCCTCTCGCAATACAAAACGTCCGTCCAAGGTCTTGTGATGTTACCTTGGGCGGACGATTTTTTCAAGTCCTTTCTTCGGTTTCGCACAGGTAATCGATTACCGCCACCTTGGGGATCCGGTAGAGCCGCCCCATGCGGACACTGTGAATCCGGCCGCTTCGGAGCAGACCGTAGGTCATCCGCCGGCCGATCCCCAGCATCTCCTGGACCTGGGACGGCGTCAGGGCGTCCGGATAATGCCGGAACATGGCTCGGTAGCGGACCAGCTGCCGTTCTTCTCTGCGCATGATTTTCTCTCCCCCCTATTGACATTTTAATTGTAATTGATTATGATGATTACATCAATTACTCCGACTATTATATAGACGTTGCAGAGGACAAAAACGGAACCGGGGAGGGAAACTTTTTGCAAAGGAATATGTGGGACCGGAAGGAGGACGCTCTGAACCGGCGGCTGGAGGCGCTGGCGGCTCGGGAGGACTGGGAGGGCGTGCTTCGGGAGCTGGATCAGTACGACGCCAACAACGAACGGCGGCACCAGGAGCACCGGGATGACTTTGATCTGGCTCTGCTGGACGGCCGTAGCTGTGAGGATGAGCCCTACCAGATCCCGAGGCGGCTGTGCCTCTTCCAGGAGGAGGCGTGGCTGGACATCATCTTCTCCCAGCGGGAGGAGGATCTGCCGGAGCTGGTATCGGAATATCCACTCAGCGCAGCTCTGCGGGAGCTGACGCCTCAGCAGCGGGAGATTCTAAGGCTGAATCTAGTATTTGACATCCCGGCCAGGGAGCTCGCTGAAAGAGCTGGGTGCACCACCCGAAACATCACCAAGCTACGGCAGAAGGCGCTGGAGAAACTTCGGGATCTTGTGGGCGGCGGCCAGCCAGAGACAACACTTCCGAAGACGGGTTGACTGCCCAAAAAAGCGGGTGCTTCCTTGCACCCGATGTAGAAAGATGATATATTGATTACAAGTATTACAATGGAGGAACTATCATGGATCTGAAAACCATGTTTCCCAATTTGACCGTCATGTGGACCCGGTGGTCGGACTACCATGTCATCTCTCAATATGGAATGCATTTTTTGGTCCCTACACCGGATGCGACATCTCTGACCTATGACTGTACCCAGCAACCGGGTTCTCTGGTGGCAGATGCGCTGGATTTGGGCCGCCAGCTTGCCGCCAATACACAGGAGGCGGACAGCCTGTGCGCTTCGTTTGCGGCCCACTACGGCTTGCTCGGGCTGGACTACACAGGAGACACTTATGGTGCTGCACAAGGATATGAACTCCCTGCCTCCATGTGCCCGCTGAACAGCCAGAAGTATGGAGACGATCTTGGGCAATTCCAGATGACCTTCATCGAACTCTACCAACACTTCTGCACGGTGCGGGGAGAGGAATATCCGGCTGCTGGAAGTAAGTTTTTGGACCTTTCCGGGGTGCTGAACTATCGCCTGACCTGCGGACAGACACCTCAGCTTATTTGGCAGACAGAAACCTTGAAAGAAGTTCTCTACCTCTTCTACGCCGCTTTGATCACAGACGGAAAGCCCACCCTGAAGGTCTGCAAGAACTGCGGAAAGGTGTACTATAACCCCCATGCTAAGAGCGAGTTTTGCGGAACTAAGTGCAGGAATTATTACAATGTGAAGGCGTTTCGGGAAAAACAGTTAGGCCATGAGGAATCAAGTTTTTCTTCCATTTAGGTCTATTTTATAAGGAAAGATTTTGATATAATAGAAATGGTATACAGATTAATTGTTGTCAAATTAAGAAAGGAGGCTGCTATGGATACCATAACAACACAGAGTAAAGGGAGTAACTTTGTTGAAGTTAAAGACGAGTTTGTTCTCGATGAGACAGAAAGAACTAGAACAGTATTCAAAGCAGCAATGCATTCGGGCGGCATCCGCAGAGATATAATACGTTATAGGAAAAATTCTGATGGAACATGTGAGGAACTTATCCCCGTCAATTTCAATTCACTCCATCCGGATGATGGTATAAAAATAACCTTGCCAACCGATGCGATACGAATTCTATTTGAAAAGCTAAAGGAATTAGAAGTGATACTTCAAAAGCGCGGAATTCGTTATGGGACACATGATTTCACCATCGCAGATGCTTCAACACTGGTGATCAACAACAAAAACAAGGCTACCATTATTCGAAAACTATTAGAGGCTGATCTAGGGGAAGAGGTATGGAATCAACTTACCCAGAATAATCCTGATATAGCAACTAGATTGGCTGCTGCCAAACTCCATGAAGATAGAATCATTTCACTGCGTACTTTTGAGCAGATGCTGTCTGATGAAAAACTGACAGAGAATGATTGGCAAAACTTTTTTGAGGAAAATATATGGATTTTTGGTTATGGTCTCCGCTATCAGATTTTGCGCTTGATCCAGGCGCAACCTAATTACGGCGGAGCTACCGTTTCCGGGATGGGGGGACAAAGGGGAGACTTTCTGACTGCTACCGAAGCTGAAACGAAATTTACTTGCCTAAGAGTTTGTTTGAAAAATGCAGCATACCCAATCGGCGGGTCTTTTGCTCTCTAGGCGGCACAATTTTCCCTTGAAATCTGTCAAGATCACCACAGAAAAATTACTTTCCAGCAGTTTAAAATTCGTCACCGCCAGGAATATCACCATTTTTTACCAAGCTCTAACTCAGTAGCAATCAGGTGCCGCCGCTGGTATACCGTTGGCATATTCTAGGGCAGGCAGCAATCTGACTGAGCAAGATGAAAGGGCTTGCCGTCTGTGGAAAGCAGACAGCAAGCCCTTTCGGCTGCTTGAACAATTTCTAATTCAATACATTGTCTGTCTAGCCCTTTAGGGGCGCTACAACGCGGGACGGCAGATTTTTTCTCCTTTGCTTTTGTGGACTGCATGCTCGCTGAGCAGATGGCCCCTCTGCGCCGGTTGGTACCTTATCAACACCCAGCCACGCTGCCTTGAAATCAGAGGCGGTGTGCTGGCATGCTCCTAGCGGCCTCATCCTGAGCTTTGTCGTCCGCCCGCTTGACCACGCGGATGCCGACAATCAGCGCGACGGCGGAGACAATGGCGCAGGCAAGTACAAAATTGTCCTGCAGGGTGAACAAAAGTGGTCAATGAGCATGACGGTCACGATCAGGACACAGCCGAACCCCTGAAGCTGCCGCCCCCGCTGTCTGGACATGCTGATTCTCTCCTCTCCGAACTTACTGAATGCCCATGATCGCCAGGATGACGCGCATAATTACTAAGCTGATGGCCGCGTCCAGCAGGCAGATCACGATGAGCAGGGGGTGCCACTTCTTGTTGGAGCCGGTGACCAGCACAATGCGGGCGTAGTGGCCGATCAGGGTGCCCATCAGGATACAGGCGGGCAGCATCATGGAAGCCTGGCCCAGGGTGAGGGTGCCAGCCTGGTACATGGAGGCGGCGGTGGCGCAGCCGGAGGCCTTGGCGAAGAAGGCGGAGATCAGCACGGCGAAGGCCTCGCCGGGCAGGCCGAATAGGTTCATGACGGGGGACATGACCACACCCAGCAGGTCCATCAGGCCGGTCTCCTGGAGGATGTACACCAGCACATAGCCCAGGATCATTGCGGGGGTTATGTTCTCAATGCCCACCTTGAAGCCTCTGGCGCAGCCCTTCAGGAAGGTATCGACGACAGAGGGCTTTTTCTCTTTTGCCGGGGCGGCCGGCTGGACGGCCGCGGTTTTCGTCTCGTTGCTCATGCTGTCTTTCCCTCCTTGCTGCGTTTCTTGCCGGACAGGCGCAGAATGATGCGCACGATGTTGGCGCCGATGATCTTGCAGAAGACCATGATCAGGATGCAGGGGCCCAGGGCCACCGGGCTGATGGCCACCAGGGGTGCGCCGCCGGTAATGGTGTTGTTGATGCAGGCCGAACCGGCGTACTGATAGGCCACGAAGATGGTGCGCTCGTCATCGGTGATGGAGCCCTCCTCATAGAGGTCGCGGGTCATAACCGCGGCCACGTCGGAGCCGGTAAAGCTGGAGATGAAAGCGATGCCGCACTTGCCGGGGATGCCCAGCAGGGGGCGCAGCAGGGGACGGAACAGGATCTCAGAGGCTTTGTAGGCGCCCAGCTGCTCAAACACGGCCAGCAGGCCGCAGAAGAACATGACGGCGGGGATCAGGTTGAAGCCAGCCATGAAGCCGTCCTTGGCGCCGGTGCCGCCTGAGCCGATCAGGTTGGCGCCCGTGTCGCCGATGGTGCCGAAGGCACCCGACAGGTTGGTGAAGTCCAGCACCTTGATAGGGCCGTCCATGGTGCGGAAGGCGCCGGAGAGGATCAGGATCAGCACGATGAGCGCAATCCATGCGCCTACGCCGACCTTCTCACTCTTTGCTTTTTTCTCTTCCATGGTGATTTTTCCTCCTTCTTTCACAGGTTTTATTGCTCCGTGAAGCCGTCCTCCAGAGAGCCGGCCGCACAGGCGGCCAGAATGCAACGCTCAAAGAGCGACTCCACCTCAGCATACTCGGTGGGGGTGTGGTTTCCCTCGCCCCGCACGCCCATGGCGCACACGGTGGGAATGCCGCAGGCCACGGTGATGCCCGAGTCGGACAGGCCGCCCACCTGGAAGCAGCCGGGCTCGTCCATACCGCACCTGACGGCGGTGCGCTGGATGTGGCGGAACAGGGCCATGACGCCGTCGGTGGTGTCCATGCACTCCATCAGGCGGCTGGTGTCCAGCTCTGCCCAGGTGTCGGGGACGGTACTGTGGGACGCGGCCTGCTCCAGGGCATCAAGGATCTCGTTCTTGATCTCCGTGGAGGGAAAGCGGACACCGATACTGATGGTGCACAAATCCGGGATGGTGTTCTCTCCGATGCCGCCGGTGATCTTGCCGCAGTTGATGAGCTTGCCCCGGGAAATGTCGTTGCAGGCCTCCAGCGCTACGATCTTGTGAGCGGCCTCCAGCACGGCGGAGCGCCCCTTCTCCGGGGCGTTGCCGGAGTGGGCGGATACACCGTGGACCGTCAGGGATACCGGGCCGCCGCCCTTGCGCCCCACCACCAGACGGTTGTCCGGGAAGCCGGTCTCGAAGTTGAATGCGGCTGCGGCACCCTTGATCTCCTCCGTCATCACCTGCTTGGCATTGGAGAGCATATGCAGATTCTCCTCGTCACCGGCAAAGACACACTTGACGGGCCGGCCGGTAAAGCCGGCGGCAGCCAGGGCCTTGATGGCGTGGACGGCAATGACAAGGCCGGCCTTCATGTCCAGCACGCCGGGGCCGTGGGCCCTGCCCTGCTCATCGATGCGGAAGGGGTTGTCCTCGGCTGTCCCCTCCTTGAACACGGTGTCCACATGGCCGATGAACAGCAGGGGGGCCTTGGGGCTGCCGCTGTTCCACTCGGCCACCAGTACGCCGCCAGCGTTCTCCACGGGGAGTACCCGCACCTTGGCGCCCACACTCTCCAGCTCCCTGCGCAGGATATCGTCCATGGCGGCCACTCCCTCCAACTGGCGGGAGCCGCTCTCGGTGTTCACCATTTCCTCCCAGAGCGCCAGCATTTCGTCATGGTGTCCATCCACATACTGGCGGATACGCTCGAACAGTTCCTCCATAATAATTCCTCCTTTGTTTACGGTCTCTATCAGCTACAGCATGCGGACGACCACGCCGGCAATGAGCACCGAGGCGATGGTTACCGTCACAAAGCCCGCTGTCAGCATCTTGGGTAACAGGTAGTTGAGAATGGCGGCCTTTTCTGTCTCAGTTCGGCCGAAGGCCTCGGCCACCTCCTGGGGAATCAGCATGGTGGTGGGGAAGCCGAAGGTGCAGCTGATGCCGAAGGAGACGGCCAGGCCGAAGGGGAAGTTCATCATTTTGGCGCAGATGAAGCCCAGGAGCACCGTGCCGGCCACGCCGCAGGCCGCGGAGAGCAACAGGGCGGGCAGGACCGACAGCACCTGCTGCGGGGTCGTGGTGGCCAGATTGGAGAAGATCAGGATGGTAACGAAGAAGGTGATCAGACCGCCGGACTGGGTCTTGGACATGATGCCCTTCTCCAGGAAGCCCAGGGCGAAGAACACCGCGCCCATCACCAGGCAGAGGACGAAGTAGTGGATCACCCCGCCGGTGAGCTCAGAGAGGAAGTGGGCCGCCACCGCCACCAGGCCCAGCTTGGCCAGATAGACAGAGGGGCGTGCGAAGGAGGCGGGCAGCTGGAGCAGGCCCCGGCGGGAGCCGGCGACGGTCTCCTGCTGCTGGCTGTACTCGGCCACCAGCGCCGGGTTGTCCCGGAACTGGACGGCGGTGCGCCGCAGCAGCAGAGAGGCAATGGGCACGCCGATGAATTTCTGCACCACATACATCACAATACACAGGGTGCTGGCGGTCACCAGGCCCATCTCGTCCAGGGCGGTGGTCATGATCAGGGTGGCCGCGCTGCCTCCGGCGAAGATGGGGGCCACGGACAGGGCCATCTCCTTGCCGATGAGGGGATAGCCGATCAGGATGATGGCCAGGGTGGCGCCGACGACGCAGACCAGGGAGGTGACAACCACTTTCCACTGCCGCCGCAGCTCGGGGAAGTCGATGGTGGTACCCAGGGAGACAATGAGGATTCCCGCGATGACATTGCCGAAACCGGTGACCTGGGCATCCTCGATCACCGACCGGGGCAGAATGCCGCTCCAGAAGCCGGCCAGGAGCAGGATCGCAATACCCAGCACGGTGGAAAAGACCGCCTTTGTCTTCTGGGCAATGAGCTCACCCGCCGCATAGACGCAGAACAGAATAGTCAGAGCGATAATCGGTTCCAAGGCCCTCATCCTTTCGCGATTTTCTTGTCACAAAAAGCATATCATGCAATTTTTCATGATGTCCAACGCGAAATAGTTATAACGCAGCTATAACCGGAGCGTCTTGTAAAAAAGGCAATAAAGCGGGCTTGATTTTATACAATTCGCACAAAAAGAACGGCACTGTAACCAAATACAGTGCCGTTCTTTTTGTAGGGTTTTCAAACTGTTTTCGACGTTTTGAACACATATTCCCACGCGGTTATAACTTTGGCATAAAAAATATGAATAGCAAGTTATATCGGATATTGCTCCGGATCTGCCGCCCCGGGGGAGGGAAACAGGCCCTTCAGCAGGCCCACGAACTCCTCCGCCTCGGGGGTGAGCAGCTCCCGCTTGCGCTGGATCCAGCCGATGCTGATCTCAACGCCGGAGTTGCGCACGGGGATGGAGCGGATGCCGTACTCGGCGAAGTCGGGGGCGCTGAGGGCGGGCCCAAAACGGATGACGTCAGTCTGGCGCAGCAGGGCCAGGATGGCGGCGCTGTCGCTGACATAGAGCCTTCGATGGATCTTGCCCAAAGGGATGCCTCCGATCTTCAGGTAGTGGGCCAGGTTGGAGAAGTAGTCGTCAGGCAGGCGGATAAACGTGGAGTCCAGCAGATCCTCCATATAGACCTCTTTTCGGTCGTAAAAGGGGCTGTGGGGGCCGACGTTCAGGTACCAGGTGTCCTTGCCCAGCAGGTGGAACTCCAGATTCTTGTAGTTGGTGGTGTGCCTGAACTCCTTGAGCTGGACATTGTTGACCATGACGAAGCCGATCTCCGCCTGGCTGCCCTCCACGCTCTCCATCACGTTCTGCAGCCGCTGCTCCACCAGCTTGATCTCGATGGTGTCCTGCCGGTGGGCGTTGTGGAACTCCGCCACCAGCCGGCCCATGGTGATGATGGGATAGGCGGCGATGGAGAGGGTCCGGGGCCGATCCTTCTGGGACAGGCCCTGAATCAGCTCCATCTGGTTGAGGATGGTGCGGGCGTACTGGTAGAGCTTCTTGCCCCCGTCGGTGAGGGCCACGCCCTTGTTGGTGCGGTTGAAAACCCGCACCTTCAGCTCATTCTCCAGGTTGGAGATGGCCTTGCTCAGATTGGGCTGGGTGATGAACAGCTTCTCCGCCGCCTTGTTGATGCTGCCCTGCTCCGCCACGGTCACAAAGTAAATCAGCTGCTGCAGCTGCATAGAGTCCCTCCTTTTTCGGTCCGAAGCGTATGAAAGGGAGAAAGATGCTCAGGAGGCCTTCCGGCCCGGCCGGCGCAGATTGCGCAGCGTCTCCAGAAGGCTCTCCTGGCGCAGCTCCGACGCCCGGAAGTGAAGCAGTTTGAAATTCAGGTTGAACAGGGAGCCCAGCCCCACCGCCGAGATGACGGTGCCGATGCCCACCTGTCCGCCCAGGAGCCAGCCCGCCGCAATCACGGCGATCTCCACCGTGGCCCGGCAGATGCCCACCGACCGGCCGGTCTTGCGGGCCAGGGCCACCATCAGCGAGTCCCTGGGGCCGGCACCCAGGGCGGTGCGCATATAGAGCCAGGTGCCGATGACCAGGATCTCCAGCCCGGCCGCCAGCATGAGTAGGCCCCCCCACAGCGTGTCCATCTGGGGGATCCACCCCATGGCCTGGATGCCGTCGATAAATACCGCGCACAGCACGATGTTGAGCACCGTGCCCAGGCCGATGGGCTCCCCGCAGAGCAGAGAGACCGCAATGATAACCGCCCCCACAAGGATGGAGGCCGTGCCATAGGTGATGCCCATGGTGTTGGACATGCCCTCCTGAAGGACGCTCCACGGCTCCAGGCCCACGTTGGCCTGGAGCATCATGGCGATGCCCACCGCGCTGACCAGCGCCCCCAGGGCGTTTTCCGCGATGCGCCGGACATAACCGTCTCTCATACGGGCAACCCCTTCAGGTACAGGCAGCCCCAGTTCCCACAGTCTGCAAAGCCCAGGCTGCGGTAGAGGCGGACCACCTCCTCATAGCCGGCGTTCATCCGGGGAGTCTTGCCCTTTTCTAGGATCCGCCGGGTCACCGCGCTGGTAATGCGGCCGCCGTATCCCCGGCGCCGGAATTCGGGAACCACCGACACGGAGGTGATCACGCCGCACTCGTCATCCTCGGCGCCGATGCTGCCGGTGCCCACCAGCTGCCCCTCCGCCTCCATGACGAAGAGCTCGGCCAGTCCCAGCTCCTGCTTGCGGGCCATCTCCTCCGCCCAGGGGGCGAAGTCGGCGTGGTGGGCCCGGAAGTAGGGGTGTCCCCGCTGGAGCAGATCAAAGACCTCCTCCCGGGTGCCCAGCCGCACCGCCGGGTCGGCCGGCGGCATCTCCCCCCGGTACACCATGTAGACGCTGCTGTCGATCTCGCCGCCCAGGATGGGCTGCAGGGCCTGGGCGATGGCCAGATCTCCGTTGACCTCCAGCAGGCCGTCGATGCTCTGAGCCAGCACCGCCAGATCCTCCACCCCGGTCCCGGGGCGGACCGACACCCAGAGCGCCCGGTCCTGCAGGGCAATGGCCGCGGCCGGACGCCCCTCCTGCTCCTCCAGGTAGAAGCGCACCTGATCATCCTCCAGGCCGTAGACCCTCAGCAGGGTGAGAATTTCCGAGCCAAACACCCGCTCATACGCGCAGGCGGTCTGAAAATCCTCCGTTCTCTCCCGCGTCAGTTCCCTTACCATGATGTCTCCTCCCAGCACTGTTTTATTTTTATGGTTTGTTTCTGCCGATTCCCTCATGAAAGGTGCCCTCCGGGCTGCCGGCATGCCTCGCGCTATTCCGCTTCCGCTTGATTGTGCTGTCCCGTCCGGTCCCGCCGGATCTGGGACAGGTAGCGGTATATGCTGGCCTGGGAGCACTGGAGCGCATCCGCCACCGGCTTGACCGCCCCCTTCAGCAGGAAGATCCCGTCGGCCTCCAGGCCCGCGATGATCTCCATCCGCTCCTCTGGCGTCAGGCGCAGCGGGGACAGGCCCAGCCGGTCCAGCGCCCGGTACACGGCCTCCTCCGCCACCGATCCGCTGGAGCTGTGGAAACGCTCCGGCGGCGGGGCGGGGATGGCGGACAGCTCGTCGATCCGGCTTGTGTCCACCTGAAAATTCGTATCCACAAATTTATCCGGATGGCACAGGCGCAGAATCTCCTCGCTCACCGCGTGGTAGCGGCTGTCGTCAAAGTTAATGCACAGCATCCCGATCAGTTTGCCGTTCTGTTTAATAAAAAAGGTAGAAGAGCGCAGGATCCGCCCGTCTGCGGAGACGCCGCGGTAGTGAAGCAGGTAGTCATGACTCTCATAGCTCTTGTCCCGCAGGATTTTCAGCGCCGTATTGGTCAGCGGCGCCCCCAGTTTCCGGCCGCTGACATGGCTGTTGGCGATAGCCACAATGGATCGGTTCCGATCCGTCAGGTCATGCAGGGCTACTTCATAGTCCGGGCCCAGTGTATGGCCGAGAAATTCGGTCAATTTTACATACTGCTGGAGCAACTGGCTGGCCACATTCGCTACCCCCCGTCATTTTTCCACAGTGTGAGAGTTTTCTCTTACACCTATTATAATAATAGGGCCGTGCTTTGTCAAAGAGTTTGAATAACTTATTATGACTAAAATTTATTATTGCAATATAACTCTTTTGTTGTCGCTATTTTACACAAAATACACATCATAAAATATGCTTTTCAACGAAATGAACAATTCTATCTTGACATACTATTCTCCTTGTAATAAAATCATTGCAGTTGAAGGGAGGTGGAACCCAGACTATGAAGCAAGTTGTCAGCACAGACCGCGCGCCCGCCGCCATCGGGCCCTACGCGCAGGCCGTGACCCTCAATGGACTGATCATCACTTCCGGTCAGCTGCCCATTGATCCCGCCACCGGCGCGTTCCCCGAGGGGATTCAGGCCCAGACCAGGCAGTCCCTCACCAATGTGAAGGCGATTCTGGAGGCCGCCGGGAGCAGCATGGACAAAGTGGTCAAGACCACGGTATTCCTGAGCGACATGAACAACTTCGGCGCCATGAATGAGGTGTATGCCACGTTCTTTACCGAGGGGAGCTATCCCGCCCGGTCCGCCGTTGAGGTCGCCCGTCTGCCCAAGGACGCTCTGGTGGAAATCGAGGTCACCGCCGCGCTGTAAGCAAAGGTTCCCGTACACGATTTTTTGTTCAGGAAGGTTACTGTCCGCCAGTTGCTGGAGTTGGGTTCAGCCCGCTTCCGACGACCGGGGTATCCTCTAAAAAACAAAGGTGCACTGCACCTAAATGATGGAGGTAAACGAAATGGACAAGAATGTGAAGCACTATCCTCTGGCTCATGATGTTGAGATGCCGCAGCACTGCGCGTACGTCGTGCGTGATCTGCCCCAGGCTACTGTTGAACAGCGTGAGCGCGCCCTGAACGCCACCCACTGGAATGAGTTCGCCTTCCCCGCTGGCCTGCTGACCGTTGATATGCTGTCTGACTCCGGCACCACCGCTATGACCAACCAGCAGTGGGCCACCCTGATGCTGGGCGACGAGGCCTATGGCCGCAACACCGGCTACTATGTACTGTTGGACACCTTCCGCGACATCTTCGAGCGCGGCGGCGAGAAGAATTGGAAGAAGAGCATCGACCTGGTCCGTACCGACTGCCGCGACTTGGAGAAGATGATGGACGATCTGTTCCTCTGCGAGTACGAGGGCGGCCTGTTCAACGGCGGCGCCGCTCAGATGGAGCGCCCCAACGCCTTTATCATTCAGCAGGGCCGTGCCGCTGAGTCTGTGCTGATGGAGATCGTGAAGAAGATTCTGACCGCCCGTCATCCCGGCAAGGTTTTCACCATCCCCTCCAACGGCCATTTCGATACCACCGAGGGCAACATCAAGCAGATGGGCTCCATCCCCCGCAACCTGTACAACAAGGAGTTGCTATATGAGATCCCCGAGGGCGGCAAGTACGAGAAGAATCCCTTCAAGGGCAACATGGACATCGAGAAGCTGGAGCAGCTGATCAACGCCGTGGGCGTGGAGAACGTCCCCCTGATCTTCACCTGTATCACCAACAACCCAATCTGCGGCCAGCCTGTCTCCATGGCCAACATCCGCGAGATCAACCGCGTGGCCCACAAGTACGATATTCCTCTGGTCTTCGACGTGGCCCGCTGGGCTGAGAACGCTTACGCCATCAAGATGAACGAACCCGGCTACGAGGACAAGTCCATCGCCGAGATCGCCACCGAGATGTTCTCCTACTGCGACGCCTTCACCATGTCCGCCAAGAAGGACGGCCACGCCAACATGGGTGGCATGCTGGCCTTCCGCGACAAGGGCCTGTTCTGGCAGAAGTTCTCCGACTTCAACGAGGACGGCACCGTCAAGACCGACGTGGGCGTGCTCATCAAGGTCAAGCAGATCTCCTGCTACGGCAACGACTCCTACGGCGGCATGTCTGGCCGTGACATAATGGCTCTGGCCGCCGGCCTCTATGAGTCCTGCGACTTTGCCTATCAGCATGACCGCGCCATGCAGTGCGAGTACCTGGCCCAGGGCTTCTACAAGAACGGTGTCAAGGGCGTCGTCCTGCCCGCCGGCGGCCACGCCGTGTACATCAACATGGACGAGTTCTTCGACGGCAAGCGCGATCACACCACCTTCGCCGGCACCGGCTTCTCTCTGGAGCTGATCCGCCGCTATGGTATCCGCGTGTCCGAGCTGGGCGACTTCTCCATGGAGTATGACCTGAAGACTCCCGAGCAGCAGGCCGAGCTGGCCAACGTGGTCCGCTTCGCCATCGACCGCAGCCGCCTGACCAAGGAGCACCTAGACTACGTCATCGCCGCTGTAGCTCAGCTGTACAAGGACCGAGAGTCCATCCCCAACATGCGCATCGTCTGGGGCCACAAGCTCCCCATGCGCCACTTCCACGCTTTCCTCGAGCCCTACCCCAACGAGGAGAAGAAGTAAGCATCTCTTCCCCCGGAATTCTGGACAATTTTGCGTGTCCGCATGACGTAGCGAACGATGCGGCGATCAGGCAAACCGGCGCCCAACAAACAGAATAGTCCGTTTGTTGGGCGCCTTTCTTTTCCCGGCACAATTTTGCGTGACTGCATGACGAGGAACGATGCAGATCGAAAGGGGGACCGGCGTTAGCCAAACAAAAAATTTCGTTTGACGGACACCGGCCCCTTTTGTATTGCAAAGGTTTTGTTTCGAAGCTGCTTTTTTAGAGCGGCGGGGAAAGAATGAGAGGTGTAATTTATGGCGAATTCCGATACACTACAAAAACAAGACGGCTTTAAGTCGCAGTTTGGCTTTATCATGGCCGCTGTGGGTTCCTGCGTGGGTATGGCTAACGTGTGGCGCTTCCCCATGCTGGTCTCCAGATATGGCGGCCTGACCTTCCTGATCCCCTATGCGATCTTTGCCTTCATCATCTGCCAGTCCGGCATGATGGAGGAGTTCTCTCTGGGCCGTTGGGCCCGCAGCGGCCCCTCCGGCGCCTTTGGTAAGGCTATGGAGAACGGCGGCCACCCCAAGAAGATCGGCGAGTGGCTGGGCGGCATCCCCGTGATCGGCTCCCTGTGCCTGGCCATCGGCTACTCCGTGGTCATGGGCTGGGTGTTTGCCTACACTAAGATGGCCATCACCGGCGAGCTCACTGCCATGGGCACCGACATGAACGTCATCGGCGGCGCCTTCAGCGCTATGGCCCCCGAGGCGAACAGCCTGCCTGAGGCCATCCAGATGACCTTCGCCACCGGCGGCGCCAACAACTTGTGGATCATCATCGGCATCGTGGTCTCCTTCGTCATCATGCTGGCGGGTATCTCCAACGGCATCGAGGCCTCCTGCAAGATCATGCTGCCCATCCTGTATGTCCTCTTCGTCGTGCTGGCCATCGTGATGATCTTCATCCCCGGCACCGCGGAAGGCTACAAGTACATCTTCACTCTGGATCCCAAGAGCCTGTTGAATCCTGAGGTCTGGGTCTACGCATTCGGACAGTGCTTCTTCTCCCTTTCGGTGGCAGGCTCGGGCTCCGTGGTGTACGGCTCCTACTTGGGCAAGGACGTGAAGATCCGTCAGTCCGCCGTCATCTGCGCCATCCTGGACACCTCCTGTGCCCTGCTGGCCATGTTCGTCATCATCCCCGCTATGGCCACCACCGGCGCCGACCTAGGCAACGGCGGCCCCGGCCTGATGTTCGTCTCCGTGCTCCCTGTGTTCAACGGCATTGGCGGCATCTCCAGACTGATCGTCATCTTCTTTTACGTGGCCATCCTCTTTGCGGGCATCTCCTCCATCATTAACCTGTTTGAGACGCCTGTCAACTTCCTGCAGCAGCAGCTCCACCTGAAGCGCTGGATGGCCGTGGGCCTCATCCACGTCGTGGGCCTGATCGTGGCCCTGCTGATCCAGCCCTGGACCTCCCAGTGGATGGACATTGTCTCCATCTACATCCTGCCGCTGGGTGCTGTGGCCGCCGGCATCATGTTCTTCTGGGTCATGAAGAAGAAGGATGCCCTGGCTGCCGCTCAGCTGGGCTCCGACAAGCCCATTATGAAGTGGTTCATGCCCTTCGGCAAGTATGTCTTTGTCCCCCTGTGCATCGCCTGCTTCGTACTGGGCATCTGGTGGGGCGGCATCGGCTGATCCAACCGGCCCACAGCGCGAGCATGCAGTCCACAAAAGCAAAGGAGAAAAAATCTGCAGTCCCGCGTTGTAGCGCCCCTAAAGGGCTATGATAAATTCCACACGCCGCTGCCCATGGCTGAGGCTGCACAGAAGGCAGAATCCTGCCACCAGGAGCTGATCAAGCGGCTGGACAAATCGGAGCTGCGGTTGGTGCTGCGGATCATCGACGCCAAGGATAAGATCGCCGAAGCGCAATCTCTGGACAGCTTTCTTTGCGGCTTCCATCTGGCCTGGAGGCTGTCCCAAGAGCTGGAGCACTACATGAATGATCGCCCGGTGCCGGAAGTCCCTTCCGACCCGGGCGATTATGCCTGATCGGTATGTTTAGGCGGTGAGGCAACTCCGCTCACAGATATAACTGCTGCCCCTGGCCCTGCTCCATCCGCTGTGCCTGCCGCTGCTTTATCTGCTCCAGCAGGTCCTGCGGGATGGAATCAATAAACGTTTGACACGCCCGTAGCTCATCCATGAGCTCCAGGTTCTGTTGCTGGCTCTCCTCTTGGGCATCCAGAGCCCGGAACATGGTGCTGCGGGAGCGAATGAGCTCGTCCCTCATGCGCTGGAGCTGCTCATCATAGGGCTTCAGCTTGGCCTCGAACGCGTTGATCTGGGGATACCACTTGTCCAGCAGCTTCAGAATTTTCTCCCTCTGCTTCTTCGCGTTCAGTGTGCCGGTCTGCTCCAGCTCGGCGCGGATCTCCACCATCTCTTGGGTGAGACGGTGGGACTGCTTATAGAGCCAGGTGGGGATGTGTTTCCGCCTGGTGACGGCGGCGGACTGCCCCCGCTCCAGTTCCGGGAACTCCGCCGCCATGTGGTCGTGGAACTTGTCCTGCCACTCCACCAGCTTATCCCGTCCGCCGATCACCTCCTTGGCGGATAGCCGGTGGTCCTTTGTCAGCGGTACGAAGCACAGGTGCATATGTGGGTTGCGCTCATCCATGTGTACCACGGCGGAGAAGATGTTCTCCGCGCCCACCTCCCTGCTGAAGAACTCCAGCGCCCGCTCGAAGTATCTCCGCACCTGTTCCGGCGGGAGCTGCGTCAGGTAGTCCGGTGTGGCGGTGACGATGGTGTCGATGAACTTCACGCTGTCCCGGCGCACCTTGAGCTTCGGATTTTTCCGCTGGGCCTGTTCGATGCGGGACTGGATCTCTGCGTAGTATTTGTGTCGGGGCTCCACCAGGTGGTAGTTGAGGTGGGAGCGGTCTGTGTCCACATCAGGGTTGCTGGCATAGCGTGGCTTCTTCCGTTCGTGGTGTTTCTCGATGGCAGAGGCCGGTCCGCCTTTTCGTTTCTCGAAGCGCATAATGGCGTAAGGCATCACACAAGACTCCTTCCGTTGAGATGGTAGATGCACGGTGGACGTAGGCGTTTTCACATACCGCCCTGCCATGCGGAACCCGCCGCAAGAGAGGTGGTGCTGAAATCGGCAGGCTGGCGCGGCGGCGGTTTCCCCGCCCACGAGAAATGCCCGGCCCCTGCAAGGAGGGCCGGGCATTTTCGCGTGCGGTTGTCAGGGCGGTATAACGCACTATACCTTGCCGCCCAGAAGGCGGCAAGGCGTGCGCCCGGGGACACCCCGGGACCCCATTTTGCGGCTTCGGACTCGAATACAGCGGGCCCTGGCAGGCCCCGCCGTGTTCGGCCCTTTGCCGCCGTTTTTGCCGCCGGTGGACCGGGGGTGGGGCAGGTACCCGCCCCGGCGGCAAAAACCCGCCTGCGGGCTGGCTGCGGGGGACGTGGGGCTGGAGACGGGGACAATACGAAGCTGCCCAAAAGACCGTCACCCGCGTGACGGCCCTCCGCATTGTCCGTTCAGGTTCCCTTCTACCGGCTACACAGGTGCCGGTGTTAAGATCAAAAACAGAGGAAGGAACAGGGAGCATCATGGCGGAGACACTGCTCGCCGGGGCTACTTCTTCTCTTCCCTGACTTTGAAGTCTGTAAACCTCCGTCCTAGATCGTTTGATTATGGATCACTCTGTACTTGATCGATCCATATTAGATTCTGCCGACTTCTCCGGACATGGTCTCACCGTACCTGGATTTCCCGTACCTGGTGAACCCGTACCAGGCGGCTGCTCATAGATCAGATACTCGATGTCCTGGATCTGCCCGCCGGGCCCCCGGAGCTGACGGCGGATCACGTAGCCCTCCTTCTCCAGCTCCCGCAGGGCACCCCGGATGGCGTCCACGCCCTCCCGGCAGATGGCGGCCAGGCCCAGGGTGCTGTAGTTCCAGTCCTCCGGCAGGGACAGCATCATGGACAGCAGCCCCTTGGCCTTCAGGGTCAGCCGCTTGTCCCGCAGATGGTGGTTGCTCATGACGGTGAAGTCACGGGTACGCTCCACACGAAAGACAGCCATTGTGTTCATTCCTCCTTTCGGACGGCATGACAAAGCCGCGGCACCCGGTTGGGATGCCGCGGCTTTTGCCGTATATTTTATTGTGAGCAGCCATTGGACTATCCTATCAGGCGTTCAGGAGAAAATCTGTCAGCTTGATGATCTTGATCCCGTCCTCCGTCATGGGATAGTCACAGCTTCCGGCAATGACGATTTTTTCATAGTTGTCCCGGATCATCCGCAGAGGGGCCAGCTCCCGCTCCCGGGTGGCCGGTTCGTTCATGGACTCGGTCACCTGGATGTACCGCTTCTCCTCCGCATTGGCGGCGATAAAGTCCACTTCCCTGTTGTCCACTTTTCCGATAGCCACATCGTAGCCCCGGCGGAGCAGTTCGAAGTAAACAACGTTCTCAATGATGTGTCCGGTGTCCATGTCCCGGAAGCCCAGCAGATAGTTGCGCAGGCCAATGTCCACGATATAATATTTGCCCAGGGTGCGGAGATACTCCTTCCCCTTGATGTCGAATCGCTTGATCTCATAGAAGATATAGGACTCCAGCAGCGCGCCAACATAGGCCTGGATGGTGTGGACAGAGGGCCTGCCCTTACGGTTCTGGTCCAGCAGCTTTTCGTTCACGAGAGTATTGCTGATGGATGTGATGGAGGTGCTGTTGCCAATATTGTCGGTCAGGAACATGATGATCTTCCGCAGCAGATCCGGGTCGGTGATCTGCCGCTGACCGCGGCGGCGCTCCCGTTCCAGGATGTCCCGTACCACGACCGTGGAGTAGATCCCGTCCAGCAGGGTCAGCGCCTTATCGGTATCCAGGCCCACATCTGCGATCCCGGGCATTCCGCCGAAGCGCAGATAGGCGTCCAGCAGCTCCTGGGGCTCATAGCTCTCGCCGTCGGCATCGTAGATCCGCTTCCGTATTCCTCCGGCGGGGCTTTTGCTCTCCCGAACCGTATAGCCGTGGAAGTCCAGAAACTCCCGGAAGGACAACGGAAGCATCTTGATCTCCACGCTCCGTCCGGCCAGGTAGGTGGCGTACTCCGAGGACAGCAGATAGGCGTTGGAGCCGGTCACATAGATGTCGCAGTCGAAATCCACCCGGAAGGAATTCACCGCATCCTGCCACTGGTCGATGCGCTGGATCTCGTCAAAGAACAGATAAGCGCGCTTCTTCTCCGGCAGCCGCTCCTTCACATACCGGTACAGTTCCTCCACAGTCATTCTGCGGAAGTCCATGGATTCAAAATTCATCTCGATGATCTGGTCATCCGCCACACCAGTATCCCGCAGATGAAGGATCATCAGCTTCATCAGGCTGGATTTTCCGCAGCGCCGGATGCCTGTGATGATCTTCACCGGCTCGGTATCCTGAAACGCGATCAGCCGGTTCAGGTAAAGGTCACGGAGGCGCAGCTCACTTCCACTTTTCAGCATCCTATCACCTCTGGTTGCAGTGTAGCATAAAGAAATTGAAAAATCAAGTTTATGCTATTGATTGCACAAACTTCTCCAAAAACAAACCTATATGCTCCGCTTTCGACAGGGCGAAAAATAGCTCTGAACATAGTCAACACGGTTTCCCGCTAACACAACGCTCACAGTTTTCCGGAAAATCTGCTTTGGACCGGCAAATCCGCAACCATCTGAATTGGCATGAAGAAACGCCGCAGCCCCAGTAAAATCAAGGAGTTGCGGCGTTCTGAAACGCTCACAAGGGAACACAAAATTCACGGTAGGACACTGCCTTCCAACGACTCGAAATCATGTGACAGGATTGCATAAATTGAATATTCTATACGGAAGCGTATCGAAGTGGTCGTAACGAGCTTGACTCGAAATGGATGGGGGCTTAGGCCGTTTTGTCCGCGAGAAGTTGCTGATTTTCAGCTGTTTCCAGTCTTTTTACTCACTTATCCCTGCGCAGTTCTCTCCAACAGTTCTCTCCAATTCTCTCCTGAATGAGGACGGAGCGCCTGTGGGAGTGACCGATTTGGAGATGTACCCAAGTGGTTGAAGGGTCCGCACTCGAAATGCGGTAGGCCGGCTCAAACCGGTGCGAGAGTTCGAATCTCTCCATCTCCGCCACCTTGCTCCAGCAGTCCAGATGGGCTGCTGGAGCTTATTTTTTATACCTGCATTTCCCACTTGCACTTCACTCCGTCCGCCGCCGGCAAGGGCAGCCCCTGCGTCATAGCCTGAGCGGAGGACAGCTTGGAGGAATAGTCAAGGTGGGCATAGATATTTGCGGTGGTGCTGAAATCGCTGTGTCCCAGCCATTCCTGGATCTGCTTGAGGGGCACCCCATTTGCCAGCAGGAGACTGGCACAGCTGTGTCTCAAATCGTGGAGACGAATCCGCTGGAGTCCATGCTGCTCCAGATACTCCGGGAATTTGGAGGTCAGGTAGTTGGGGTTGATGCGTTTGCCCAGCTCATTGACAAACACATAGCCGTCATAGGAGTAATCGTAGCAGTTGCCGCAGATCCGTTTGTTGTATTCCTGCTCCTCTTTTACCTGCCGAAAATAAGCGGCGAAGCTGCCTACCAGGGGCAAGGTGCGGAGGCTGGACTTTGTCTTGGCCGATTCCTGCTCCAAAACGTAGGTTTTTCCATCAATGCGCGTGGTGGTCACTGTGTGTTTGATGGTGATGGTGCCCCGCTCGAAGTCAATGGCATCCCATTTGAGGCCAACCAGCTCACCTCGGCGCAGGCCGTAGAAAGCAGCCACCAGTATCGGAAGCTCCATCCAGGTGCCCTTGAGTACTTCAAAAATCTGCTGGAGCTGCTCTGCGTCCAGAAATTTGGGCTGAAACTCGTTCTTTCTCGGGCGGTCCACCTTGGTGGCCACATTCTGTATGACCAGGTCGGTTTTCAGAGCATATTTCAGCGCCTGATGGATGACGGCATGGTCGTGAAGCACAGAATTCGGCTTGACTGTTTTCAGCCGTTCTCCATAAAACTGCTGAATATGCCGTGCCTCTAGTCCTCGCAGCGTATATCCCTTTTGCCGGAAATACGGCTCGATCACACTGTGTACGATGTTGGAATAGGAGCCATATGTGGCAGGCTTGATCTTGACCCGCACAATGTCCAGCCATTGCAGCAGATAATCTGCAAACAGCATATCCGAGCAAAGCTCATCCGGTTCCGGCGGGGGCACAAAGCTGGAACGAATACGCAGCAGCTCCGCCTCTGCCTTCCGCTTGTTGCCCTTCTCAGGCAGTCCGGTGGCGTGCCATTTGCTTTTCCTCTTGCCCTTGTTGTCCTTATAGCTGATGACCACATAATAGTAGCCCTTTTTTACCTGTAAATGTCCTGTTATCATATCAATCTCCTTTCCGGGGCGGCTCCCCACAGGACAGCTTTTTTGATGCAACCCCATCTTACTCCACAGGCCACTCGCTGTCCACGCTGCGATTTTGTTTGCGGCAGACACTTTCGCCCCTACCGCTCCCGGCGGTTGCGCTCCCGCTGGCGTTTCAGCAGTTCCAGCCCCTTCAAGATGTCCTGTTTCATCTGCGTGTCGGAATATGTGGCGGGGAAGAATTTCTTTAACTCTGTCATGGGAAGATGCAGTTGTTCCTGCTGGTTGGCCTTGGGCTTGGAGAGAATCTGCTCCAGATCCTCCTGGGTCAACATCCCCAGTTGAGAGAGCTTCTTCAGGCTGATGGCCTGACTGTGGGAGGGGGTGCAGTCGAACTGCTCCATACAGGAGAGAAGGCAGGTTTGCTCCTCCTCCGTCAGATAGGACAGCTCCACGGCTGGACGGAGGGACATTTTCCCTTTGTCCACCATCGCAAGCAGCGGGGGCACCAGGTGGGTCAGCCGGATATAGCGATGGATCTGATTGCGGCTGTCTCCGCTCTCCTTGGCCAGTTCTTCATAGGTATTGAACCTTTTCCCCAGTGGGGAAAAAGTGTGGTCACTGCGGTAGCCCTGACGATTCAGGACTTCCAGCTTCATCTTGTAGGCAAAGGCTTTTTCACTGGGCAGGATGTGCTCTCTCTGCAAATTGGCGTCCACCATGGCCACCACCGCCTCCTCGTCGGTCATTTCCCGGACAATCACCGGCATGGTTGTAAGGCCCAGCCGCTCACAGGCAGCCAGCCGCCGATGGCCCGACACCAGCTCATAACCGCCGCCCTCTCTGGGGCGGGCCAGGCCGGGGGAGATCACCCCCATCTGGCTGATACTCGCCACCATATGGGCCATCTCCTCATCGTCCCGCAACGCAAAGGGGTGCTGGGGGAAAGGGTGCAGCTCAGCCACCGGCACTTCCCGTACCCGCTCCAGCTTGGCGTCGTCCCGCTCCGCCTGGGTGGTGAACAAATCCTCGATGCTCATCAGATGTATCTTGTTTTTAACGCTCATATTCGATCCTCCGTTTCTTGTTTTTGTGGGACTGGCGGTAGGAGCGCCGCATCTTCTGCTCCAGTAAAATCTGCCTTCTCTTTTCCGGTAGCTGTTCCAGCAGCCGCCTGGCGGTTGCCTGCTGCCGGCGCAGGGTGGAAAGCTCCCGGGTCAGTGCCGTGCGTTGCTCTTTTAGTCCATCCATCCGTTCACCAGGCTGACACCGCCGCAGTTTGTGATAGATTCCCGTCCGCTGCCGCAGCCTTTCTTCTATCTGGGATTGGACGGAGATAAGAAAGCCCTCCACATCCTGCACGCTGTTCAGATGTTCCCGATGAATCAGCTCGATCTGGCGGGACAGCTGTCCCAGTTTGGCCACCTCCAGCCGCATCATGGGCGACAGCGGCTTTGTCCGGCTTTTTCGGGGGAAAATGCCCAGGAAATAGCAGTAGTGGAGATACAGCGCCCTCAGGCCGGTGACCTTTTTTGCGTTGCGAAAGCTGCCCGCCATACGCACCCTTCGGGGTGGCTGAGATAACTGTTGGCGCATCTGCTGATGGGTCCGCCCACAGGCCTCCTTTGCACGGTAATCCATGGTGTCGATCCGCTGGATGATCCTCCTGTGGTCGTACTCCTCACCCAGCCGTACCATGCGTACGGCCTTTTTTGCACCTATGGCTCGAATGGTGGCATACTTGCGATGAGGGCTGGCGTTAATGAGATAGCCTTTTTCCTTCATCACCTGGCAGAAGTCAAACCAGCTCCAGGAAATGCCCACCGCCTCATCTATGGCCTGCCGCATGAGACCGAAGGTTGTTGGCTCGCCTTGTTTTTCGGCAAAATAGATGCTGCGGGGCGTCTTGCCGCTGGGGTGTTCGATCACCGTCAGATTGTGTTCCCGGCACAGCTGGTCGGAGATCTCCCGCATCTGATAAAATGCCTTTTGATTGCAGTTGAATTTTTTCCCGTCCTTGTAGCTGACCGAGTTGATGACCAGATGGTTGTGATAGGTGCCGGTGTTGAAATGGGTGGCCACCAGCACCTGAAACCGATCTCCCCACATCCTCTGGGCCAGCTCCACGCCCAGCTGATGGCACAGCTCCGGAGTTACCTCGCCGGTTTTGAAGCTCTGGATACAGTGGTAGGCCACATTGCCGCCGGTCTTATTAAAGTGCCGCTTGGTATACATCATATCCTCATAGGCATGTTCCCGGCGGCAATGGAGTCCGGTCACATACATGGTCTGCTCCATGTTCACCTTCTCCTGGTTATCGGCGTAGTGGAGCACCTGCTGCATATCGGAATAGTGTGTCTTCTCCGGGTTTTCGGCATAGCCCACGATACGGCTCAGGCTGTCCTTGACCGCCTTAATTTTGGTGATCCCCACGGTCCACCCCCTGAGTCAAGTTCCCGAAGCGTTCCATGGGATGGGGAGCGGAAAGATCTTCTCCCATACCCAGCCTTCTCAGGTAGGCGGACAGGGAAATGCCGCACCGCCTCGCCATCCGCTCCAGCCGCTCTTTTTCTTCTTTGGATACCCGCACGTTAATGCCATACGTTCGTTTTCTCATGTTGTTCTCCTTTCCTGGGGGTCATAGGGGCGCAGCCCCTCTCGGCTGCTGCCGCCGGCTTTGGTGGGCAACACAAAGCCTATGCTCGCTGCCCTACAGGACACCCCTTTACGGGGTGCCCTGGGCTGCCTGGGCTACGTTGACCGGCATGACGGTTATGACGGCTGTGACAGCTCTTTCTCTATGGCGGGATTGCTGTCATTTGCGTCATTGCTGTCATGGGTGAGGGTCAGGCGGAGGATGCGCTCCGAGGCTGTCCGCCGGGTGGAATAGCAGATGTTTGCCGGAACCAGAACCCGCTCCCAGTGGCGCACGATATACCGGGTCACCGCGTTGGGTGTAACCTCTGTTTCGCCCATCTGCTTCAAAAGCGCCGTGGCGCTTCCCTCATAGCCCCCCTGTGCTTTGACAAACTCCACCAGCCGGAAAAGAACCGGCGGCACGTCGTCCCGCTGAATGGCAGCCGAGTCCTTTCGCTCTACCAGCGTCCAGCGGTAGTTCTCGAAGCGGAGGATAAGCTGCTGATACTCAATGTCCCGTCCGGTTGCCAGGAGGATGGCTTCTTCTTCGGCCCGGTTGCTCTTTTTCAGCAGGTATGTGGTGTCTGCCGCACCCATCAGGGCCGTGGACCCGGACACTTCGTTAAAGGGGTCTGCGCTGTCGGTGAGCTTGCGCAGATGATGGACCAGGATCATGCAGAGGTTATGGCGGTCTGCGATGGCCTTGAGGGTAGCCATGTCGCCGTAGTCACTGGCATACATACTGCCCTTGTTCACCGTGCTATCCCGCACCTTTTGCAGGGTGTCAATGATGACCAGTCGGGTCTGGGGATAGTCCCTCAAAAAATCCTCCAGCTGCTCCTGCAAGCCGCTGCCCAGCCGCTGACACAGCACCGAAAAGCGGAGGGTTTCCGGTGCTTCCTCCGTCAGCTGCTGCAAACGGCTTTGAATCCGTGCGTAAGTATCCTCCAGACACAGGTAGAGCACGTCACAGCGATGGGTGGCAAATTCCCACAGAGGTTCTCCACGCGCCACCTGCAATGCCAGCCACAGCATCAGCCAGCTCTTGCCGATTTTTGGGGAACCGCACAGGGTATTCAGCCCCTGAGGAATCAGCCCCTCCACCACAAAGAAGGGGCGCTGCAATGGACTGGTCAACAGGGTGTCCGCATCCATGTACTGAATCTTCTCAACCGGCATGATCCTGCGCCTCCTGCTCCATCACATAGCGAATGACGCTGACCTTGGGAATCTTGAAGGAGTTGCCGATTTTCATGCCAGCCAGATGGCCGTCATTGATCAGGTCGTAGGCCAGGTGGCGGCTGATGCCCAGCATTTTCTGGAGCTGGGCCACGGTAACAATGTCCGGATAGTCCGGAAACATCATGTGGTAGAGATCCCGAAGTTCTGATTTCTTCACAAAAGTACCTCCTCTGCATTGATAGAAACTATGGAAAATTAAAATGGACATATTTAATTTCCCACACTCAGCATATTTTGTGTTGCCGCCCCTGTCAATGCGTGGTAAAGTATTTGTGTGTACAATCGTTTCCCACACTGTGGAAGGGAGGAGTTACCATGCCGTATTTTGAAATGAGCTTGGAAAATGATCGGGAGTACGTGTATCAGAACGACTCTTCTGTGGTGGAAAGCAACCTTGGGATGTGGATGATTGTCTTTCTGGATGTGGATTGGGGCGATCAGATAAAAAAAGCTGAGGCACTCCTCGGTGGAGAGGAGTTGCCTCAGTCTGGTTTGGGCTTTATAAAGGGTATGGACTATGGACAGCGCGTGGCCGCATGGTATCGCGAGCTGAAAAGCAGCCTGTCTCCCCAGCATCCATTGTTAAAGCTTCTGGTGGAGCAGCAGCTTCGCAATCGGTTGTGCTGTGCCTTCTACCCGGAGGAGCCGTGGAAGCTACGACAGGAGGAGCTTGCTTACCTCCAGGTCCTGGACGGAACTGATGCAGAGTATGAGGAAGTAAGTATTTCGCCGGTCTTCCTGCGGCAATGGCTGAATGATGTGGTCAAGATTTTTACGCAGCTGCAAATGTGTCAGAGTCAGCTTGCACCCCTGCTGGATGAAGTTATGAGCAGGGAACAGGACAACCAGGGGAGCATCTTGCGCGCCTACTTTACGCTGCAGCGACAGAATCTGCTCTATCGCAATCTGGTGGAAAGCAGCTATCAGGCACTTTCTCCCCGATTCTATATCTCCAGGAACCACAAAATATACCGGTATGACGGAGGGATAGATACTGTTCCGGCAAAGGAAAAGCTGGAGGGACATACCTATATGGCCACGGATCAGTTGGCCGCATTGACCGTATGGGAGTTTGAGATGCTCTGTGCCAATGAAATTCCTTTGCGCCGCTGCGCCTACTGTGGCCGCTATTTTCGTCCCTACTCGGTGGTCAACTGCTACTGTGACCGGGTGGTGGAAGGAACCAACGGGAAGACGTGCAAACAGGTTGGAGCTACCTCCAAACACCAGCAAGCCGTCAATCAGGATGCGGCAAAAAAGCTCTACCGGAAGGTGTGCAACCGGATCCAGACCGCCGCCCAACGGAGAAAGGATCAGTACCCTAATATTATGCGCCGGTACAATGAGGTGCAGCTGTATGGAAAAGAACTTATGGAGCAAGTGGAGGCGGGGGACATTACCTTTGTTGAGTTCCAGGAAAAGTTTGACCGCTCCACGGCAGAGCTATTGGGGATAAAATAGCTAACATGAAAAGTGACGTTGAGTTTGCAGATTCGTGGGAGAGCATGATTGCATTTGCGGCCTATAAATTGCATCCAAGATATATAGTAAACTATGCCGTCACTTCCACAGCATTTTCCCGCACCTGATTGATAGCTTCCACAATGGAGTCTCGCGTCTTGGCGTCAAACAGCTTCAAGAAGCTGATGGGCTTGTCAAACGGTGGCTTGGTCAGCTCTGTAATATTTTCCATATATCCGTTCAACTCAATGTGATTGATGATTTTGTTCACAAAGGCAATCTGATTTTGATTTAGGGACTGGTCATTGATAAAGGCAGAAAACGCCTGCATGGCTGCATCGTGATCCAGCTTGGCAATCTTGCGAATGAGTAAGCCAAAGGGCGTATCGCCAAACTCTCGGGCATAATCCTCTTTGCTGCCCAATTCGCTGGTCAGCACTCGCTCCAGCTCCTGATAATCGCCCACAGCCAGCGGAATATTATGGGTCAGCTTGTAAATAGCCAGCGTATCCCCGTGCTCGTTCACATAGCGGTTCACCTTGGCGCGATAGTCCTCAAAGTCATAAGCAGCCTCCAGCTGAACCCCTTCCTGACTGTCAATAATCGGGTCAGTCAGCTTGGTGACAATCAGCCTCTGTGTTCCGCCACCCTCATCCAGAAATCGGATCAGCTCACGCAACTCTTTCCGAACCCGCTCAAACAGCAAGATATCGTTAGCTTCCCAAAACGCATCGGTATGGATTTCCTGAAGTACCGGCAGCTTTGCCTTAATCTGCGGGATGTTGGCCTTGCGCTCCAGAAGAGAAGTGGTGTCGCACAGCTGTTTTTTGGCATACTGGAATGCGGGCATCTGCTCGATATGGGCCAGCATCATGCCATACATAAAGTTGTCAAAACGCTTTGCAAACTCGTCGGCCTCGTCTGAATGTACCAGGGGTGCAATCTGTGTTAGAAGTTCGCCCTTATCCCCCTCGCTGATGGACACGAGGGCTTCCGGCTTTTTATATTTCTCCACATACTGCATCCGCAATTTTACGGCAATCAGGTCTGAGTTGAGCGCCATCACCTGCTTGTGGCAGGTATCGACGATCTCGCTGCGCCACGCCTGATAGTCCTCTCTGGCAAAGGCGCTTTCCTGCAAAGCCATGGCAATTTTGATCTGTTTGCCGAAGATGTTTTCCGACAGTGTTTTCGTCTCTCTGGCCTCGTACCCCTCCTTGTGCTGGCGGAAGAATTCAAAGTTGCTGCAATAGTCAAAGATCAGAAAACGGCGCTTGTCCGTATATTCCCCGTCAATCTGGTCAATACAGGCAAGCCCTTTGCACAGCCGAGTGCCTCGGCCAATCATCTGCCAGAATTTCGCCTTGGAGCGCACCTTCTTGAAAAACACTAAGTTGACACACTCCGGCACGTCAATACCGGTGTCCATCATATCCACAGAGACCGCGATATGCGGCTCTTTCTCCGCCTGCTTGAAGTCGTCGATCACCGTCTGCGCATAGGCGTCGTCACAGATCACCCGCTGGGCGAATGTACCGTGATATTGCGGGTATAGCTTATTGAATCGTTCCAGAATAAATTCTGCATGGCGCTTATTCTGGGCAAAGATGATGGTTTTCCCCAGGCGGTCGCCGCCCGCCACTTTGATGCCCCGCTCCATCAGGTCCTGCAACACTATATCAACCGTTGTCTCGTTAAACACGAATTTGTTGAGGTCCGTAGAGGGGATGAACTCCGGCATCATGCCGTCCTCGATAAAATCCTCCTCATACCGCTCCTTGTCCTCGTCGGACAATTTATCATAGGTGATGCCTTTTTCCTGAAACTCGGTTTTGACCTCGTAGTTATAATACGGCACCAGCACATGGTCCTGATCTCTCGCCGTCTCATAGTCATAGGCGTAGGTGGGCACGCCGTTCTCCATCTCAAAGAAGTCGTAGGTATTGCGGTCCACGTCGGTTTTGGGCGTAGCGGTAAGGCCCACCATCACGGCATCGAAATACTCAAAAATGGCCCGGTACTTTTTGAAAATACTTCGATGGCTCTCGTCAATGATAATGAGATCAAAATGCACTGGGGTAAACAACTGCCGCCCGTCCTTGGATTTGGTGTCGTCGATGGCGTTGAGGATGGTGGGATAGGTGGAGAACACAATGCGGGTATTCCGGTCGTCCTTGTTGAAGCACAGGTTGCACAGGGACATATCAGGCAGATAGTTCTTAAAATCGTCCTTGGCCTGCTTCACCAGCGCGGTACGGTCGGCCAGAAACAGAATATTTGTCACCCATTTACCACGGCTGAGCACATCGGTCAGGCTGGCGGCAGTTCTGGTTTTTCCGGTTCCGGTGGCCATCACCAGCAGATGCTTTCGGAATCCCTGCTCCATCTGTCCGCACACCGCCCTGATGGCTTCCTTCTGGTAGTATCGGTCGGTGATTTTGTCGTCAATGGGAACGCCCGTCAAATTCAGCCGCTCAGTGCGGCGGTTCATCAGCTTTTGCAGGTCGTCCTTGCTGAACACGCCGCTGACCTTGCGCTGGGGGCCGCTCTGGTCATCCCAGAAGTAGGTCTCAAAGCCGTTGGTGGTGAACATCATGGGACGGCGGCCAAATTTCCGCTCCAGGCAGTCTGCATACAAAACTGCCTGTTTCCGCCCGATATTGGGGTCCTTGCTGGTGCGCTTGGCCTCCACCACCGCCAGGGGCAGGCCGTCCTTGCCAAAGAGCACATAGTCGCAGTAACCGGGCTGTCCTGGCACGCCGGCCATGCCCTCCACCTTATACTCCTCCTGCACATCGGCATCGGTGCCGTCGAATTTCCAGCCCATCTGCTTCATGTCTACGTCGATGTAGATTTTCCGGGTCTTGAACTCCGAGAGATCTTCTGGCTGGAAGGTGCGCTCCTGCTGATGCTTGTCCTTTTCGGCGGTGTACTGGGCGGCCATCTGCTCGATCTGCTTGCGTAGCGCCTCGATTTGGGCCTCTTTTTCTTCCAGCAGGCTCTCCTGCTCCTTAATCTTCTGGGTGTCCACTGCCACCTTTTCCGTGGGGATCAGGCGCTCATCAAAGGTGCGCTCCACATAGTCCGCGCCATAGCAGTAGTCGATCCACTGGACGAACTCAAACAGCCCCCGCAGAGCAGCAAGGGCGTCGCTGGGCTGCACGCTACGCTCGGTATGTACCGCCAGATTGCCCAGTTTGATGATAAACTGGAACTTGCCCCAGGTGTTATAGTCCACGGCAAAGCGGAAGGACGGCTCGTGGACCAGGGATTGCAGATTGTCCTTGTAGGGCATCTTCATGGTCTTGTCCGCCGCATACACCCACTTCACCGCCAGCTCCAGCGCCTTGCGGCAGCCCACCGCACACATGGCCGGGGCAGAGGCGTAGATTTTCTCGGCCTCCACACAGGCAGGGGCAAAGATGGTGTATTCCGGTTTGGTTTCAAGGAAAGAGAAGTTGGGCATAGAATCACCTCATTATGGAATATGCTATTGCATCAACTTCCACAATTTAGTATAAGTCAAGTATACGTTCGATCTTATTTTTCTTTGCTGTAATAAGTCTGGCAACATATTCATCGTATTGCTCGTCTGGGTATACCGGATTTGGTTCCACTTTTTTTACTCCACCAAACAAAGATGATGCAAAGCCACTTAACATCTTCGACAATCCACTATATTCGTAACTTGTGACTTCTTTATCAATGCTCTCATATAATACTTTGAGCTGTTTTAAATGTTCTTCTAACTCCAGTGGTTCACCAGTCAACGGATGCGCATAATTAATGCGTCTTGCAATTATATCTCGAAGTTCTTCTTGGTTAGCAATCTCACACGAAGTCCCACGCCTAATATAAATTTGATTCGGCTTTAACTGTTCACTCTCCTTTTTCGCTAAGAACGGAATATATTCAGGAGTATCATCAATTGACATCATTTGATAATGCCGTCCTATTAATTCTTCATATTCCGAAGATGTATAGGAAAAATTGTATACTTCATATTTTAAGTCTGAACTCAAATAATTTTTTATTTCATTAGAAATGATAGCTGGGTCTTTTAACTCACTTAAGCCAGTTACATCTGCACTGCCATCTTCGGCCTCAGCTATACCAAAAACAATGATTCCGCCACCCGAATTTGCAATTGCCAACATTAGCTTAGCAAGGTGGGGTCCCTCAACCCATTGCTTTTTAAAGTCAATAGAATTATGCTCACCGGTATGATTTTTTATAAATTCTCTAAAATTGTCAAGCGTCGGCTCTTGCAGCAAACTGTAAATAATATCCTTTGTTTGTTTAGGAAACGGCATGTCAGTCCTCCTTACCCAAAGTATTCCTGCATTAGCGACTTTTTCAGCCTTTCCAGCTTGTCAAGGCTGCGGCTAATGGTGGTTTTTGTTTTTTCGGTTTGTTTGACAAAAGTAACAAAGGTATTTTGCAAATCTAAAGAGGGAACAGACAGGAGCAGCGAGTTAATTGAACTAAAGTTCAATCCTGCTTTTACAGCACTTTGATTTTTGGATTGGAATTGAGCCTTTCCTGCTTCGCTTTCCATATAATAGGCAACATATAATGGGTTTAAGTAATCCTTTTTAATACGAATACATGTTAAGTGCTGGTTGATATATCCACCATGAGTTGCAATTTCTTTGGAGACTACACCTGTTCGCCCTAAATCGGCAGTAATACTAATAAGCAAGTCGCCCTCTTGCACCTTAGTTCTTTTGGCTTCTGCGTTATTTGGAGGAACGACATGCTGAATATCGGCCACTGTAATGCGGCAATTTTTAACATTTTTAATAGTGATAAAGTATTCACCATTATCAGAGAAGTATTTTGCCCAGCCTCTAGAACCAGATGTTAGGAATTCGATATATTCTGAAAAACGATGAACAGGCCAGTTCATTGGGTTACGCACTGGATCTCCAAACATCTCCACAAACCTTGCCTTAACTATCTCATCCAACTTGTCCATCTGTTGACGGCGTTTGGCAATTAGGTCGCTAACCTTATCCAACACCAATGCAATTTTGCGCTGTATGTCAAGAGGTGGAAGGGGGATTTCTGTTTCAGCAAGTGTTTTTTTACTGATGGCTTTGAATGTGCTTCCGGTACCCTTGGAATTTAGTTCGTCAACCTTACTTGATAACACATACCATAAATATTTACGAGCACAAATATCCTCGTTTACCGTTAAAGCAGCTAACCCTCGTCCTATACAGCATTCACAATTTGCGATATTCAACGCGCCAATAGGTGCACGAACAGAGATTAAAATATCTTTTTCCCGTGCTATTTTGGTTGGCTCAGAACACCATATGCGAAGTGCAGGATAAATCTCTCCAAAATCTGCATTTCCCTGAAAAAACGGAAGGCCGTTACCATCTTCGTTGTATGTGGAAGAATCCGGAGATTGCCCCATATTTATCGCACAAATTTCTTCTAACCTCGCCATCACAGCATTCCCTCCAATTCCGCCAGCCCTGCGGTGATCTCCAGTTCCAGTTCATGCAGGTCTGCCATCAGCTCCGTGGTCAAGGGATACTCTACCGGCACATATTCCACCTTTTTATACTTGTTGATGGACAGGTCATAGCCGTTCTCGGCAATTTCCTGTTTCGGCACAAAGAAGCTCTGCTCCGTCCGCTGGCGGTCGGCCTCCTCGTCCAGATGGTGGAACCGCTCGATGATGTCGGGGATGTCGTTCTCCGCAATCTCGCTGCGCTTGTCGTCCAGAGAAAAGCCGTCGGCCTTCATGTCGTAAAACCAGACGTTTTCGGTGCCGCCCGCGCCGGTTTTGGTGAACACCAGCACCGCCGTGGATACCCCGGCGTAGGGCTTGAACACGCCGGAGGGCATGGAAATCACCGCCCGCAGCTGATGATGTTCCACCAGCTCCTTACGGATGGCCTTGTGGGCCTTGGAGGAGCCGAACAGCACGCCGTCCGGTACGATGCAGGCACACTGACCGCCCTTTTTCAGCATCCGCAGGAACAGGGCCAGAAACAGCAGCTCGGTCTTTTTGGTGTTGGTGACAGCTTTCAGGTTGTCGTTGATACTCTCCGCGTCTACTGTGCCTTTGAAGGGCGGGTTTGCCAGGCACATGGTAAACTTGTCGCTGATCTGGTTTTGCTTGGATACGCTGTCCTTGTAGTCAATTTCCGGGTGGCTGATGGAGTGGAGCATCAGGTTCATGGCGGAGATCCGCAGCATGGTGCGATCGGTGTCAAAGCCGGTAAACATAGGGCCCGCAAAGTGCTCCCACTGCTCACTGGTCATGGTGTCTTCATGGTGCTTGCGGACATACTCCGCCCCTGACACCAGAAAGCCAGCCGTGCCGCAGGCCGGATCGCAGATGGTATCGTCCGGGGTAGGCTGCAATAACTCTACCATCATCTCTCGGATGTGCTTGGGGGTACGAAACTGACCGTTCTGCCCGGCGGTGGCCAGCTTGCCCAGCATATACTCATATAGATCGCCTTGCATATCCAAGTCAGCAATATCATGCTCATACAGGTCGTCCAGCCCGGTGATGATCTTTTGCAGTACCTGGGGTGTGGGGATCAGGAATATGGCGTCGCTCATATAGCGGGCAAAAGCAGTGTTGCCCTCACGGCCGTCTGCTTCGGCTTCGATTTCCACGAGCTCACCCTGCTGGTTGAAGTCCGGCAAGCGGCCGTGCTTCATGTTCTTGATAGCAGGGAAGACCCTCTGGGAAATCACATCGTAAATCGCCCTAGGGTCGCTGTTCTTGAATTTGCTCCAGCGCATGGACTGACCCACAGTGGACTGGGGGAAAATCTTTTCCAGCTTCTCGCCACTCAGATTCTCAAATTCCTCTGACTCCAGATCCTTTTCGTCCAGAGAGCGGATGAACATAAGATAGGTCAACTGCTCGATGACTGTTAAGGGGTTGGTGATACCGCCAGCCCAGATGTCCGTCCAGATTTTATCGACTTTATTTTTAATGGCGCCAGTAATCATGCGTCAGTTCCTCCAGATCCTGTCTCAAGAGTCGAATATGGAAGGCTGCCGTCCAAGACAGCCTTATATCTATTATTTTTAGTATAAGGGATTATTGGGCAAAAAACAAATATTATTCCCCAAAAGCGGCCTGGATATGAGTAATCCAGACCGCTTTTGTCGCAAAGTATAGAAACCTGCCATAAAACGTATGGTGAAACGGGGCTCGCACCTGAAAATTAAGAAGTGCTTGACATCAAATCAATCCAATGGGCACAATCAAATTATTCTCATCAAAGGCCCCCAGCTTTTCCGCCATGCACAGTACCGCGCCGGTACCACGCTGGAGCGGAGATTTGTCGATCAGTTCAAAGACCTTTGTGAGCTTTTTCGGTGGGGTAGCCATCTTCTTGATTTCCAAGGGGTAGAGCTTTCCATCCTGCTCCAGCAGTAGGTCGATCTCCTTGGCGTCGCTGTCCCGATAGTAATAGAGAAACGGCTCCTGTCCAGCATTCTGGTAGGATTTCATGACCTCGGACACTGTGAAATTCTCCAGAAGCGCCCCGTTCATGGCCCCAGCCATAGCCGTCTCTGGGCTGGTCCACCGGGTCAGATAGCACACCAGGCCGGTGTCGTAAAAATACAGCTTGGGCGTGGAGACCGTCCGTTTCAGCAGATTATTGGAATAGGGGTGCAGCAGAAATATAATACCCAGCGCCTCCAGAATATGCAGCCAACTCTTGGCCGTGGCCTGGTCGATCTCTGCATCATCGGCAATGCCCTTGTAGTTAACCTGCTGACCGGCACGGGCGGCGGTGGCCCGCAGAAACCGCAGGAATTTCAAGCTGTCGATCCCAGAGGACAGCCGCCGCACGTCACGCTCCATATAGGTATCAATATAGCTGGAATAGAACAGATTGGCGTTGGTATACTGGCCGGTGACCAGTGCGGGCATACCACCTCGGAAAATCCGCTGATACATGGTCGGAGTATCGCATATCTGGCAGTGTTGCTGCCGCTTTTGTAACACATTCAGATCCACTCGGAAGGGGCCTGTGGCAGGACAATGGAGAATCTCACTCTGAGACATGGGGGACAAATGGAGCAAAGCCACTCTCCCTGCCAGAGATTCTTGCACACCCTCCATCATTTTGAACAGCTGAGAGCCGGTCATCCAGAAGTCACCCGGCTGGTGGCGCTGATCCACCATCATCTTGATGTAAGGGAACAGCTCCGGGGCATACTGCACCTCGTCGATCAGGAGGGGCGGCTTATGAAGCTGGAAGAACATCTTGGGGTCGGTCTTTGCAAGCTCACGCTCTGTGAGGTCGTCCAGTGTGACAACCGTTCGTCCCCGTCCCTCTATCTCGATCAGATGCTCCAACATGGTGGTCTTGCCCACCTGCCGGGGACCTACGATCAGCAATGCGGGATACTGGGAGGAGACCTCCAGAACCACCGGCTCCATGTGGCGGGTAACGTACATATCCTTCACCTCATTTCGGATAATATCAGATTATAATCCTATTTTACCCGAAAAACATAGGTGTGACAAGTCTATAATCCAATTTATTATGGTATCATGTATATCAGTTCCCGCAGGACAACCTCTTCGGCAGCAGCCCTGAAATTGTTCATGGCTCCTACCCATGCCATCTGGTCTGACTCCTTCAGGCGCTCGTCTACTCCACTGGTAGCTGCCATCTTTTCCACCATATCAATCACCATTTCTTCGGCCCGCAGGTCGATCTCTGCCAGATGGCTGTCCAGTTGCCCAACCAGCAGCAAACGGTCGTACAGTATGGGCCTGTGCTGCTTCAGATAGGTTTTGCGAAGCATACCGTACTTGCCCAGCGGTCGGTCATCTGTCTCCGGCAAGCAGAGATCAGGGTAGTAATAGTCCTCCACCTGGGTATAGGTCAAAGATTGACTCATAGGTCTATTCCTCCTCCGTCATAAAAGTATCCAGGGTCAACCTGGCACCCATGCGAAAGCCGCAGACAAAGCTGTCCAGATCACAGCGGGCATTCAGCTCGCTCCAGGCGTCGGTATACGCTAAGAAATGCTCTCTTTGAGGTCCCTCCAGCTGCTCCAGCAGCCATTTTTCCAGATCGGAAAGTGTCCGCTGCACCTTCCTCATTGCTTCAGGATGGATGCTCTCCCGGGCCTGTGGGTCCATATTGCCGTAGAAGAATTGCTCCAGATAACGCATCATTTGCCCTCCTTCTGCTTGGTATGGGCATCCATCTCCTTGTGGAAGGACATCATGGTGACGATATGCCATTGGGATTTGCGGTGGATCGTACGGAACCGCATGGAACAAATAAAGTCAATCAGGACTACCTTGGGGATATAGTAGCTGCCGCCGGACTGGATGTAGTATAGCTCGCCCTTACGGCACCACTGATGGACAGTGGTGGGACCGTAGCCGATCAACTTGGCCACCTGTCTGCCCGACATCACGTCGGGGTAGTCCTTCATCAGCCGGAGGAGGTATCCTTTCAATGCCTTTTTGGTTTTCTCCGGCAGCTCCTTCGACGTCAGAGCCGGAAATTTCGTCTTGCGCTTTGTGTTTTGGGGCAGATATAACTCCGGGCAGATTCCCTTTCCCCGGAGATAAGTCTGCACATCCTCTTTGCGGATCTGATAGCAGCGGGTCTTTTTGCCGGTATACCGGCAGGGCACCTTGCCGGTTTGGAGCAGGTACCTGGCGGTGGATTTGCTGATGTGGCACAGCTTATAGAACTGGTCTTTGCTCATCACGTCGGGGACGGTATCCCAGTTAATTGGCTCGTAATTCATGGCAATCACCTCGTCAGAAATGTCGCATCAAAAAAGCCATTTCCTGTGTGTTGCCAGGTGGGCACTTTCTCCCCCAGTTCTCTCCGCAGTTCTCTCCAAAATGCTTGAGTTCTCTCCAAAAACGGCCAAAACGGGCTTTTATTCGAATTTCAGGGGTTTGAGGACATGGGGCTGGATCAATCGGCGCAAACCGCTGTGGCGCAAGGGCTAGGCGGCGGACAAAACCGCCTCAAAACGCCTGGAAATTTCAAGAAGTGTATAATTGGACAACCGACTCGAAATCAAGTTGTCCGCAAGGGCACGTGGGTTCGAATCCCACCGCTTCCGCCATGGGTGAGTCCTTATAGGACTCACCCATTTTTTCATAATTTGTAAATTCATTTTGAAAGTTGTACAGAAATTTACAACTTTTTTCTTTTTCCAGCCT
>JAHAEW010000028.1 GCA_018374635.1 Clostridiales bacterium
ACCACCCAGGGCGGGATGGCCGTGCGGGAGTTCAGCGACTCCGCCAGCATCTCCGACTGGGCGCAGGAGGCCATGGCGTGGGCGGTCAACGCGCAGGTGCTCTCTGGCAAGGGGAACGGCGTCCTGGATCCCCAGGGCACCGCGACCCGCGCCGAGGTAGCCCAGATGCTGATGAACTTCGGCGAGCATGTAGGCTGAACACAGTTCCATTCAAAGAGCAATAAAAGAACCCCCTGGAATCCCATTGGAATTCCAGGGGGCTTCAGGCTGTCAATAAAACTTCCTGCTAATTTAAAAAGGTGGAATAAGATTAGAGGTGCATTATTATGAGAAACTATAGCCAGCCAGACAAAGGGGGGTGAACATGAAAAGCGCATTGCTAATCATTCTGACTGTCACCATTGGCGGTATCACAGATCTTTGAAGGAAATGCCATAGGAGGCATTACGGATCAGACTCGCTTATCTCTCCTCCATAATCAGCGCAAGGCGTTCGTTTACTGTGTCAATCTGCTTTTTCACATTGCCTGAGATGGGAGCGCCGATAATATTCCCATCGCTGTCCACAATGTAGGTGGTGGGGTAGGTAAAAATATCAGAGATAAATTCCTGATAGAAGGTCCCCTCCGGGTCGGGGGAAATATTGATGTAGGTCACGCCTTTCTCCTCCAGGATATCCTTTGCGGTAGACAGCTGTTCTTCCCCTTCCCCGGAGTCGGTCCCCACGCCAATCAGGTTGATATTCTGCTCCTTGAATTGCTGGTACAGCTCCTCAAGCTCCGGCATCTCCTCAATGCAGGTGCCGCAGCCGTTGTTCCAGAAATTGACGATGGTGGCGTCGTAATCCGCAAATATGTCGCTGCTCACCGGATTCCCCGCCATATCTACCTCATCAAATTCCGGAAATGGCGTTTTGGACACCAGACTCTCTTCCCCGGTAGTACCACACCCGGTCAGTGTCGCCACCAGTAAGGCGCCGCTGCATAATATGGAAGTTATCTTTTTCATGGTTTGATTTTCTCCTTTATAGATGCTTTTTTGCACCCGAATGATTTTATAATCGCCTGATGGGGACAGCTTGCCATACAGTCGCCGCAGCGGATGCACTCGGCATGGTTGGGCGTGCGGAATACATCCACATCCATTTTGCACGCCCGGCTGCACGCGCCGCAGGCGGTACACTTGTCCGCGTCCACCTCCAGCCGGTACATGGATATTTTGTTGCACAGCCCATAAAAGGCCCCCAAAGGGCACAGCCACTTGCAAAATGGGCGGTAGAAAAACACCGACAGCACCACAACACCCAGCAGGATACAGCTTTTCCAGGTAAACAGCGCCCCTAAGCTAGCCCGAATGCCGGGATCGGCCAAGGAAAGCGGGATGCCCCCTTCCAGGATTCCGGCCGGGCAGATGTACTTGCAGAAAAACGGATCACCCATCCCGACTTCATTCACCAGCGTCATGGGCAGAACGATTACAAACAGCAGCAAAATCACATATTTCAGATAGGTCAGAATATGGAGCTTTTTGGTGATGAATTTTTTGCTTGGAATTTTGTGCAGTAATTCCTGAAACCAGCCAAAGGGGCACAAAAAGCCGCATACCACCCGCCCCAGCAGTACGCCGATGAACAGCAGCAGGCCAACCACATAATAGGCGAACTGAAATTTGGAGGAGCCAATAACGGCCTGTAGCGCTCCGATGGGGCACGAGGCCGCCGCGGCCGGGCAGGAATAGCAGTTCAGCCCCGGCACACAGACTCCCTTCAGCTTTCCGCGAAAGATTTTTCCTTGAACGAAATTCAGGAAAAATGGGTTGGAGATGAGCGTAGCCCCAAGCTGGATCTTCCAGCGATGTTTGTTTTTAGCCAATGCCGACACACTCCATGCACAGATTGATCCCTTTCGCCAGAACGGTTGCGCCCTCGCCCCGCCAAAGGCCGTAGGCGATCATCAGCACCGACGCGGCCAGGCAGCAGATGGTTGCCTTCCTCATATCTGCTTACCCCATAGGCACCATGGCCGCCGCATCATCCCCGGCAGAGGCTGTATTGCCGCCGCCATTTTCCTGCCCTGCTTCTACATAAGAAGCGGCAATCTCCGGAAGCTCCGCAGCATCAAGCGTAATGAACCAGGCAGACAGGAATGAGCCGTTCACATACCAGGATGCGGTGTTATGGAGTTCGCCGCCCTCCACCATACCGGCGTTGCTGCCTAATGCTGCTTTGAGGGAGTCGTTGTAATAAATCACCGGGAAAGGGGCCTCGGCATACTGTCCATTCTTGTCCTCCCCTTTGAGACATAGTATCATTTCTGCCCCCGCATCCTGAACTCCGTCATAAGCATTTACCATCTCCTCGTAAAAAGATGCGGAATCTTCACTGGACGGATCTACAAAAGCGAACAGAAGCACACTACCCAGGTCAGCCTTGGTGAATTCATCGCCGGCAAGCGTAGTTGTAGTAAACTCTCCTACTCTGCCAGCATCGACCTTATTCGCCGCAGGCACCGAATTTTTTTCCGTATAATCATCAACCCACGTTTGATCGATCCACCCTTTCTCCAAAGCGTCCTCAATGGTGAGCGTACCAGCCTCAATAGCCTGCGCCACTTCCTCCCGGCTGGGCGCCGTCTCTCCGCAAGCGGCTAGGGACAGGGCCATCACAGTGGTCAGGCCCAAGGCCGCCAGTCTTTTTTTCATATCAGCTTTCATAAAAAACCTCCTCGTTTTGTTCATGGGACAGGAGGAATTATAGCATAGGCAATGTAAATTTTATGTCAAGGCCCTCTTGATGAAAAATTTATATCCCTATGCTATAATAAATCAAAAGACTGTTTGAGGGGAGGTGCCCGCTATGCGCATCCTGATTGTTGAAGATGAGCGGCTTCTGTGCGATGGAATTGCGGAAGACCTGGAACTGGAAAAATACACAGTGGAACGATGCTATGACGGCAATTCGGCTTACCGCCTTCTTCTGGAGGAACGGTTTGAACTCCTGATCCTCGACCTGAATCTGCCTGGAATGGATGGCCTGGATCTTTTGCGGGCCATCCGGGCGGAACGCCCGGAAATACGGGTTTTGATTTTGTCCGCCCGGGCGGAGCTGTCCGACCGGGTGGCCGGGCTTGATCTGGGGGCCGATGACTATCTTGCCAAGCCCTTTGCCCTGGAAGAACTGGAGGCCAGGGTCCGCAGCCTGTTGCGGCGGGAGTTTGTCTCCCGAGATACGCAGATCACAGTGGGCAAGATTTCCCTGGATACCCTGTCCAGAAGCTTTTCCGCTGCGGGGCAGCATTTGGAATTGACCCCGAGGGAGTTTGCCATTCTGGAGCACCTGACGCTGCATCAGGACCGTTGGATAAGCCAGGAGGAATTGATGGATTGTGTTCTGGAATCCAGTGCGAATCCCTTCAGCAATGTGGTACGGATGCACATATCGTCCCTGCGGAAGAAATTGCGGGAATGCCTGGGGTACGATCCGATCCAGACGAAAGTGGGAACCGGCTACCGCCTTGCCGGAAAGGAGCTTTCATGAAACCGTTTTGCTCTCTGCGCCTTCGCATCACGCTTCTGTGCGCCGTACTGCTGACGCTGTGCTGCGCGGCGCTGGCTGTGACCAATAACCTCTCCGCCATCCAAATGGCCGACAACATTGCTGCAGTCCCTCTCCTCCCCGCACAATCAGCTGGGGAGCCCTATCAATCTGCACTCCCCATGCTTCCTCTTGAGATAAACCAGGTCGTGCAGCAGGAACAGCTCTCCTTCCATACGCGAAGCCTTTTGGCGACTATCTCTATTCTTGTGGCGGGGCTTTTACTGATCCATCTGCTTGTAGGACGGATGCTGTCCCCACTGAATGAACTCAGCGTACAGATCCAGGCCCGTACCCCCCGCGATTTGGACAAGCCCATCTCCATCCCCGCCAGCGGAGATGAAGTGACTCAGCTGGCCCGATCCTTCAATACTATGTCCCAGCGGCTGGGAGACGCGTTTCTGATGCAGCGCAGTTTTTCACAGAACGCCGCCCATGAGTTCCGTACCCCGCTGGCCGTTCTTAAAACCAGAATCGGCCTCTTCCGAAAAAAACACGATTTCGCCCCGCAGGCCACAGAGGAATTTCTGTCTATTTTGGAGGGGGAGGTGGACCGGCTTTCCAGCATGGTGGACAGCCTGCTGAAGCTGACCAATCTGGAGCAGGTGCCACGTGAGGACCGAATCGGCTTGGATGAGCTGGTCCATCAGGCCGCCGGGGACATGGCGGCACTGACGCAAGAGAAACATACATCCATTGTGGTGAGTGCTTCCCCCGGCACGATTATCGGTAGCAGGGAATTGCTCCGCAGGGCTCTGTTCAATCTTGTGGAAAACGCGGTAAAGTATGGGCCGGAAGGCGGGCAGGTGCAGCTCTCCGCAAGTCTGGAAGGAGAGACTGCCATCATTACGGTTGCGGACCAGGGCCCAGGTATCCCGCAGGAGCTGCGGGAGCGGGTCTTTGAACCGTTCTTCCGGGTGGATTCCGCCCGCTCCCGGCAGTTAGGAGGGACTGGGCTGGGGCTGGCATTGGTCCGGGCCATTGCGGAACTGCATGGCGGCAGCGTATCCGTAGAGGAAGTGCCAACTGGTGGTACAAGCTTTTTCTTAAAAATCCCTGTCGTAACATCAACGTAATCCCATTGCGCCTATTTTATGAGCAGAGCGGATTATATAAAAGAGATTTTACTATGAGCTTACTTTTTTGGTATAACTTGACATATTTGTGAAGTATGAACTATAATGATTGCACCGCATGAATAGTCTCTCGCCTCACTGATTCAAACTAGGGTAAATATACCCGCATTATGATATAGGCGACAGGACAGATCATGCGGTATTTTTGCAGCAGAATGGAGATGGGCCATTTATGGAGAACAGTATGTTTTCAGGTCACTTGTTTAACATTGAAATCGACGGTGTGAAACAAGGGGTGGTCAAAGCGACGAATCCATCCCCACAGACAATCGAGCTTGATCTGGCACGGTTTGAAGTGTTGAAGGATGGAAAGCCCCACCAGATCCGACTAACGGAAATACCGGCATCCGAATGGGCTGCCGCAGAGAAGGATATGGAGGTAAGCGGGGAGTAGAGACACCGGCTGATTCCGCATTTTAGCATCATATCCACAAAATGAAAGCGCCCCATGCCGTCCAAATCGGAACGGCATGGGGCGCAGTTTCTTGGTATGGAAGTACCTTTTCGCCGGTTATCTGAGAGAGTCCGGCGGACGCTCCCCCACCAGGACATGGAATGGGACGCCCAGCGTCCGTGAGAACTTCCACGCTTCGGTCAGGAGCGGGCACCGCAGCCCCTGCTCGTACCGTCTTAGGACCTGTTTGGAAATCCCCAGCAGCGCGCTGAATTCATCCAGGTTCAACCCCCTTGAAATGCGGACCACCCGCAGGCGGGCGCCGAAGAGGATGCTGAAGCGCTGGCACCTCAAGCTCGAATTTTTCTCATAGCCTGATTTCCCTGTTACCATTTGGTCAGGATCTTTCCGTACATCTGCCGTTTCTCAGCGTCAAAGCGCTGGACGATCAGCATGACGTTATCGCCTACCAGGAAATCGGAGTCCTCGTGCTGGTAGGAGTAGTTGCACATACAAACCGTGCCGTCCGGCAGGTTGCAGAACACGCCGCCGCCATACTTGCCGGCAATCATGGCCAGCCGCCGGGCGCCCACGGGATGGCGCTGCTCCGCGCCGTCAAACGGATTCGACTCCGTTTCCTTGACGGAGATTTCCAGGCGGTCTGTATCCGGGTCATAGAGCTTTACGATGCAGTCCAGTTCCTGCCCGGGGTGGTACTCCGTCCGCAGATCGGGGATGGCGGTATAGCGCAGCTCCCGCTGCGTGAGTCCAATGTCATGGCCATAGCAGTCCACCAGGCAGCGCCGGGGGCCGACGGAGAGCATCCGGCACTTGATCTGTGTGCCCACGGCGTTCAGATTTGGCCGGTGGGCAAAGAAATAGCGCTGGCTCCTGTCGGCCAGACGCCGGGACCCAATGGCAAATCCGGCCTCACGGTCCACCTTGATGATGATAAAGTCGATGTTGGCGCCCACCATATTCTGCAGCACGAAGTCCGGCCGTACCTTGTCCTTTTCCCACATCTCAGAGGAAGGAATGACGATGCGCACGCGGTAGGGCACGACGATGGCGCAGTACATCGTCTGCTTCTCCATCATGCCGGTTTCCGGGTTGCGTACCTGCACGGAAAAGGGATCGACGCCGATGATGGTGCCCGTGAGCGCGCTGCGGCCGCGGTAAGAGGCGTAGATGGAGTTCCACTCCTGGCGTTCTTCCGGGGTCAGGTTGCGGTCCAAACGGTTGAACTTCAGTTCAAAGAATTTCTGCCGGTCGCTTTTCTCCCGGACCGGCGGAGCCGGCGGCTCCGCTACATCGCCGGGCAGGGTGTTCTCTACCGGAGTCAGGGGCGTAGTCTGCGGAACAACGGAGCCGGAGCCCGCCGGATCTTCCAGCAGGCGGTCCAGGTCCTCCGGCGTCTCGCCGCCGGCCGGGGCGGGGGCGGTTTCAGAGATGTCCACGGAAAACACTTCCGACGTCTCCTCCTGAGACGCCGCGGACTCCCCCTCAGTTGTTTCCTGCGGAATTTCCTCCTCCCTCTGCTCTGTGTCCGATAGATCCAGAATGGGGACAGGCGCGGCCGAAGCTGCGTCCTCCGGCGGTGTGTCTCCGTCTCCGGCTGCCTCATGGCTTTCTTCCGGTTTCTCCGGCGGCTGCTCGGACCCGGCCTCCCGTGTCTCCGAGTCTTCAGGGGGACCGGCTCCGAAGATGCTGTCGGCGTCGTCCTCGGCCGGCGGGAATTCCGCAGCCTCGCCCGTCTGACCGGCAGTCTCCTCCGGATTTTCCGGGTGCTGGAGCTGTTCAGGTTCTTCCACAGGGGTCGTCTTTTTTCTTGCCATAATGTAGGGCCTCCTTCACTGTTTTTTTATTTTCATGACGCAGAAGCGCCATAAAAACCATGTGTGCCGTCCGGCTTTCGGACGGCGATAAAGTGCTTGCCTGGCAGAGTCAGGCCATCCGGCGGGCCGCCTCCTTCGCAAAACCAGATCACACGGGCGCGCCGGTACTGCTCCAGCCGCTCCGTTCGCTGCGGTTCCATGCCGGGCAGCGCGGCTACGGTAAAGGGACGCGCCGCGCCGGGAGACTGCTCCCATGTAAACTGCAGGAGGACCGGCCGCCGCAGCCGGGCGTTGAAGTCCAGCGGCGTCCCGCAGGTCAGCTCCAGCATCACGCCTATGGCCTCCAACCGCTGCGCGTCCGGCGGCGATTGGGAGAGCCTGACCAGATCGCCCTCCATGCGAAAGTCTCCCATGCCGTACCGCAGTTGGCGCAGCATGGCGTCCATGCGCTTCTCGGAAATAACGAGATCATCCCGGCGGAATTGCTCCCGGGTCAAAACCAGAAGCTGATCCCGCCGTATGCAGCCCAGCTTCCGAAGGGCGTCCAGGATAAATCGCTGCTGAACAGAAAGCATCATTTCCACCACCCCCTTTCCTACGGCGAGCGAAGACTGTTGAGATAGGGGTCGATCATCAGGTCGCTTTCACTCTCCGCGATGCAGGTGAAGATCACCGCCATAGTATAGGCGGTGGAGTTTTTGACACTGTGCTCCAGATTTGCGTGGAGTTTGTCCTCCGCAGTCCGGAGGACCATTCCATCCAACAGCCGCAGCTTGGCCCGAACCCGGCTTTGCGGGAGCGTGGCGTTGCCGATCCGGAAGCTGTCGGAATAAAAAAGCCGCTCAATGGCGTTTTCAAACACCTTGGCGGTTTCCGGCTCAAAGCAGTAGAGCTCGCAGGCGTCCAAAATATCCGCAAGTTCTTCTTCGGCGGCCAGTCCGTCCGCGCCGGCGCTGACAGACTGACTGACTTCTTTCTGACTCAAATCAATCTTTCTTTTTTCTTTCTTACTTGACGGCTGATCCTGCGGTTCTAAAACCGCCGATTCCACCGTTCCAAAACCGCCGTTTTCACCGGTCCAGAGGGGCCGGTCCTGCGGTTCTTGCGGCGGGGCACCCTCGCTTAAAACCGCCGAATCCGCTGTTCTGGAACCGCCGTCCGCCCCATCTTCTGTGAGGAAAGGGGCGCACTGGTAGGCGGGATCGTCCTGGGGTTCCACCTTGGCCAGATAGATTTGATTGGCGTCTCCACGGCCGCAGCGCTTTTCCCAAATCAGCTCCCGCTCCGCCAGAGCGCGGAACGCGGCGGTGACTCTTTTTTCGCAGATGCGCAGTTCTTCCGCCAGGGCCAGGCGCGGGAAGATCACAAAGACCTCGCCCTGGTCGTTGACCCATCCCTTCCTGCGGGAGAGCTGAAAACGGTTGAGGAGGAAGGTATAAGTAACCTTGGCGTCCAGATTCATGTCCGCATACCTGGGGTCGGAAAACAGCCAGCGCGGCATCTGCATATAGTAGATGCTTTGGACGTCGGTCTGCTTCATCAGCAGGAAGCTGGGGTGTTCTTTTATTTTGGCCGCCCTCATGGTGGCACCTCCTGTTCTGGTGTTCTTTTACCGCTATATTGCAAATACTACATCCGATATCGGTTTCTTTTCTCCGTAGGTCAGTGTTTGTTGCCCGCATAGGGCGCCGGCTTGAACGTTCTGGTGTTTGAAAATTCTTCGACAAAATAATTCAACTTTTCCGATTTCGGAAAAGCTGTTGCTTTTCGAGCTTGTTTCTGCTATGATGGACGCAGACAGCTAAGTGGAGGTGATTGTAATGGTGCAGCGCGAAGAATATTTACAGAAGCTGATCCTGTGGCGGGATGAGCAGGTGATCAAGGTCGTGACCGGCATCCGCCGCTGCGGGAAGTCAACGCTGCTGGCCCAGTTTCAGGCGTATTTGAAGGATGACGGGGTGGAGGACAGGCAGATCGTTTCGCTCAATTTTGAGGAACTGGAGAACGAGGAGCTGCTGGATTACCGGACGCTTTATCAGGCCCTGACCGCACGGCTCTGTCCGGATAAGACCACCTATATTTTTCTGGATGAAGTCCAAAAGGTGCCGGAATTTGAAAAGGTCGTGGACAGCCTATATGTCAAAGACCGGGTGGATATTTATATCACCGGCTCCAATTCCTATATGCTCTCCGGGGAACTGGCCACGCTGCTCTCCGGCCGGTATGTGGAACTCTCGATCCTGCCGCTTTCTTTCCGTGAATACTGTCAGCTGCAGCCCTCCGGGGAGAAGGACGCTCTGTTTGCCGCGTTCTTGCAGGACGGCGGCTTTCCTTATATCGCTTCCATGAACCGGTCCAAAGAGAAAGTGGATATGTACTTGGAAGGGATCTACAACACCATCATCATCAAGGATATTGAGGAGCGCCAGCGGCGCCGGGATACCGACCCGAACCGGCGCAAGGTTACGGACATCGCTCTGCTGAAAGCGATTGCAAAATTTCTCGCCGGAAGCGTTGGTAATCCCATATCTGTGAAAGGGATCGCGGACTATATCACATCCACCGGGCGGAAGGTATCGCAGAACACCGTGGCAGACTATATCGAGGTCTTGTCCGAAGCGTTTGTGTTCTATCCCGCGGAGCGGTTTGATGTGATCGGCAAGCAGCTGATGAAGATGAACCAGAAGCTGTATATCGTGGATCTTGGCATCCGCAGGTATCTGCTCTCCCGCCGGGATTACGATCTGGGCTTTTCGCTGGAGAATGTGGTCTATCTGGAACTGCTGCGGCGCGGCTACGGCGTGAATGTGGGAAGGGTCGGCAATACGGAAGTGGATTTTGTGGCAAAAAAGGATGACCGGTATCATTACTTCCAGGTCACGGCCACGATGCTTGATCCTGCCACTTTTGAGCGGGAGATCACGCCGCTGCGGAACATCCGGGACAACTATCCCAAGACGATCCTCACTCTGGACCGCATGACCCTGGGCAACTACGACGGGATCGAGGCGGTCAACGCGGTCGATTGGCTGCTGAATCCATAAAATTGAAAGCGGCGGCCTGTCCGGCGATTATCGATTGGGCAGGCCGTCGCTGTCGTCTTCATCTTCTGCGCCCAGGACCGCAGACATGGGCACCATCTCAATGCCGCCGTAGTTCGGAATGGCGGGAGGCGGATCATCGGCTGGGATGGGCTTCGACCGGGGTTTATTCTTGGGTTGCGCTTTTTTCCCCTCTTCTGCCTGGGCCGGGGGCTGCGCCTGTGCGGGCTTCGGCTCCTGTTCCGCCTTTTTGCCCCGCTTCCTCGCGGCCGCATCTTCCCGCCGTTTCCATTCCGGCTTGTAGTTAACGATCCGGCAGGGCTTCAGGTCGTTGAAGCCGGGCAGCTCCTCCGGCGCCAGTTTATAGAGCATAGCCGGCTTTCGGTGATTGAACAGGGCGATGCACCGCTCCGGCTCCAAGCGCAGCACTTCGTCGAACTGCATGAGATCCCGCTGGGTGTTGCTCTTGGTCTGGGAGTAAGAACGGGTGGAGCTGTAAACCGGAGAGAAGAGGGGCTGCAGAGGCATTTGATTGTTGGTGACGGCGATGGTGACTTTGCCGCACTTCTCCGCGATGTACTTGGCGGAGGTCAGGTCGTTGCAGCCCATATAGAGGGTCATGTCAAAGGTATTGAGCTGATTCTCCCAGTCCTTGCCCGGGTACTTCTCCGCCCACTGGCTCAGGCTCTGCACCACGATTTGGCAGGACATATTAAAGCCGCGGACACTGTTGAACACATCGGAAATACCCTCCATGTACCCGATGTTGCAGAACTCGTCCAGACAGAAGTTCACCAGCACCGGCAGCCGCCCGTTTTTGCCGTGGAGCCGGGCGTAGTCGGAGAGGCGCGGAAAGGCCAGAGAGAAGAACAGGGAGCTCAAAAAGCGGTAGGCACTGTCCTGGGCGGAGATGATGACGAAATAGGCGCAGGGCTTTTTCCCGGGCAGCAGCAGGTCTACATCGTGGTTGCGGGTGATCTTGTCCACCAGCGGGTTTTGAAAGATCGCCAGCCGGTTGCCCAGTCCAATGGCGATGTTTCCCCACAGGTTTTCCCGCGCCTTCAGGAACAGGCCGTGGTGCCCCTTGGCCGGATGGTCCGGAGGAAGCTGGGCCAGGATGCTGTTGATCTCATTGATGCTCTTGTGGGCCAGGAGCTGGTAGACGTCTCCAAGGCTGCGCTGCTCGATGGGCAGCAGATTTCCATTGGCGTCTTTGAGGTTGCAGACATAGTGAATGAGCGCCATGAGCAAGTTCAGTTCCGCGCGGCTCCAGAAGTCGTCCGCCTCCTTGGGACCTGAGGTATTCTGGATGATGGTGTTGGCCACGGTCTGTACCAGCTGCGTCTCTGTGTCCAGGGAGTACAGGCAGTTCCAGCCGTCCGAGTGGGCCATGTCTAAGAAGTTGATGGCCTTGACGTCAAAGCCCTTTTTCTTGAAGTACGGCGCCATTTTTTCAAAAAGCTCGCCCTTGGGATCGGTCACGAATACGGACTCCGGCACTGTGCCCTTTTCCCGGTCCTTGCCGCCCCGCTGAGCGACCCCCATCAGGAAGGGCATGATGAAGCCTCTTGTTTTCCAGCTGCCGGGAGCTCCGATGCACAGCATATTATTGTTGTCACCCGGCCTCATGCGGTGGGCGACATAGAGGGCGTATTTGTCCGGATCGTCTGGGCGCTGCTTGTACTTGCCCAGCATCATGCCTCGGACCTCGGACGCCTTTCCGATCTCCAAAAAAGCGCCCATCTCTTTTTGCGTGAGAAAGCCGCTGGTGCCGTGGGTGCCGTCAGGCAGAATATCGAACCCCCGCGGGTCCCGAATATATTTGTACCCTGAAAACCAGATATAGCCTTTTTTTGTGATCAGGCAGATGAGCAAGACGATGACGGCGGTAACGCCCAGGCCGAACGGAGTCAGCACCACCAGCAGATTGAGGAACGGGTTGAACACCCAGATACTCTCCACCGTCTCTCCAGAGGCATGAAAGGTGGAGGCCGTTCCCAGTCTGAGGGAGTTGAGAAACATTCCATAGAGATACCAGCCGGCCAGTCCAACAGGGATATATAAGGGCAGCTTGGCCTTATGCCGTTCATACCATCGGCCCCAGCGATCCGCCAGACGGTCTTCCAGTTTTTCCAGCAGCTTTGATAAGCGGGGCATCGACAACATCTCCTTTCGAGGTCTGAAACTGTGTGCGCTTCGGTGTGTGCAGGGTGGCCGGCCGTCCAAGCAGCTCCGATACCGCGTTGTCGGTCAGCGCGTAGAACTGGACCAGCCCATGGTAGTGCGGAATCAGAAGGGCCTCGCCCTGTTCCTTCAGGGCGGCCATTGCCACCTGCCGGTAGCCGCGCTCCCGGGCGGTTTGAATGGCGGCGTCGATACGCCGTAAATTCATGTCCGCAGCCAAAACAAACGGCATCCCACCGTACATGGCGTCCCAGTCCGGAGCGTCTGCCGGTGGAGGCTGGTAATAGGACCTGAGCGCCGCCTGTGTCAGCCGCGTCCGGTAGTCCGGCTCGGACATGATTTGAAGCTGCATGGCGCCAACGCTGTCACAGGAGAGCAGATGCACCGGAAGACGGAGGGAGCGGTAGGCTGCGGCATAGTGGACGAATTTATTGTCCTGTGAGAGATCTCCGTTCGTAAGCTCAGAGAGCACATCGGCATAGCGTTCACCGACGAAGAGAATTGCTCTTTGCAGCTCTCTGAAACGGGCGGCCTGGTTGTTGAATACAGTCAGCTCGTCAGCAAGGCAGAGCTTCCCGATGCCGGCGCAGACATATTGGACGTCGAGCAGCAGCCCGCCCAGATGGGCCAGCGCCGCAATCCGGGTGTTGCCCCATGGGTTATGCCCCCGGCCGCGGGAGACTGCCGTAAGAAAAAGAGAAGGACTGGAGGATAACTCCTCCGGCCCTGTGGTAAAGATGTGGATATGCGCACGGTATGCTGTCACCGCCAGCATGGACAGGCGGAGCCGCCGCTGCATTTCTACAGGCCGGTAAGAGGGCGGCGTGTCGGGGGCTGCGATGGAAAGCGTGTCGTTGAGCAGTTGATTTCCTTTTGCCGTCAGAACAAAGGAACCGCTTCTCTGGTGTATCTTGATCAGCCCCAGGGCTATCAGGTTTTGAATATCCCGCTCTGTGAAAAGACCGTCAATCGTTTCGGGCAGAAGGTGGCGGTTCCACCGGAGCAGACGCAGCAAATCAAAATCGGCCTGAGAGAAGATCACATATCACCACCTCGTTCCCGTTCCTGTGGAGCGCCGAAAACGCCCTTGCGCCGCTCCCGGCGCAAGAACGATTTCGGCGCTTTTCGCGCCTGTTTATACGGCGCGCCCGATGGCCCGCCGTATATGTAGGGCGTCTGGTGAATTCCGGCGATTTCCCGCCTCCAAAAACTCAGTGTTTTCAAGGAGTTACGGCTGTGAAGGGCCATCGGGCCGGCACTCCTTTCCGGGTGGCTCTGAGGAGCCTGTTTTTCGGTACTCACCCGATGGGGTCAAAGACTGTCGTAGAGGCATCCAAGGCCGTGGTTCCCGGCACGCAGGGAAAAGAAATCCGCGGCGTCCCGCTGCTCCAGCAGCGTAATATGACAGGCGGCCTCCTTGCTCATTTTGGACACGAGAGCCACGTTTAGAGTGTACTGGTCGTCGTCCTCGATCACCCGCCCCTTGAGGGCGTTGCTGACCGCCTTCCAGCCCTTGTTGTCCTGGTCGAACACATGGCGGCCGCCGATGGAGCTGTGCTCGTCAATCACCAGCAGGGCCCGCTTATAGCGGGGCAGGATTTTACCCTGCGTCTCATAATGGTCCAGCAGCCGCCGGATGGTATCTGTAAGCCATCCGGGCGGCTGAAAGCGGCAGTGGGGCAGAAGGGTGTTCAGGCGGATATGCAGCCAGTCCTCACAGAGCATTTCCACATAGCCTGTGACTTCTCTGGCCGGCACCCGCGCCCGGTTCCCATAACCTCCCACACCGGGGCTGTACTGCTCGCACAGGCGGCGCAGCTCCAGCGTGGAGCGCTCGAAGTTTTCCATCGTCTGCTCCAGCGTCTGCTGGAGCTTTTCCGGAGACATCATTCCGCCGTCAGCCAGCGCCACAAGGCCGCCGGTCTGGGCAAAGGCGGTCCCAATCAATTCCTGTATCCGCGCCATATCCTGTTTCATATCGTTCATGACGCATCCGCCGCCTTTCTACGCTCCCTCAGATCCGTGGGAGAGGTGGTGATCGCCTCATACTCTTTGGGTGTGGTGTGAATGGCGATGGGCACATGATTGTAGCCGATGCACAGCAGCCCCTCGCCCCGCCGGAAGCGGGTGATCTGGCGCACCTCGTCCTCGGACAGATTCAGCTTGTCCTGAATCAGCCTCGCCTCCTGTTCCTCCATCTGCATCACCAGCTTGATACGGCTGGAATCCAGAATGCCCTTGCCGTACTTTCCGCCCTCCAGCCCGAACAGGTCCTGCATTCCCTGGGTGGAGGTGATAGCGATACCGCCCAGGCCGCGGATGGTCTTGACCATCTCCAGCACAAAGCCGGCCGCCAGAGGATTGGAGCTGGCCCCCACCAGGGACCACAGCTCGTCGGCAATCAGCGCGGAGAGGTCGGCGCCGGCATTCATAATCAGGTCGTTTGCAACGTCTGTCGCCCAGAAAATGCCCGGCAGGATCAGGTCGTCGGGCATCCCAGTGGTGTCCAGCACGATGTACTTGTTGTTGAGGTCGATGTCGTTGCGCTCGCCCATGGCGGCGGCGGAGCCGGTCACATACCGGGCCAGCACCACCGCCAGGTGCTTGGTGTCCGGGTTATCCAACAGCACCCTGTACCAGTCCGCAAAGACAGGCATGGTCTTGAACGCCCCGCTTTCATCTGTAATGGAGGTGTTATCGAAGACGATGCCATACCGCCGGTAGCACTCCACCAGGGAGGAATCCAGCAGGCTCTTGTCTTCGTCGCTGAGGTCCCGCTTCTGGAGGGAATACCAGATGATGAGCCGGGAGATCTTATCCGCCAGCACACTGTCGTTCCGGGCGGTCAGGCCCCGCAGCCCGGAATAGGCGTCCAGCGAGGTGCGGCGGATCGCCATAAGGTTGGGGCAGTCCCGGGAGGACGGAGACAGGCGCAGGTACAGCCCGCCCAGCAGCTCACACAGCGGACGGTACTCGTGTCCTTTCTTGGGAATGATAAAAATGACCCGCCGCCCCTGCTCCCGCAGCCGCCCGCCCATGCACTGGAGGGTGACGGTCTTTCCCGCGCCGGAGGTGCCGCCCAGCCAGAAGTTGCCGTTGGTGTACTTGTAATCATCGTAAGGGTCCAGGAACACCGGGGATCGGTTATACATATTGAGGCCCAGGAAAATGCCGTTACGGTTACTGAGCTCGTAGGAAGCAAAGGGAAAGGCGGCGGCCACCCCGGAGGTCAGGGCGTTGCGCCGGGATTTCCGCTCAATGTCCGCGTCCAGAGACAGCAGCGGCAGAGAGCTTAAAAACGCCTGCTCATTTTTGTAGTCGCAGCGCCGGGCGATCATATCCACCGAGACACACAGCTTTTCCACCTCTGTGACCCGTTGCTCCAGCGTCTCCGGATCGTCCGCTGTGACCTCAATGAGTGTGTGCATATAGTAGAAGTCCTCTCCCTGGCGGTTCATTACGTCCTTCAGGTAAAGCCCGGAATTGATGGCGCTGTCCAGCTCCTCGTAGTCCTGGCGGGTGTCGCCCACATCCCGCATCCGGGAGCGGTTGAGCATGGTGGTCTGTGCGATCTTGGACAGAATCTTGTCTTTGGACTGACGGCGCACTGTAAAACTCAGATTGACGCCTTCGCCGGCCTCCACCAGCGGGGCCAGCCAGCTGGTGCCAACTGTGGTGGAGTAGCCGTAGCCCGCCACATAGAGATAGGCATGAAAAATGCCGTCCACTACGATGTAGTCACGGCTTTTGGTGTCCACCGCTGTGGGGGAGAGAATATCCAGAATGGTTGTGGAGCCGGCCTCCAGTTCTGTAAGATCCGGCTTTTCCTCGCCAAAGAGAAGACGCTTCAATGCGGGCTGTCTGCTTTCAGACTCCGCGGGCGCCGCCTTTTTCTTCGCCGGTTTTGTCTTCAGCACCGCCGCTTTTTTCTTCGGCTGTTGTTCTTTCATCAGTGGTCACTTCCTTTGCTTGAAATTTGGGGTAAAACGCATAAGCAGTTACCCCCTGAGCACCGCCAAGATGGGTGGGCCGCAACTTGCAGTTCACCCTTCCTCATAGATGCCATGCACTGCGGTCGTCATGTCAAAGACGCCTTCAGGCAGCCGGACACGGCGGCTGGTCTTTTTGTTGATGATCTCGTAGAGCAGCTTCAGGATGAAATCGTCTGCGTAGCGGGGTTCCAGAACTTCCAGCTCACACACATCCAGATAGCGGCGGGCGGTGTCCGCCTCCTCATTGAGCCGCTGCACAATGGCGCTGACGGTGTTGCGCTTGGCTTTCATCCGCGCTTCATACTGAAACACCAAAAAGAAGCGGTGCCGGATCGCGTTGCTGGCCACTCCCAGGCCGATCTCCTGGATATTGTCCTCGATCATCTCCCGGCAGGACTCGTTTTCTTCCGCCTCCGCATACTGGCGCATCCGCTCCACGTACTCCTCCGTATCCGCCGGGAGAGTGCGGGCCACCAGCATCAGATCATCCGGCGCGATTTTCAGCCAGGCGGCAAACGAGGAAATGATGTTCTGACGGTCATTGGCTGATTTCAGATAAATGTTGACTGGCAGGACCTCCAGGATCTTAATGAAGCGGTTGTCTTTGGTGATGACCACACCGCCAATGATGTTTTTGATGGGGAGCCACGCCTGGATGCTGTCCCGGTAGGCCCCGCCGCCGTCCATGCGCTTGACGCCGCCGCCAAAAATGAGTTCTTTCAAATTCACGATTTTGCCTCCCCTCGATAAAACAGGACTCTCCGTCTCCGCCGCCAGCGCCACCACGCAGCCAGCCACCTTGTCAGACTGTCGTCGCTGATCCCGATCAGCCCAATGCCAGCCAAGGGCACGACAACGGACAGCGTGATGATGATTTTAGGTGTCAGGGAAAATGGGAGCAGAGCGATGCACAGATACAGGGCCGGAAGGGCCAGCAGTACCGCCTCTACCAGATTACGCAGTTCAAACAGCCCCATCACCCGGCCGGCGTCTGTAAAATTGTTGGGAATGTGGTAGACTTCATAATTCATGGTCGTTTTCCTCCATAGGCGTCAAAAGCTGCCCCTTGCTGGCCTGATATTCCCGCTCCAGACTGTCAAGGGACGCTCTGCGTGCGGCGATCACCCTGCTCAGAGCGGCCGCCGCAAGCTGCTCCTTGTGCTTGGTCCTCGGTATGTCTCCTAATTCCATGTGGCTGATCTGCTGGTTGGACAGGCCGCCCTGTTTGGCGAGCTCCATCAAGGAGATTTTGTACTTCAGCCGCAAAACACGCAGCTTCGTCGTGATGCACATTTACTCAACCTCCCGATATTCCAGGAAGGGCAGCTTTCCCCAGCCCTTCCAGCCGCGGCCGTCCACTTCCGTTTTAACTACGCCGTATTGGGTGCCCATGGCCTCAATCGCGTAGCCGCCGCCGATATAAACGCCGGCGTGCCCCTCTTTCCAGAGCATCAGGCCCGGGATCTCCGGCAGAGAGGCCATACCGCCGTAGTCCTCTCCCGCTTCGCCTCTTTCCTTGACATATTGATACATCTGATTGGCCCCATAGTCCGGAGCCCCGTTCTCCGCATAGCCGATGGTCATGTCCGTGGTGTCCAGCCAGGCGTAGCCTTTCAGCAGGCCGATGCAGTCCGCCGTGCGGCGGCCCAGCCAGTTTTCCCGGATAAAATCCTCATAATCGCCCACGCCTTCCGGGTACTGCTGCAGCTTGTAGTCAAACAGGGACTCCGTCAGCACGTTCCCATAGGTGCCCCAGACATAGCCCCAGTTATTTTCCCATGCCTGGATCGCATAAGCGGCCAGATCCAGGTTATTCTTGGTGCCAGGGCTGACAAAGCCGGATATGTCGATCTCGTTTCCATAGCTCGTGCCGTGTTCAACTTCCCCAGACCAGGAGCCGTCTCCGCTGTAATCGGGCTTGTAGGACTCGAAATAGTCTGCGTATTCGTTGAGCGCGTCGCTTTCAAACAGGGTTTCATAGAGCGCGCCCGCCCAGGTTTTTGCATCCGTGTCAAAGCCCAGGTCCTCCATAATCTGCTCTGGATCGAGGCTCTCCACCGTGATCTTCAATGTCGTCTCTGTTCCACTCAAAAGGGAGACAGACGTGGACAGCTTGGAAGAGCAAAATTCAAGCACCTGATCGGCGCTCATGGTGTTCAAGTCTTGCTGATGGGCCGCCGAATTGATGGCGATAAGCCACATCAGATCCTCCTCCCGCATGGAATTGTCCACTTCCACCCGGTCAATTTTAACGCCTTGCTCCTCATATTCGGAAATTAGGCTGGTGATTACGGAGTCCACCTGCGTGTTCTCGAAGTTCTCCATACTCATGTAGGCCCCGCCGATGGAAAGGGCCTGCGAGGTCATATCCATCACGGCCGGGGTATCCGAGGCGCTATATCCGAAGAAAATGTTCGGCAGCGCCGTGAAGATGAGCATGGGGATGAGCAGGACAGCGATCAGAATACCGATAACCAGCTTGACCAGAAAGGGCAGCGTCTCCTTGACGGCAGCGACGGCGGCGCCCTTGAGCCCCGCCGCCAGTGCCGCCCGGATGACGTTATAGATGGCCCGGGCGGCCCGGGCCAGGTCCGCTGCTGTCTGTGCGCCGGAACGCTGACGGTCTTTATTTCCCATGCCCAGGCCCCCGTTTCTGTTTCGACGACCTTGCAGCCCCGTTCAGCGTACCTCCCGAGCCTCCTTTTGGCGCTATGCGCCCCTTCTCAGAGGCCGGGACAGTAGACGTCGGCTGTTTGCCTTTCAATGGGTCTGCTGCGGTGGGGATAGACGCCGGCCGCCTGGCCTGCGCACCGGCTGGCTGTCCTGCCTGATGCCCGGCGGCCGGTGTTCCTGCCGTGCCGGGGTGCGGACGGGAAGCCCCGCCACGCAGCGGGGGCGGGGCCGGCGCGGAAGCCCCGTGCGGTTCCTGCCGTACCGGGCTGGAAGCCTGCGGTTCTTTCGGAGCCGGCGCGCCTGAGGAGCTGTTCCTGCCGGGCCGTGGCGAATGGGCAGACCGCTCAGAAAAGCGGCTGGCCCCCATTCCTGCCGTGCCGGGCTGAGAGACAGCGGGAGGCGTGGGAGTCTGCGTTGACGTGGGAGCAGGCGGCGCCTGTTCTGTATGTTCCACAGCCTTTTCTCTATGGGTAAAGCGGGTTTCCCCAGAAACAGACGGCCCATGCTGCTGAGCAGGCCCGCCGGGGGTGTGAGCGCCAGGGGAGCCGCCGGGAGGCGGCACCGATGCGGAGGGAGGCGGCGTGCTGGCACGTGCCTGTTGGCCTACAGAGATATGGTTTTGCTCAGAGGTCTGCACACTGCCGGAAGTATCTCCTCCATGTACCGTCTGCGCTGCCGTATGTGTAAAGCGGGATGTAGAGCCGGACGCAGTTCCTGCCGTGCCGGACTGTCTGCCTGTTGGCCTTCCGGTAGTGCCCGGCGGGTCGGGACGGCGTTCCTGCCGCGCCGTAGCCTGAGCCGGTGCGCCGGGCTGCACTGTACCTGGAGCCTGCCCGGGACCGCCATTCGGCTGCCCGGGTACTTGTACGCCAATGACAGGAGATGGGCCGGCTTTGATGTGGCTGGGAGAGCGGCGCGTTCCGGGAGGAACGGCGCTCTTCCTGCTCTGCCGGGCTGCGGCCCCGTCCTGATTGACCTGGCTGGTTACGCCGCCGGCGCCAACGCTCTGCTCTCTTGCCGCCGACGATTGCGATGCCGCCTGTGCAGCGCCGCTCTGCTGGGTGGTGTTTTGCTGAGACACCCCCTGCTGGTGATCGGTCTCCTTAGAGGCATTTTGCTGGCTGCTCTGATAGGAATAACCTGCGGCGCTGACGCCGGGACCGCCCCCACTACCTGCTGGCCCGGGATTTCTGGGCCCGCCGCCGCTGCCGCCGGGCGGCGCAGAGGGGGAGGAGCCCTTTCCGCTGCTGCCCGCGGACTTCCCGACCGCCTTTGTAACCTGAGAGGTCATGCCGCGTATCACCATGTAGGTAAGTGCGCCGGGGAAGCGGACGCCCAGATTGTCTCCGGTGATGGCCGGATTGAGTCCGATGCGGGTCACGATGGCATCCGATTTCTTCGCCACCTTTACAATGGTCATAATCAAAACCATCCAGGGAAGCACGTCGAGGCCGCTGGGAATGGTGGAAAGAACGGACAGAAGCATTTTGAAGAAAACCACATTGAGCGCCATCAGGACACACATGGAGCCAAACATCCGGCACCAGCCGGTGAAGATCTCCGATGTGTTCCGGCTTCCGCCCATAGCGAACGCCAGCGGCGCGGTAATAGTCAGCATGGCGAGAATCACATAGCGCTCTGCAATCTCTAAAATCAGGCGGAACACTTTGAACATGATAATCAGTCCGCAGATGATGACCAGCAGCCAGGCCGCCGTCAGACTGCCGAAGATGCTCTCGTCCACCAAGGTCACATTGATAGCATCCGGGATTTCCAGTGCGGCCATGATCCGGGAGGTAATGTCAAGGCCAATCCTGCAAATCTGCGGACTGGCCAAAAGAAGAAACGCAAATATAAACGTGCGGGTAAACAGCAGCTTTGGGTCTTCCCCTTCAAAGCCCAGGCCGGAAAGCATACTCTTCACGGCCTGGAACACCAGGTTTCCGATGAGCAGGGCCCATCCCACCGCAAGCAATACCTGCATCAGATCATTTATAATTGGCACATGAGTTTCTAAATAGGCAAAGTCCAGACTCATAATGTCCAGAAGCGCCGAAGAGAAATACTCCCAGCACTCCATCACAAGCCCATAGGCCCACTCCATGAAGCCTTGAAAAATCAGCTCAAGCAATCCGTTTCCCCCCTTCTGCCGGAGCCGGCTTGTATTCAGCGGGAGGAGCCGCGCTGTCACACACCCACGCATGGCCGCTCTGCTCCTCTATTCCTGCGGATGAATGAACTGTGCGTCTGAACTGCCGGTTTTGCACGCTGCTGCACAATGGGCAAAAGGTACTCATTCGGACTTGCCGGTTTCCTCGTTCTTCTGGCGCATGAGCCATTCCCGTCTTGATACGTTTCCCTGCCACTGGTCCTCCAAGTCTCCCATGCGCCGGCATTTCCGGCAGGGGGTGTTGGGCGCCCCCTTCTCTGAGGCGTACTGACAGCCGGCGCAGCACATATTCTGGTAGTCTAAATTCTCATTGGCCACGATGTCGTAGACCAATCTGGTAGCGGCGATGTTCTCTTTGGTCGGATAGGACCCCATGTCGTCGTCAAAAAGTATATGGCACATTCCCACGGTAAGAAGTTCCCATTCCCACCACTCCCAAAAATCATGCTCAGACAGAAAGATAAACTGAGACGGGCCGAATACTGTTTCGATTGTGCCAAAGTACGCAAGGTCCCGATTCGAGGCGTCTATATCCACCGCACACCGTTCGCCATTTTCCCGCTCAACAATGATTTGGTCGCCTGCTTCGGGAATCTGTACTACCGAGCAGTGTTCCAGCACAATGTCCGCAGCGTCGGTGTCCGGCGCGTCCTCCGGCGCTATGAACAGTCGTTGCCCGACCTGTACTTTGCTTTTCTGATAGGCAAATGCGTTTTCACGCTTCGCGCTTAAATTAGCTTGCAATCTGAAAACCTCCTGGTATTTGCGGCTTTTACGTTTTCCAGTGGGGATCTGATGTACCGTGCCGTTCAAGGCGTCAGGGTCGCCAAGCCGGAAAAGAATGGGGAGACATAGGCGATGAAGGCCCCGATCCCGTTAATAATTGCCCATGCGATCCAGATACGCTTGAGCCAGTCCCACGCCTGATCGACCTTGTGCTGGTTGTTGGACAGCTTGGCGCCAATGACGGCCACCGCCGACATCAGGCCGGCCAACACTGTGCTGATCCCGGCAATGTGGGTATACACATCCACAATGATCTTGTTTGCCACCGTCCACATATCGTCCGCAGCAAAGGCGGGCATTGTTACCAGGGACAGCATCAATAAGAGCACCAGGCTTGATACATAGATCCGGTATAATTTCTTCATGGAATCCTCCTCGGAACACGGAAGCGGAGCAGCACGCCTTTGCAGACATACCGCCCCGCTTCTTAAAAATTGAGTTGAATCCGGCCTCGCTGTTCAACACCCAGACGGATCAGATTCTTTACCGTACACTACAATTTGAACCCAATCCGCACACCCGGCAAAAGCCTTCAGTAATGCGGGGCAAAAGGCGCCGCATTCTCCGGAAAGAATCATGCCGGCCGCTTCCTTGTGGGGAACAGGCGGCTTGTAGCTGCGGGGCGCGACCAGTGCATCGTAGCAGTCAGCCAGGGCGATGACCTGGACATACCGGGGAATTTCGTCTCCCCGCAGCCCATCCGGGTATCCGCTGCCATCCCACCGCTCATGGTGATAGCGGCAGATTTCGCAGGCAAACCGATGTGTTGTGGTCCCGCGCAGCTCGGGGATCGTCAGGTCTATGAGAAATTCTCCCCACTCGGTATGGCTTTTGACCTGCTCCTGTTCCTCTTTCGACAATGGCCCTGTTTTATAGAGAAGTGTGGGACGAAGCATGGATTTCCCAATGTCGTGGTAGACGGATAGCGTCGCCGCCAGATTGATCTCGTCTTTACTCATATCACTGAGCAGCCCCTGCTCCCCAAAACACTTCAACAGATAATGGGCAAGGGATTGGAAGTGCGGTGTGTGGTCTGCGTCAACAATGGGAACTCCAGCCAAAAGGCGAAGAAAGGGCACATACTGACTCTGATAAATCATCATAAAATGCTCCTTAGTATAGAACGCGGCTTGCTCAGCATCAAATCGCGTGTTATAATGAGAAAAAATTACACTTGTAGGTGAGGGAATTGGTGTTCGTCTGTGATCGCTGCCATTATTTGTTCAGCGGGAACGTGCAGCCAGAGCAATGTCCGGACTGTGGGAAATGTGCTGTGCGCCCAGCGGACAAGGCCGAAATTGCGGAATTTGAAAGAAATCTGGTAGAAGCCCAAAGATTTCCGCTTTAAGATAATATTGAGAGGGGCGGTCCCATCGGGGCCGCCCCTTGTCGGATTTAATAGCCGGTCTTGGGGAGTTCAGGGATATTCCAGAGTCTTTGGATGATCGTCACCCAGCTGGCTTGCGCGGTTTGCCAAGTCCCCTGGTATTTGCCGCCGGCATCCGCCCGGTTGACCAGCTGATACCCGTTTGCCGCCGTTCCGCTGACATTGACGGTCAGCGTGGGGCCTGCGACCGACTGGAAGCCAACCGGCACCTTGCCGAAGTCAAAATAGATGTCCGTGACAACCTCTCCGGCCTGCTTGGGGATCGCGCTGAGCGCAAAGGAATAGTTGTTGCTGGTGAGCAGGTTGGACGCCAGCACCTGATAGCTGGTCTGGTAGTTCGTCTTGTAGAGGATACGGTAGTTGAGCCGGGCGCTGTAGGTGCCAGTGGTCAGCACGGTGGCTGCTGCGGCGTCAGTGGGAATGCGGTCATGCCAGTAGAAATTTTCCAGTGCGACATTACTGGTGTTGGCAACAGTGAAGTCATACCGCATGGAGCTTCCGGCCAGGACGGAGGCATTGCCCCGCTTGGTGATGGTCACCCCCAGGTTGGATGGCTTATCGTAGGCGCTGAGCTTGATGATCCGGCCGGAGTATTCCAGCGTTACGTCGTGGACAGTGGAATCCACCTGCCAATAGGCTGGCGCCGTGACCTCTACGACCTTGTAGCGAGTTAGAGGCAGCGGCTTGGAGGCCGCGACGCCCCTGGCGTCCGTGGTGATGTAGTCCACGACCTTCCCAGTACGCGCGTTGCTGATCTCATAGACCGCCCCCTGGAGCGGGGTACCGGCCGGAGTGCCGGTCACCTCGTTATACTCAGCGGCATACTTGTAGATTTGGATCTGGCCGGTGATAGGCGTATTTTCCCACTCAATCTCGGCTGTTTTGCCGGGCCGGACATAGATGGTCTTGTACTCCTTGTCCAGCTCGTAGCCCTCTGCGGCCTCCAACTCTCTCACATAAAAGCGCCCGCTGGTGTTTGCCCCATCCGGAAGATCATCGGCGGTGATGTAGATATAGCCGTCGTCATCGGTGACAAACTCGCCGACAGGATTTTTGCCCTCATCATAGAGGAGGAACGTCACGCCGTAGATGCCGTCGCCGGTCACGCTGTCAATTTTGTGAATGAGGATACCCGAGTTTTTCTGGTTGGTGATCCGGAGCGTCGTTACCTTCCCGTCCTCGACGTCAAAGTAATGCGGGGTGTCGTTCAGCCGGTAATCCGGGTTTGCCTCGATCTCCACCGCATAGTAGGCCCCATCCTCCAGGGCAAGATAGGCCCTGCCGTTGCGGTCTGTGGTGATGGTATCCACCAATTCATCGTCGATCTTGCGGATCTCAAAGGTCGTGTTGGGGATTCGCGTAGAGGTCCGGTTTTGGTCTACCTTGATAATTTCCACGCCGCCGACGGGGTCATTATAGACGGTGATCGTCTGCGTGTCTTCCGGATTGACTGTCACTGTCTGAGTCTGCGTTGCCGGGTCGATGGTGTACCCCTCGATGGTCTTGGTTTCCTTGACCACGATGGTCCCCGTGACGCCGGAAATGCGGATCTCGCCATTGGCATTCGTTGTGTAGAGGCCCTTGCTGGACAAATGGCCGTTGGCATCGTCCACATAACCGCCGTCCGCGTAGGTCAGCTCGAACTCCACCCCAGCCAGCGGCTCCTTGGTCACGCTGTCCAGCTTTCGGATGACCAGCGTTCCCTGCTTCTGGTTATAAAACCGCAAAGTTTGCACCGTGCCGGCCTTGATCTCAATGGACTTTGGGGCGGTGTCCAGGACATAGCCCTCCAGTGTCTTGGTTTCCCGGGCGGTGATCGTGGTGCCGGGCTCCAGGCCCTCAATCACGATGCGGCCATTTTCATCGGTGATATACTCGCCGTTGCTCTGGCCTACCACAGCGCCGGAGCTGTCGGTGACAAGGAAGGTCACGCCCTCCAGGGGTTCACCCGTCAGGGAATCCAGTTTGTCGATGATGAGAGAGCCTGCCTTGGAATTGGTTATGACCACAGTTTGGGTGTCGCCGTTCTCACCGATGACCACATTGGTGGATGCCTGGTCTATGACGTACCCCGACGGGCTCTTGATCTCCGAGATGACATATGCCCCTGGAGCCAGGTTGGAAATATGGATTTCACCCGCCGAATCGGTGGTAAAAATACCGTTCTGAGTGAGCGTAGAATCGCCAATCACACCGTCCAGGCCCACCTCACAGCCAGCGGCGGTGGTCACGCGGAACTCCGCGCCGGGGAGAGGCTGGCCTGTGGCGCTGTCCCGTTTCTGGATGATCAACGAGCCCTTGGGCTGGTTCTTAAAGGTCAGGCTGACGGTGCGGCCCTCCTTGATCTGAATCGTCTGCGACTGGGTATCAATGAGGTAGCCCGGAGGGGCCGCGGTTTCGGTGACGACCACGCTTTTTCCAGGCTTCAGGCCCTCAATGCGGATCTCACCGTTTTCGTCCGTCCGGTAAATGCCGTTGCTGTCACCGATCAGGGTACCGTCCGCATACATGACCTTAAATTCCGCATCGGGCAGAGTGACGCTGGGATTGACAGAGCAGACCTTCCGGATCAGGAGGATGCCGTCCGGCATATTTTCAAAGCGGACAGTCACCACACTTTGTTCCCCACTGTCTGCCAGATAAATGGTTTCAGAGGACTGGATGATGCTGTACCCGTCTCCAGGGTCGATCTCCTCCAAAATATAGGTGCCGCTCTTGAGTCCGGTCCAGATGGCGGTGCCGTTTCTGCCGGTCACCTTCTGGCTGATAATCGTCCCACCCGTTCCGCTGGTTCCGCCAAGATAGCGCAGCTGGAACGTGCAGCCAGGCAGAGCTTCGCCGGTGACGCTGTCATATTTCTCAACAATGATGGCGTTAAGAGGGACATTTTGGAAGGTGACGGTCTTGCTCTCACCGCCGTGGAGGATGACTTTCTGCGTGGTAGGCTCCTTCATCTGGAAGCCAGGCGCCGGCTCCACCTCCGTGACAGTGTACTCGCCCGGGTAGAGGCGCTTGCCCTGTTCATGGAGCTTGATCTCGCCATTGGAGTCCGTCAGGATCTCACCAAAGTCGATGCTCTCCGGGGCGTCTGCGGCCTCACCTGTGGAGGTGTAGGTGACATGAAAACGCGCCCCCTCAACAGGAGCGCCGGCGATGGAATCTTCCTTATAGATTGTGAGTTCCGGGGCCTTGTGGTTTTTGAATACCAGTTCCTTTTCATCTCCGGCAATTAAGGAAATTGTCTGGGTACGGTCGGCGTCCTTGTCCGGCAGATAGTAAGGCGATGGGACGGATTTCTCCGTGATTTCATAAGTCCCTGGGGCCAGCCGGAGGGTAACGGTGCCGTCCTGCCCGGTGGTGACATCGTTCTGATAATCGCTGTCCATGCCCTTGAGAGTGAAAACGGTACCGGGGATCTTGGTATCCGGATCGTCCGCATCCACCTTGGCGATGGTGAGCTGCGGTTGCTTGAGATTATCAAAAATGAGCTGAGAATCAGCACCCGGCCCCAGCCAAATGATCTGGGTCGGCTCATCGGAAACGACCCAGGGATCGGGGACCGATTTTTCGGTCACTTCGTAGGTGTCAACAGGGATGCCCGTGAGTGTCGCGGTGCCGTCCTCTCCAGTCACCACATCCTGATGGTAGCCGTGATGGACGCCCTTGATTTCAAAGGTGGTGCCGGGGATCACTTCCTTGGTCTGCCCGTCCTGCTTGAGAATAGTCAGGTTTGGCAGCCTCTGGTCCACAGCGGTCACGGAGATGGTCCCGCCGCCGTCTACGTCAGCCTGATCCACATGGACAACAACAGGGTCCTGGAGCCTGGCGAACGGCTCCGGCACGGACACCTCGATGAAGGCGAAGGTTCCTGCGGTGATGTTGGGAACAGTAATAGTCCCGTCCGGCCCAGTAGCTTCTGTGCCGATGAGCTGCCAGTCCTTAAAAATATTAAAAACCGCTCCTTCCAGCGGTTTCTCCGAATCATCCAGCTTTAAAAATTTGATCTTGACCTTCGCATCGTCCTCAAAAACTAAATTTACATCAGTTTTGCCATCCCAGAAAAATTCCTGTTTATTTTTATCCGGGTCATCGCTGAGGGTGTACCCATTCGGTGGAGTGATCTCCGTCGCCACAAATGACCCGATGGGCATGGTATCCCAAGGGACATCCTCCAGATAGCCGCCAGAGCCGGTCACATAAGTACCTGTAAAGCTGTTGTCTACGCCTTCAATCTTGATGACCGCGCCGGCGAGTCCCTTGGAGGGATCGTCGGCATCGACTTTACGGATGCTGCCCGTCCCAGTGATTTCCGGGGTATCGGTAAAGGTGACTGTAACGGTGGTACCGCTGTCTCCTGGAAGGACAACATATTGCGGGCCCGCATTGTCGATTTCGTAGCCCTCCGGGGGGGCCAGTTCCGTGACGGAGTAGGTGTCAGCATCCAAATACTCTACAGTACAAGTCCCATCGCTGCCAGTAACAACTTCTTTGGAGTAAGCGCCGTTACTGCTCTGCACAAGGAATCGCGCGCCAGGCAGCCCCTTGTTGGGATTGGTTGAATCGACCTTCCTGATGGTTAATTTGTATTGTTGACGCGTAACTGTTAAATCGCCAATAATGATAGACTGGACTCTATCGGCAGGATGGGTACTGGAGCCAGGGCCGGCATAATCATATTGATAGGCTTCGCACTCACCCCAAACACCCTGCTCGCCAAGATCCAGAATGTATTGAGCACGCTCGCGGAGGGACATCCCATCCACGACCTCGTCAATGCTGGTGTAGCTGGTATGCTGCAGATTGTTGTAGACGTACATGAGCTCTTCGGCGCATACCGCCGCCGGGTCGTTCAGGGTACCTTGCTTATAGCGCCAGATCACAGCCTGTACCCAGGCGTTCATGGTCCAGGTGTAATCAGATCCCCAGACCTGATCCACGCCAAGCGCTTTGGCCTGGTCAGTAAAGATCCCTCTGGAGTGAGCATAGTAGTAAGCCATCATGATCTTGACCGTAGGGTCGTTAATCGGCTGCGGACTATCCCACTTATGTCCTTCCAGGGACCAGCCCATCTCTTTGTCGTGATCCGCACAAAAACCGATGATGCTGTTCCCGCTATAATCAAAACGCATTTGATGAAGCCAGCAGGTGTCAAGCGCTGGCGACTCATAATGGACGCCGTTATGGGTGCAGTCCTCCATCGTGATAGTGCTGGGAACACTGGTGGCTGCGGCGAAAGCCGTAGTAGGTACGAGACCCAACAAACATATAAGTGTTAGCAGCAACGAAATAAGACGTTGCTGTACGGATCGGACTTGCTCTAAAGTTTTCATACAGCGCACTCCTTTTCAAAAAATGGTTTGAAAAAAGCCTTCCAGCAATTTTGCTGGAAGGCTTTCATGTAAGATGTGCTTGAAGCTATTACCCATAAAAATTGTATGAACCCGGCACACCGATATAAAGAAAACAGTAGGTAACACCTTCATATCGTTCTACACCGACTCCGATACAGTCACCATCCGGATCAATCATTGTCTGGAAGTGACCAGGAGAGTTGAGCCAGTTATCTACGGCAGTTTGGGCCGCAGTTTGCTCAGAAGCACCAGTAAAAACGGTAAGGTTTCCTCCAAATCCATAGGGATAACCATGAGCAAGCACAAGCAAGCACTCTTCTTTATTGTGATGCCAAGTATAATGTCTGGAAGCAGACTCTTGTGCAGCGTTCATAAGGGATTGATTGACGGCCAGTTCCGGCACGCCGTTCTCAACCCGGACTTCATTGACCAGAGCGATGATTTCTTCCCGGATTTCCATGTTGGCGTCCAAATCTACCGTTTGGTCAGTGGAGGGCGAGGGGGCGGGATCACTGCTGGTTGTCACTGTAATAGTCAGCGATCCTTTTTCTCCGCCAGTGGTTGTGACAGTAATGATGGCTGTGCCGGCGGCTTTTGCAACCGCAACCCAGTTGTCGGCCACCTGCTCCACATCAAGAACAGACGGGTCGCTGGACGCCACGGTATATCCCGTTCCGGCATTGTTGATGATCAGCGAACTGCGTTCTCCCGCGGGGAGGGAGGACCCCTTATAGCTCCCGATTCTCACGGCATCCTCATTTTCGGCTGCAGGAGCCTCACGCTCCGGATCGACCAGTGCCCGGTAGATCATGACGGCCAGATCGCCGCGGGTTACTTCGGCCTTCTTTATCGTTTCCGCTGTGGTCAGGCCCACATTGAGGGCTGTTTGGCAAGCGGTGGAATAGTCCCAATCAACATCAGACAAGTCCATATACCGCAGGACGACCGTGCAGGCCGCCGCAGGCGTCACGCCGTCATCAGCGCCAAATTCTCCGGTGTCATAGCCGACCATCAGGCCATTGACATAGCAGTAGCCCACATAGGGTTTTGCCCACTCCGGTACATCCGGAAATTTGCATTGACTGGTATAATACGTCAGGTCCGTCTGGATATGCTCCAGATCTCCGGTCAGGCGGGTCAGGACTGTGGCCAGCTGGGCCCGGGTCAGACCAGACTCCAACTGCATTTCACCATTCTGGTCGCCAAGCATAATTCCGTGCTGGAAGAGATAATCGGCGGCGGTTTCAACTTCGCTGACGGACTCTGCCGCTAACGCTGGGATACTCAGTGACAAGGTTAGTACGACACACAGCGCGGCGCTCAGAACTTTTTTCATACTGTCACGCCCCCTTCCGGTAGAGAGTGGTGCAGGCACTTAGGGATAACTGCCTGCGCTCCTCCTCGTAGACGCAGCGCTCAAATTGATAGATACCCCACAGTTCGATTTGCTCCGCCAGTTCCGCGGGAACATCGAACGTAAGGTCCATACGCATTTTGATGGCGTCGTACTTCGGCTTTCGGTTTGGTTTCTGTACCATGCTTCGACGCTCCTTTGTTTCAAAATTTCCTTTCGGATATTCTGAGCATAATACAGAAAATTGCCGCTGTCAAAGAATTATTTTAAATCCCTGCACCGCCAAAACAGGACAACAGAGCACCTCCCCGAAAGCCTTTGCGATGCAAGGGGGTCAGCTGACTTCGACGGCTTGGACGCAGACCCGTTTCTCTGGGTGGTTCGCCAAACAGGTCGTGAGAGTGATGCGGTTGTCCGCCGTTGACTGGAGGTAGCTCCAGTCTGTGCTGGAGATTGTTTTGACCATGGAGACGGCATAAGTACGGGTGCCATAAACAGTGGTATAGGTGATCGTATCTCCAATCTCCAGATCCTTGATATTGCCGATCACATAGCGCGCCCCTCTGTTATGTCCGCAAAGGGCAACATTTCCATCCCAAGCAGACGTGGAGGAATAATGACCAAGCCCTTTTCGCATACTGGCACTGGTTTCGCCCTCCCACACCTTCATGTTGATCCCCAGGGATGGAATCTTGAGGGTCCCGATGCTGCCGTCCGAGCGTTCCATGCCTTCTGTGCTGGTGTAGGCCGGCTGCGTAATGACCGGGAAATCATCCAGACCGGGAATATCCGCAATTTCCGTGATGCCCGATCCTATCCCGTAGCCGCCTCCGGTCACAGTGGCCACCTCTCCCTGAAGGCCGGGAAGCCGTGCCCGCTCCATAATTCCGGTCTGCGTGGTGGAGAGGACGCCAAATTCCAGTTCTGGGGTCTGATAATCCACCACATTCGGCCCGCCATAGTTGTAGTGTGACCCGTAGACGTCTTCATAGGCGCTGGACGGATAATAGTCGGCCGGAGCATCCGTTGTAAACGAGTAATCCGCCGCATGGGCGCTGACGGTCAAAGAGAGTACCGTAGTTGCCATTAGTGCCGCAGATAAAAGGCGCTTTACATATTTCATGTCTTTTCTTCCTCCTGTTCCTCATAATCGTTTTCCACTTCCTCCTGTGTAGCCTGCAGCGAATGGAACCGCCTTCTGGAGCGGAAAAGCAAGATACCAAGGATAGCAGCGGCAATCAGGCCGCCACCGGCCAGAAGGAAGGGCCATGTTGTAGACAACCCCTCTCCAATAGCGCTGATTACTCCGCTCCCAGCAGGGGCTTCCGTTCCCAGATACGTCAGTTCATAGGTAACGCTCTCCACCCCGTCACGGGTGACCTCGCCTGTATATTCCACTGTGGTGATATACCCCGTTGCCGCGCTGTAGTAAGACTTTCCTGTGTAGGTAGCCACCGCCTGATAGGAGGATGGGGCGAGCACGTCTCCCACAAGATCAGTCCCGATGACCTGCCAATCTACATTTGCCAAGTTCAGTGTGACGCCGTTTTTGACGGTGGTCGCGGGGACATAGGACATATCGTTGCGATCCAGAGGGCCAATCGTCTTTGTCTCCGATAGGGTGGAGCTTCTGCTTGCATAGCCGGCAGCTTCCGTATGAAGGCTGGTGTGGTCCAGCGACAGAGTGCCGGAATACAGGCCATCATCGTATTCCAGTGTGGGGGCCAGCTGCTCCAAAATCACGGACAGGTCTTTCTTGGAGGTCTCTACCGTTACAGTCTCCGTATGCTGCTTGGACTCCTCTACATGATTTTCCACCTTGACGATATCCGCAAAGGTGTAGAGGTAGCCTTCCAGTTCAAACGGTTCTTCGATCAATTCCTGCGGATCATCACCGGGAGCGATGGTATAGGTCTTGACCACCTGTTGACTGCCGTTGAGGTTCTGCACAACGGTTTCCGTGGGGACCTCCAGCGCGAATGCATTCATGGGCAAAACCATCAGCAATGCCATAGTTAATAAGACAATCCGTTTTTTCATACAGCGTTTTTCCTCCCTTTGATGAACAGGGCGGCCATAGCGGCAATTCCTGTCGCCGCAGCCGCGATCGCGAATACTGCACATCGGTCTCTTTTCATTTTACTTCCTCCAGTACATTAAAATTTACCGCAAACTCCGGGGACTCCCGGATATTTGCAAGTATCTTGAGGGATTGCTCCAACGCCTTCATGGTGTCCCGGGGCTGCCGCTTGATGAAAGGCGTGAGCAAAATAATATCCCCGTCCTGTATCGTGAAAATGATTCGGACGAGGATCTTGCTTTTTTCCCGTAGTTCGTAGAACTGGCTGTATTTTTCCAGTACAAAATGCTTGTAGTGAGGTTCTTTCAGATCACACAGCGGGATCTGAGAGAGCTGGAATATCTGCCGGAGCAGTTTCAGCCGCAGCTTCTCATCCAGGGAGACGAGAAAGGCCGATAAAGGAGCCGGTTGTCCCGGTGGTACATAGGTTTTGATTGCTCGTATCATGACATCACCCTGCTTTCTGTATTAAGTCTGTAAGCCGTTTGATAAATCCCGCTGAAAAGTGTGCAATCAGATCTAGGTTTCCAGCCATCCACCAAACAGGCTCCGGAATAGCGAGGTATATCGCGTCATAGGCCGAACAGATATTCAAAAAAGACCGTCTGGGATTTTCTGTGCCAAGCCGCTCCGCCAGTTCAAGGCATATGGCGTTTACATTGCCCACATCGTCGTAGAAATCAAAGAGCGCATCATAAAACAAACCGGCATAGAGCCTCTCTATGACTGCGAGGGCGTCTTGTTCTGGGATTCCCTCCGCGGTAAGAAGGCCCATGTGCCGCAGACGCTCCGGGGCTGAGTCATCGAAGGGGTTGCATAAATTCTTGTTCATTGCTAGACACCTCTTTTCGGACAAGCATAAAAAAAGCCCGGCGCCGCAGTATGCGGCGCCAAGCTCCGGGAAAGCTGACCTTGTTTACCTTTTTATTCATCCAGCATGAGTTGTTCGTCCAATGCCTTCTGTTTAAGACGTTCCATCTGCTCCTTTTCTAACTGTGCAATACTCTTTTCAGGGGTGGGCAGGTTCTCGGGCATGGTACCTCCGATTTTTTCAATGGCAGCCCTTACCTCTTTCCCGACAGAATGGTGGGTCGCCGTCGCAGTGGCGGCATCACTGACCTCATCTTTCCGGAGTTTTTCTTCCGTTTGGGAAATACGAAACAGGTTTGCGACCAGTTCTGTACTTCCCATATAGTCAAGAATCTTTTGGCCAATGGCCAGTCCTTTTTTCTTATGGATATCGTCTACAGTCATTCCGCCATAAAGCCCTACGTATCCTGCATTTTGAAACAGCGCGAACTCCTCAGCTGTGATAACACCGGCATTCCTGGCGGTTTCGGCAAGCAGTTGATTCCACTGTTTAATGTCGCCGCGCACAACTAGGCGGCGGCTGTCTTCATCCAGCTGATTGAAGCGGTCGGCCACCTCCTGGCGATAGGTCTGGATGGCGAAATAGGTCTGGCCTAAAGCGATCACTTCTTTACGGGGATCGCCATTCTGCACAATCAGATAGCAGGCGTAGCGGGAAAGCTCGTAATCCAGGATGGGCTTCGTGGTTGCTCCGGCATTTACGATTTTCCTGACCTCGGGAAAATCGTGAACAACATCATACCCGCTGTTCTCGCAGGCGATCATGGCGCGCTTGATGACCTTATGGAAGTTCTCCCACTTATTATAATCAAGCACCGGAGCCAATTCTCTGGCACACCAGTATTCACTTCCGTCCGGGCGTGTCCGTTTAATGTCCTCGAAGCATTTATACTCGCTTGCGATTAAATCACTCATTCTGAATTCCTCCATCAAGCAATGATTATAACTTTTTATGATATTATAGTCGATTTCGCCCATTCCTGCAAGAAGTGCAGAAACAGCGCCTCAATTTCCTGGTCGCTGCCCAGCTTGTCCAGATAGGGGGCAAACTTTCTGCGGTCAAAGGTGATCTTTTTCGGTGGGGCTGTCAACTTTTTTTCCGCCTTGGACCGGGCTTCCCGCCATGCGGCAAAAACAGCCTGCTTCTGTGCGGCAGGGGGAGGGCAGGTGCGAACGATGTATTGCATGGTGGACTTGTTGATCTGGTAGCCCTCAACGCTGCATATCTCCACAAAAGCGGCCTGGCTTTCCATATCATAGTCCGCCATCAAGTACGCACAGGCGAGGTTGAGCTGCTTGGGAGTGTTCTCCAGAATATCCTGCAGCTCGGGAATCAGCTGCGTCAGCCGGATGACCTTGCGGATTTCATACTCTGTCACACCAAAGAACTCAGCCACCAGCGCGCGTGCGTTATACCTTTGGCGAGAATCGCCAAAGGTTTCATCTCCAAGATCAAAGCGGTGTCCCTGCTGATTTTTTGCGTCCAGCAGTGCCTTGTACGCCTTGCCGCGCTCCATAATGCTCAGGTCTTGCCGCTGAATCAGGTTGGTAACTGTGGCAATCGTGATTGCGCGCGCGTCGTCCGCCTCCACGATCTCCGCCCCAATCGCTGCCCATCCGTTGATTTTGGCGGCCTCGACCCGGTTATGGCCGGCCAGTATCTCATAGCGGTCGGTACCGGGGATGCGGCGGACTATAATACGAATCAACAGACCTTCCTCTTTCAGCTGCTGCGCAAAGGCTTTGAGCTTGATGGGAGGGTACAGTTTGAAGCCAATGTCCGCTGTAAAAAAGGAGTTGAGCTTGTCCAGCGATAATTCGCAGATTTGGGCTGGAACCGGCGGGGGCGCCCGCTGGAATATCTGCTGATAGGCGTCATCACTGGCATGGAGTTCAGACGCCTGATGTGAGGCTGCCATCCGGCGCTTCAGCACAGCATCCATACTCGTTTTAGCCAAGGCTCAACACCTCCCGGGCCAAGCTGCGGTAAGAGTCCGCAGCGGCGTTTTTAGGCGCATAGGTCAGGATGCTCTGCCCGGCCGCCGGGCACTCCGCAACTTTGATCGAATACTCGATGGGGCGCTCGAAAACATGGATATCGCCCCCATAGACTTCCTCCACACTTGATCTCACACTTCGGCAGAGCTGAGGACGGGATTGGTACATCGTCAACAGAATCCCGGCAATTTGCAGGCGTGGATTGTACCTTGCCTTTGTATGCCGTATAATGTCCATAACGTCAGGGACGCCTTCGCTGGCCAGAAAGTGAGACTGAACAGGGATGATGCAGTAGTCGGAGGCGGCCAAAGCATTGAAAGTCAATATTCCGTGTTTCAAACCGCAGTCGATGATGATGTAGTCATACTTGCTGCATAGGGAAGTGACAATTCGTTCCATCATCTTTTTGCAGATGCGCTCGTCTCCGTCAATTATGTGGTACTGCGCCGCCTGCAAGACCTGGAGCCTGGCACATGCGTCGCTTAGACGGCGGTTTGCTGGAATCAGGTCGGGGCCGCAGGAGGTCTGGAGCAGCGCACGGTCGATGTGCATGGCAAGATCTTCGGGGTAGTCAACGGCAGCCAGATAGAGGTTAGTCAGTGTGTATTTCAGTTCAGCAGGGGTGTACCCCATCGCAGCAGTCAGATTTCCTTGTGGATCGCTGTCAATGAGCAGCACACGTTTTCCGGAGTCAGACAGTGCAGCGCCGAGATTCAGGGTGGTGGTAGTTTTACCCACTCCGCCTTTTTGATTGATGATTGAAATAACCTTACACATCATGTATAATTCTCCTAACAAGATAATTTATTTTTGTTCGATAGACTTCAAACAACACTAAGGCAAATCGCATTTGCAATAGATTTGCAAAGCGGGAAAAAACGATTAAAAAAGGAAGGGAAAACATAACAAAATCGTCTTACCTGGTCCGTTTTGCAATAAGAGCCTGCAAGCATTGATATTACTGGGAAAAATGAAAAAACGACCTCCGGATTATGGGTTTCTTATAATGAAACTCATAACCCGGAGGTCGGTGGTTCAAATCCATCCCCCGCAACCATAAACCCGTCAGAATCCATGGATTCTGACGGGTTTTCTCTTGTTTTCATCATTTTTTCTGGATGATTATTTTTGCCGTTTTTATCTGACCCAAACCGTGACCCATACGGGATCTCGGAGCGTTCAGGGCTGGAGACTGCCGGAGAGGATACTGCCCATCGTTTTGGCCGCCTGGCGCTGGGAGGCCGTGGTCACATGGGCGTAGGTGTCCAGGGTAAACCCCGCCGAGAAGTGCCCCAGCATTCCGGATACCGTTTTCACGTCCACCCCGTTCTGGAGGGCCAGGGTGGCAAATGTGTGACGCAAATCGTGGAACCTCACTCGAGGTAGCCCTGCCCGTTTCAGCACCCGGTGGAGCATGTGCAGCACGCTGTCCGGTGAAATCGGCCTGCCGGTGGGGCTAGGGAACACCCACGGGCTGTCTCCTGTTTTCTGTTTCTGTGCTTTCAGAACGCCTATCGTATCCTCTGCCAGCGGCAGGGTGCGGTAGGCGTTTTTCGTTTTCAGGGGCGCCTCCACCACCTCGCCGTTGATCCGGGCGATCTGCCGCCGTACCCGGAGGTCACCCCGCTCCAAATCAATGTCCACCCATTTCAGGCCGAGAAGTTCTCCCCGGCGGAGCCCAGTAGCCAATTCCAGATAGTAGAGCTCAAACACGCCGCTGTCCTTGGACTCTCTCAGGAAGGACTGGAGCTGCTCCACCAGCAGGGTTTTCATCTCCTTGTGCTCCAGCCGGGGCAGGGCACAGCCCTCCGCAGGATTTGCGGTGATCAGTTTCTGCTCCCTGGCTAAGTTCATCGCAGAGGAGATGATCTGGTGGATGTTCCGCACGGTCTTGGGGCTCAGCCCCTTGGCCTGGTGCCTGGACTCCAGCCGGCCTGCCCTTCCCTGCTCCAGCAGCTTCTTGTAGAACTTCTGCAATTCCAGAGGAGTGAGTTTTTCCAGGGGGACCTTGCCAATGTTGGGTTTGATGTGGTTGTCGATGTAGCCCCGGTAGGTCTGGTGGGAGGATGGCCGTACTTTTATCTTGGCGTAGTGCTCAAACCACACCTCCATCCACTGCCCCACCGTGTACCGGCCAACCTTGGCCGTGTCCAGTCCTTTCGCTTCCTCGATTGCTTGTTTCAGCTTGGCCTTGGCCTCTGCCTGGGTTTTTCCCAGGACGTTCTTGTAGATGGCCCTGCCCGTCTCCGGGTCGCGGCCGGCGGTGTACCGGCCCTCCCAGCGACCGTCCTTGCGCTTGCGGAGGTTTCCCTCCCCGTTGGCTCTACGTTTTGCCATGGCTTATTACCTCCTTTGCAGCAACACAACATACCGCAGAAGAGGAGAAATAGCTAGGCCAACGACGCAGAGTTAACAGAACATTATCATTTGCCTTTTCTTTGTTACAACGTATCATTTCCCGTCCAGCGCAAAAGACCCTATCTTTGTTTTATGTGGCGCAGGATTTGCGTACCCCGGCGTGGAAGGATGTCCCCAGCCCAAACGCCCCCACAGCGGCGGTCAAAAAGGCTGGAACCAGCTGGTAACACTGCCTTTCTCAATACTACCGACCACCTAAAACTTCGAACTCCGCCTTCAGCGACCACCTAAGCTTGGTCTGAGCCGAAATCCCGCAACCCCTTGGCACGCCCCGCACTGCGGGGCGTTGTGATTGGGCCGGCGGCGGTTCACCGACGTCGGTCCTTTATCCTAGTACTAAAATCGAACGCCTCCGGAGAACCCAGAATCGGGCCCCCGGAGGCCTTTTCTCTCTGGAATTCATGCTACTCTGGGAGGGCAGATTTTCCGTGACACTCCCGCCCAGGAACCACTTGCCCACACGCGGCCCAACGCCGCCAAAATCCCGTTTCAGGGGGCCTGCCCCACCCCTGCCCCGAAACCGGCACACAGGGGTGACACGGCCGTGACGGCGGTCGCTCCCTGGCTTGTCCCTCTCTGCACTTTGCCGCACGCTG
>JAHAEW010000138.1 GCA_018374635.1 Clostridiales bacterium
TCTTTTCGGGAATCCTTTTTCCAGTTCTCCATATTCAATCCCCCTTTTCTTTATTATACCAGAAGAACCCCGCCGCTGGCGAGGTTCTTTGACAGACTGCAGCGCCCGGGACCGATTGGGTCCCGGGCGCTTCGCGTGGCGAACCGATGCGGCACGCAAAAAAGCCGCCCGCAGGCGGCTTTTTTCAGTCCAGTTCCTTGATAAAGTAGTACCGGCCATGGGTGCCGGCGTAGGGCTCCACCCGGCCGAACTCCCGGAAGCCCAGCTTGGGGTAGTACTCCGGGGCCTGGAAGGAGAAGGTGTCCAGCTCGATGCGCTTGGCGCCCCGGGCCCTTCCCGCCTCCTCCACCCGGGCGAGGAGCTCCCGCCCCACGCCCCGGTGCCGCAGGGACTCGTCCACCCAGAGGATCTCCACATAGATGCAGTCCCCCAGCAGACGGGCCAAAATCCCGGCTACCACCCGGCCGTCCTCCTCCACACACTGGGAGAGGTCCGTACTCGTGCCGATATAGGGCTGATTGTAAGCACGCAGGCCCTCCAGCACCGCCTGTTCATCCTGCTGTGTGCACTCTCTCCACTCCATACTCGCTGCCTCCTCAGTCGTCCAGATCAAAGGGGGGCGCCTGTTCGATGGCATCCCGCTCAAATTCCAGCTCTTCGGGCACCGGCTCCGACATGGGAGAGGCCCCGGCCGGCATGTTCTGCTTATACTGCATCTCCTGCCACTGGGCCTTGGAGATGAGGACCTGGCGGGGCTTGGACCCCTCAAAGGGACCCACCACGCCTTTCTCCTCCATCTGGTCCACCAGGCGGGCCGCCCGGGAATAGCCCAGCTTCAGCCGCCGCTGGAGCATGGACACCGACGCCATGCCGGTCTCCACCACCACCTCAATGGCATTGGGAAGGAGCTCGTCGTAATCGTCCTCGGAGCTGTCGACGGCGCTCTCTCCGCCGCCCTTGTTCCCCTTGTCCTTGGCCGCGGCGTTCTGCTCGATCTCGTGGAGGACCTCCTCGTCGTACTCCGCGGTGCCGCTGCGCTTGACGAACTCCACCACGCTGGCCACTTCCTCGTCCGAGATGAAGCAGCCCTGCACCCGCTGGGGCTTGCCCGAGCCCAGGGGGAAGTAGAGCATATCGCCCCGGCCCACCAGCTTCTCCGCGCCGGTGGTGTCCAGGATGATGCGGGAGTCCAGAGAGGACTGGACCGCAAAGGCGATGCGGCTGGGGATGTTGGCCTTCATGAGGCCGGTGATGACGTCGGCCGAGGGACGCTGGGTGGCGATGATCAGGTGCATGCCCGAGGCGCGGCCCATCTGGGCCACACGGCAGATGGACTCTTCCACCTCTTTTGCGGCCACCAGCATCAGGTCGGCCAGCTCGTCGATGACCACCACCACCGAGGGCATTTTCTTCATCCCCTCAGTGCGCTCGGCCAGGGCGTTGTAGGATTTCAGGTCCCGCACTCCCACCTCGGCGAAGGAGCGGTACCGCTTCATCATCTCGGTCACCGCCCACTGGAGGGCGCCGGCCGCCTTTTTGGGGTCGGTCACCACGGGGATGAGCAGATGGGGGATGCCGTTATAGATGCCCAATTCCACCATCTTGGGGTCCACCATGATGAGGCGGACCTCCTCGGGTGTGGCCTTATAGAGCAGGGAGATGATGAGGGAGTTGGTACACACCGACTTACCGGAGCCGGTGGTGCCCGCGATGAGCAGATGGGGCAGCTTTCCGATGTTGCACACCACGCAGCGGTTGCTGATGTCCTTGCCCACCGCGAAGGAGACCTTGGACGGGCTCTCCCGGAACTCCCGGGAGTCGATCACATCCCGGACGCCCACCGGGGCCACCAGCTTGTTGGGCACCTCGATGCCCACCATGGAGATCTTGCCCGGAATGGGGGCGATGCGCACCCCAGTGGCACCCAGGGCCAGCGCGATGTCGTCGGTGAGATTGGTGAGCTTGTTCATCCGCACGCCCTGGGCCAGCTCCAGCTCATACCGGGTGACCGAGGGCCCCCGCACCGCGTCCACGATGGCGGCGTCGATCCCGAAGGAATGGATGGTGTCGGCCAGCCGGAGCTGGTTGGCCTGGAGCTCCCCGGCCATGTCGCTGGCCGAGACGCCCCGGCTCTGCTGGAGCAGATCGATGGGGGGATACTGATATTCCGGGCTGGCCTCTTCGCTCTCCATGCTCCGGGCGATGTCCCGGCCCACCTCGGCGGCGGCCCGGGCGGTCTCCTCCGCTTTTGCTTTGGGCGCGGTCACCGCGGGTTCCCTCTGGATCTCGGGCATGGGCGGCATGGGGGGACGGACCGGCTCTGGCTCCTCCACAGGCAGGGGGGCTGGCTCCGGCGGGCTCTCCCGCCGGAAGAGTCCCAGCGGGGGCTTCGGCTCAGGCATGGTCTGGACGACCGGCTCCTCCGCCCGCTCCGGCACCGGGACCTGGACCTCCGCCGCCGGCTCCCGCTCCCCGGCCGCCGGCTCAGACGGCTGGACCGGGGTCGGCTCCGGCTTGCTCAGTCCCGGCACCGTTGGCTCAGGCGGCTGGACCCGGCCCCTGCCCGCCAGGACCTCATCCGGCGTGGGCACCGAGGCCTTTTGATTAAAGAGTTTGCCCTTCTTCGCAAAGAACGGGCCGGACACCGGTTCTTTCCCAACCAGTGGTCCTTCATCCACCGGAATGTCGATCTCCGCGCTGCCACGTCCACGGGAGGCAGGCGCGCGCGCGGGGGCGCGCTCCTTCACTCTGCGGGGCGGGAGCTCTTCCTCCTCGTAGGCCGGGCGGTCCCGGATATAGTCCACAATATCGGCCAGAGTCACCCGCGCCGCCCCCATGACCAGAAGCGTCCCGGTGAGCAGGAAAACGATCCCCGCGCCGAATTTACTGAAGATGGCTCCAAAAGACAGGGCCAGGATACCGCTTATGACGCCGCCGCTCTTCAGGGTCTCTCCCTCGGTCCAGAGGGTCTGGAACAGCTTGAGGTCCCAGGGATAGTTCCCCTTAGCCAGAAACAGGTGGAGCAGCGCTCCGAACACCACCGGAAGCAGCAGCGTACACCAGACCCGCAGCTGGACCGGACGTCCCCGGTGGAAGGCCAGAATCCCGCTCGCCACCAGCAGCATGGGGGGCAGCAGGTAGAAGCCGTACCCGATCAGCCCCTTGACCCCGCCCACAAAAAAATCGATAAAGAGGGCCTTGACCTGGAAATATCCCAGCGCGGCAAAGATGGCCAGAAGCAGGCAGATCAGCGCTCCAACGCCCCGCCGGATGGGCTTGGGGGCGGGGGCGCTGCTCTTCTTCCGGGTCCCGCCGGAGGCGCGGGACTTCCCCGCACTGGAAGAGGTGCGGCTCGTCCCTCCGCTCCGCTTGGTCCCGGAGCGGGGAGCCGTCCGCTTCCCCCCAGATGACTTCTTTTGTGCTGTGGCCATGGAGTTCATCCTTTCTGCGCAGAATGAGGCATGGTCACCATGCCTCATTCTCTCGAGTTTCAATGGTTGTAAAGTTTAATTACTTGCTAAAAAACGGCACAATGACCCCGGCGATGAGAGAGCCAAGTCCCACGACCCAGCAGTAATAGGCGAACATACCGAAGCGCCCCCTGTCTGAGAGGAGGTTCACCAGCCGGATGGCAAAATAGCCCACCACCGCCGCCACGATGACTCCGGCGATGTATCCCGGAATGAGGGCGGGTTCAACGCCCTCGACGGCCGCCTCCCCGATCTTGAGCAGATTGGCCCCCAGTACGGCGGGCAGGCTCATCAGGAAGGAAAAACGCACCGCGAACTTTCGGTCAAAGCCCCGGAAAAGCCCTGTGGAAATGGTGATGCCGGAGCGGGAGATCCCCGGGATGGTGCCAACGGCCTGGGCGGCGCCAACCAGAAGGGCGTCTGCCAGCGTGGCGCTCTTGGCGCTCTTATGTCCCTTCGCCCGCCGGTCCGAGAAGAACAGCAGGAATCCCGTGAGGAGCATGGCGATGGAGACCGAGATGTTGTGGGAAAAAGTCCGCTCCAGCCATCCATGGATGGGCAGGAGGACAAAGAGCGGCAGGGTGGCCGTCACCAGCAGAAAGACCATGCGCCCAGCCGGCGTGGGATGTCCCATCCCCTTGGGGTCCCGCTTGACGAGGGCAGTCACCCACGTGCCGAAGGCCCGCAGCATCTCCCATACATCCTTGCGGTAGTAGATGCACACGGAGACCAGCGTTCCCAGATGAAGAAGCACCGTGAAGAGCATGGACTCGCTCTCTTTCATCCCGAAAAAGGTCTCAAACAGCACCAGGTGTCCAGAACTTGAAATGGGAAGAAATTCCGCAATGCCCTGGATCACGCCCATCAATATGGATTGTATCATATTCAACCCGGATTCCTCCATTCTCCTTCACCGCCCCCTCTCTCTACTCTCGGCGGGGCGGAGCGCAGACTGTACGCACGACATACAGGAATATGATACCATACTTTCCCGCAGATTTCCACGTTTTTTCTTCCCGTTATGTCAACACGCGCCTTGTAATATTAAATGCGAAAGAACAAACACCACGTCGAACGACGGGTGAAAGTTCTATCGCATTTATTTTTTTACCATAACAGAGCCGGAAA
>JAHAEW010000139.1 GCA_018374635.1 Clostridiales bacterium
GGACGAGCTGACCGAGGCCCTCCGGCAGGCCGGCTTCCGCATCGAGTACGCCAGGGAACAGACCGGCTTCGCCCCCTACGGCAACGACGATCCCCCCGTGATCCGCGTTGTGGCGGCGAAGGATTGAGGAGGCGGTTTTTATGACCTGTTTGGCGGATCTGCATACCCATACCACCGCGTCAGACGGGCAGTACGCCCCGTCCCAGCTGGCCGCCAAGGCTCTGGCGGCCGGAATCCAGATCCTGGCGGTCACCGATCACGACACCATTGACGGCGCGGAGGAGGCGGTCCGGGCGGGAGAGACCTGCGGATTGACCGTGCTCCGCGGGGTGGAGCTGGGGGCCAGGGAGGACCGGCATATGCACATACTCGGCCTGAATCTCGGCCCCGAGTGTCCCGTCCTGGCGGAGCTCTGCCGCAGGCTGCGCGCCAGCCGGGAGGAGCGGAAATACCGCATCGCGGCATTTCTCCGCGAGAAGGGGATGGACGTGCCGCTGGAGGAGGTGGAGGCCCTCGCGGGCGGCGGGGTGGTCGCCCGGCCCCACTTCGCCCGGGTGATGCTCCGGCATGGGTATGTCTCCTCCCTCCGGGACGCCTTCGACCGCTATCTGGACACGGACGAATACCAGCGCATTGAGCGGTGGAAGGCCAGCGCCGCGGAATGCATCGCGGCCATCCATAGCGCGGGGGGGAAGGCCGTTCTGGCCCATCCCTATCAGCTCGGCTGCTCCCAGGAGCGGCTGGAGAAGATCCTCCGCGCACTGAAGGACGCCGGGCTGGATGGGATCGAGTGCTTCTATCCACGGCACTCCCCCGAACAGACCGCCGCCTATCTGTGTCTTGCGGAGAAATACGGACTCCATATCACAGGGGGCAGCGATTTTCACGGGGAGGCCGTCCGCCCTGATACCTTCCTTACGCCCATCCCCCTGGAACTGGAATGGCTGGGGGCCTTCTGAGCGCCGAAGCCAGATCGAAACGGGCCACATTGAACGCAAAACGCCTCCCTTCCGATCGGTTTTTATTACTTTCCTCCTCAATTTTGTCTATCCACTTGACACAAGTATCCCAAGGCGATTGCATTCCATCGCTGCCTGCGTGTTTGAAAGAGAGGGAATTTTCGGCAAAGCGGCAGACGCCGCTTCCGTTTTAAGATATATATACAAATCATTGGTATCAAGCCCTTTGTACGGCATTCTGCAATGATACCGAATGGAGGAATCGATGTTGTTTGGAAAACTGAAACTAACTTCTAAGCTGGCGGTCATCATCGGAGCCGTCCTGGCAGCTATTTTTGCAGTTTTAATCGGGGTCACCATTTCCACAACCAGCGCCAGCATTCAAAGCGGCGTTGTTGGAGAGCTCTCCGCCCTGGCGAAGATAAACGGTTCGGAGATCCAGGACTGCTTCGACTTGGTAGACGACACCGCCCAGAGCATTCAGGATTATATCGACCGCATCCACACCGGCCAGACCGGGACGGTCACCGGGACAGACGCTCTGCAGTCCAGCACCCTCTATCCAGAGCAGGGCCTGACATCCAATGTGTACGATATGGAGCAGTTTATTGTGCAGACCGCCCGGAATGCCGCTAAAAACAATACGGAGCTGGAGGGCCTCGGTGTGATGTTTGAACCCTATCAGCTGCAAGCCGACATCCGGAGCTACGGCTTTTACATTGACTGCTCTGCATCCGATGTTGCCGTACATGCTTACGGGGCCTACGAGGACTACGCCAAGGAGGACTCCTATCAGAATCCCATCGAGAACGGCAGCCCCTACATCTCTGCTCCGTATCAGGATGGCGATCTGTTCGCCGTGGCCTACGGCTGTCCCCTTGTCCACGACGGGATGGTGATCGGCGTGATGATCGCCATTGTCGACCTCAACGCTTTCTCCTCTATTCAGACTTTAGACGAAAATTATGAGACCATGTGGGCCACGCTCTACAACAACGCCGGGAATATCGTCTGGGACAGCGAAACGCTGGACGCCGTCGGCCACAACATGGCGGAGTTTACCCCCCAGGCCGACGAGCTGGAGGCCATTCATACCTCAATGGCCCAGGGGGAAGCGTTCAATATGCGCAAGACCCGCGAAGATGGCGACCAGGTCTCCTGCTTTTACAGCCCCCTGCAGGTGGGCGGTGAAACCTGGTGGTCCATGACGGGCGTGTATACCTCGGATGCCCTGTCCTCCGTCACCCAGACCACACGCCTGCTGCTCATTTTATCGGTGGCGTCGCTGCTGGTGCTTCTTCTGGTTGTGACCGCCGTCCTCCGGAAAATGCTGGTTCCTATCCGCGCCGTGGTGTCCGCCGCCGATGAGATCGCCTCCGGCAACCTGGATGTACGCCTGGACATCCGCTCTCAGGATGAGATCGGGCAGCTGGCCCAGGCCTTCCAGGCCATGACGGAAAACTTGCGGGCGATCATTCAGGATATCAGTTATCTGCTGAATGAAATGAGTGACGGAAACTTCCGTATCCGCTCAAAAGATCGTGAGCGCTATATCGGGGACTACAACCAGATTCTGCGTTCCATCCGCCGCATCAACTACACCCTCAGCGATACCCTGGGCCAGATCAACAATGCGGCAGATCACATCGCCTCCGGATCGGAGCAGGTCGCCAGCGGAGCACAGGCGCTTGCCCAGGGGGCCACGGAGCAGGCCTCCGCGGTCGAGGAGCTGGCGGCCACTACCTCGGATATTCTGAGCCATGTTCAAAAGAGCGCGGAGCACGCCCGCGACGCCAGTGATAAGGCCGCCATGGTCAGCCACGAGATCGCAGAGAGCAACCAGAAAATGCAGGAAACGCTGTCCGCCATGCAGGATATTCAAAGCAGCTCCCATGAGATCGGAAAGATCATCAAGACCATTGAGGATATTGCGTTTCAGACGAATATTCTCGCATTGAACGCAGCAGTGGAGGCCGCCCGGGCCGGAGCTGCCGGAAAGGGATTTGCTGTTGTGGCGGAGGAGGTGCGCAGCCTCGCGCAAAAATCCTCCGACGCCTCAAAGAATACCGCCGTCCTGATTCAGCGCTCCCTGTCCGCCATTCAGCGGGGCACCTCCAGTATGAACGAGACCGCCTCCTATCTGGAAAATGTGGTGGGCCATGCCCAGGACATCACGGCTACGATCCACCAGATTTCTGACGCCTCTGAACAGCAGGCGGACGCCCTTGAGCAGATCAACGTGGGCGTGGAGCAGATATCCAGCGTTGTACAGACCAACTCCGCCTCTGCGGAAGAGAGTGCCGCTGCCAGTCAGGAACTTTCCGACCAGTCCCAGATTCTTAAATCGCTGACCTCCCAGTTCCAGCTTCGGGATTCGTTCGAGACAGACTCTTCACCGGACGCAGAGTCCAAATAACACGAAACTTATGGAGGGCGGGTCCAAATGGACCCGCCCTCCATCGGTTTATAGCCGGCCGTGCGCGCTCCGGATACGCGCGTATCTGCCGGCGGAGAAAAAGATTTCCTGTATTCTTCCAATTTGTTCTTATCTTTTTTCTATCTGTGACGATAGAACAAATAGATTTTCCAGCCTTTGTTTCATTTATTCCCGTTCAGCTATCTTGAGGAGGCCATCTCATGTTCTCTGAATATTCAATCCACCGGGTGTCTGTTCCAGGGGCAGGGCGCTCCACCCAGGCCGGTGCAGCCCACAGCACCTCCCGCCCCCAAGCGGAGCGCAAGGTTTACGACCAGTTCCAGCTCAGCATCCAGCCAGGCGGGGAGGAAACTCGCATGAAAGAACTTGTAGGTCGTATTTCACAGGAAATCCGAATCCGGCCTACCTGCCGTGAAATTGAGTTCCTGCAGGCCCAGATCCAGGAGGGGCGTTACCAGCCCGACCCCCAGGAGATCGCCGCCCGCATGCTGCTCCAGAAGGGGGAGGACTGAGGTGGAATACGGAAATTACCTGGCGCTGCTCTCTGAGCTGTGCCAGCTCTTTGACCAGATCAGCCATGTGGAGCAGCAGAAGATCGGCGCGGTGCAGGGGCACGATCTGGATGAGTTGAACGAAGCCATGAAGCGCGAGCAGGCCCTCACGCTTGCCCTGCGGGGCTGCGAGCAGAAACGGGCGGCCCTTTTGAGCGGCCTTGGCCTGACCGGCGTTTCCCTGCGCGACATGCCCTCCCGCTGCCCGCCGGAATACCGGGCGGAGACCAGCCGCATGGTAGAGCAGGTGTTGAAGGGCTATGCCGCCCTTCAGGCCGCGCAGGGCTCCGCCCGCACTTTGACGGAGCTGGAGCTCCGCCGGGTGGAGGGAGAATTGGCCCGGCGCGGGGTAGAGCCGGATACAGAACCTCACTACCAGGCATCCCCGGCCCGGCCCACCAGTATGAAAACGGACTTCAGAGCATAGGAGGTAACAGCCATGAGCAGTACATTCGGCTCTCTTACCACAGTAAAGCTGGGGATCTACGCCGCCCAGAAGGGCTTGGACGTGACCGGCAACAACATCACCAACATCAA
>JAHAEW010000140.1 GCA_018374635.1 Clostridiales bacterium
CGCAAATGCGTTCCCGGCCGCTTGTTATCCCCCGGTGATAAGGGTGAGGATCTCCTTGGTGAAAGTTATCACAATGCCGCCCGCGATGGTGAGGATGCCGTTGGAGCGCTGGGAGGGGTCGTGGGACTGAAGGGAGAGGCCCACCTGCAGAATGCCGTAGCCCAGCAGGATGAGGCCCACGGCCCGGATGAGGGAAAAGATGAAGTCGGACAGGCTGGTGACCACGGACAGAGGGTCGTCCGCCGCAAAGGCGGGGACGACAGCAACGGGCAGGGTCAGGACGAGGCAGGCAAACAGCGCGTAAAGCCGCTTTGCCCGCCGCTGGAAGTTGCGGTTGAGATCCTGTTTCATGCAGCATTCTCCTTGCTTTCATCGAGTTCTTCAGCGGAAAATGCCTGGAAGAGAGGAGTTCCTGTAAACGCTGGTTCCTGTTTGCCTTTATGAATATAGGGTGGCCCGCCGCCGTCCACGGTGTGGCGGATGGCCGGATGCTGGGAAAGCTCGTACTTCAAATCCATGACCGGCCTGGCGCCGCGGATGAACAGGATGGCGTACCGGTTGTCCAGGCCGCGCACCTCATCCGGGGTGAGCAGCTCCCGGCCGCTCATCTGGAAGTTGGTGGAGTAGGAACCGGAGCGGCCTTTCGTCTGGCCGTGGGTCCTGGTATCAATGGTGGCCTTGCCCAGCGCCTCGGAGATGTACTTGTGGGTGCTGGCCTCGTTGCCGCCCAGGTAGAGGATGGTGTCCGAGTTGCCGGGGATGGTCTCCCAGCTATCCTTGTACAGCTCCTTGATCTGGGCCATGTTCTGGATGATGGTACTGGCAGAGATGTTGCGGGAGCGCATGGTGGCCAGCTCGCGGGTGAAGCCGGGCAGGGGCATCGCGGCGAACTCGTCCAGCACGAAGTGGACATGGCGGGGCAAGGCCCCGTGGTGGATCTGGTCGGCGCTGTAGTAGAGGGCCTGGAACGCCTGGGCGTAGAGCAGGGACACCAGGAAATTGAATGTCGTGTCATTGTCCGGGATGACGGCGTACAGCGCCACTTTCTTTTCGCCCAGGGTGTAGAGGTCCATGTCGTCGTGGTCGGTGATGGCCTTGATCTGGGGCAGATTGAAGGGAGCCAGCCGGACGGCGGTGGACACGAGGATGGACTTGGAGGTCTTGCCCGCGGCCATCTTAAAGACCTTGTATTGCCGCACCGCCACGCTGTCCGGCCGGACCTGCTCTATGGCCCGGAAGAGCAGGTCCAGGGGCGAGACGTACTCCTCGTCCTCCTCCTTTACCTCGGCGTACTCCAGTACCCGCATCACCATGGAGAAGTTCTGTTCATACTCCGGGGCCTCCTGGAACAGCATGAGGATGATGGCCTGGAGGAGCGCCGTCTCGGCCTATAGTGATAGGTAATCCTTTGAAGTAATCGCCGGATTTTCCCCCACTCCACACCGGACATGCGACTTTCACCGCATCCGGCGTTCCATCGATTGTGTTATCAGGCATTTAATCAATCACCAATAGAAAGTTATTTAGATTGCTGCCAGTTTTGCGGCTGCGCGCAGGCTGTTGATTTTGGTCAGTTGTTTTCTTGTAACAGTCAGTTGTTTGCAGATGCTCTTGAGAGCGGCGGCGTCTTGGTCGGTCAGCAAGGGCAGATACCGTCTGTGGAGCAGCACCAGATTGCTGTATCGCTCCTGGCCGCCTTGCTCCTTTGGAACCTTCATGTGACACACGATGCTGTCCGGCTGCAAGAACCATTCGCCGCTGACGGCGCACTTGCCCTTCTGGGCAGACAGCAGGGAGAGCCTGCAATCGGCATATTCCATGCTGTGGCCCTCCGTCGGATGTTCCCGCAGATACTCAAACAGGGTTGTATCCATCTCCAGATTATCGTGTATCTTTTTCCGCCCCGCCGGAGAGAAGCAGCAGACGGCGGCGCTGATTCCGATTGCGGTTTTATACTTGATAAACGCAATGGGGTAGATTGGCCGGTTGATACCGGACACATACCGCACCATTTGGGAAGCGCCGAAACGCTCCTTTTCGCTGTCCGTCATGGCACCGCCCTCCCGGACGAGCTGAGAGCCGATCTCCGTATTCAGACGGTTGGTCAGCACTGTCATGACTCTGCGGTGGATTTTCCGGCAGTCCAGACTGATGCAGGTAGCAATCCTGTAGTAGTTCTGGATGCCCAACACCATTTCGTCAAACAGGCCGATCTCCTCTGACTGTGTTCGCCCTTGGGCTGGTTTTGCGATGCACTTTGCCTGCTCCACGAGCTTGCTTTCTTCCAACTGTAGCTTTTTGTCACAGATATGGGACTTCACGACATACTTTCCGCCCTTGTGGTACACCATGATTTTGAAGCCGAGGAACTCGGAGTATCGCTTTCGCACATTGACAATGCGTGTTTTCTCTGGGGAGACCTCCAGCTTCAACCGTTCGGTAATCCACCTTGTGACAGCTTCCATAGTCTTCTCCGCGTCCTCTCGGTTCCGGCAGAAGATACGGAAGTCATCCGCATAGCGCACAATGAACATTTCTTTGAGATTGGAGTTCCGCATTTTCTGGTAGCCCTTGCTCTTGTCAAAGACCTCGGAGGTGCGGATGGTGCGCCATGTACCGTAGCGGTTTGCCACGGGGTGTTCCGTCCATTGGCTGTCGATCCAGTGATCCAGCTCATTGAGCACCACATTGGCCAGCAGCGGAGAAATGATCCCGCCCTGGGGCGTTCCCTTTGCCGGGTAGACCGTGCTGCCGTCCGGCATACGGATAGGAGCCTTCAGGATACGCTTGAGGACAAACAGAAGCTGTTTGTCCTGGATGCCCATAGTCCAGAGCTGCTTAATCAGTTTGCTGTGGTTCACATTGTCAAAGAACCCTTTGATGTCGAACTCCAAAACATAGTGCAAATGCGCCCGTTGCAGCAGGGAGTAAGTACGGGAAATTGCGTGCTCCACTGACCGATTCGGGCGGAACCCATAGCTGTTGTTGCTAAACTTTGCCTCACAGATGGGTTCCAGGATTTGTTTGATGCATTGCTGCACCAATCTGTCCCAGATACAGGGGATACCCAGCGGCCTGGTTTTTCCGTTTGGCTTTGGGATGTCCTTCCGGCGCACTGGTTTGGGACGGTAGCCGTGTTCGCTGCCTGTGACAATTTTTCTGACCTTACCGATGACCTCAGCCGGTGGAAGCCGTCCAATGTCACCGATATTCTGCTTGTCTGTTCCTGCTGTGTAGCTGCCTGTGTTGGTCTTGATATTTCTGTAGGCCAGCATGATGTTGTCCGGGCTTAATACCAGTTTCATCAGGCCGGTGAATGTTTCACCGGCTTTGCTTTTGGCGTACAGCTCGTCAAATGTCCGCTGCATCCCGTAATACTCGGCGTGCCGCTGGGCGTCCATACACAGAACTTTTTTCCTTTCTTTTGGCATAAGGCATCACCTCCCGTTTGGAAAAGTGACCCTTTTGGTCTTACTCGAATCCTTATGATTGGATTGAATAATGCCTGTTTCCACAATTCGACTTGTGACCATTCCTCCATCCCCATTACAGGGACTTCTTCGGTTCGATCACTACTTTTCAGCAGCGGTTCACCCGCTTATTGTTCTTCGCCGGGTTCTTCCTTGCGAAAGCCGCTGCCTTTCCTCGTTCCGGTAATTCTATCTGTGCATCTATACCTTTAGGTTTCCGCTATGAGCCTGCCGGCTGGGATGTGCCTGTAACACAACATGGTCGTTCGTAGGGCAAATTTCTACTAAACCACACCGGCTGCGCTTGAACGCACCCATACATTTCTATATGGTCTTCTTATAGACCCGTACATTCGCGGATTCGTCAGTTCGCCTGCCAGGGCGAACATTCTAACCATGGGTATTTTATAGACCCTTGGCCTATAGGCAACACAGTCTGCCTCCAGACCGCTTTCGGCCTCCGTTGACGGCGGCTACGGTTGCTCTCAGCCGTTGTCGTGGGGCTTCGTACACCGGCTTTGCAGCCGATGCACGCCCACCGAGGGCAGGCGTTTCAGGGCGTTACCCCGTCATTCCACCTGTCGAATTACCAGTTATCCAAACAACTATATTTTGTTGTTTGTCCGCTGACTTTTTACCGTCAGCGAACGAGTCGCACTGGTCCAGAATGGATCGGACTCATGGCTGCCCTTCGGAGTGGTGGCCTGGATGAGATTGTTCACCAGCTTGAGGGCGTCCTTCTCATCCCGCAGATAGCGGAAGGGGTTGTAGCCGTCGCTCTGCGCCAGGTTGACCACATTGAGCACCCGGATCTCGTATCCGTTCTGCTTCAGCCAGCCGCCTGTGGCGGTGAGCACCTCTTGTTTCGGGTCCGTGACCACATAGTTGGTATTGGCCTCCAGGATGTTGGGCTTGACATAGCTTCGGGTCTTGGCCGCGCCGCTGCCGCCGATGACCAGGACATTGAGGGAG
>JAHAEW010000029.1 GCA_018374635.1 Clostridiales bacterium
AAAACACGATTTGACCCTCTTCCGCCGTCTGCGGGACGGCGGAACTCTGCGAGGCTCTTGCAGCATAAATCGAAGAAATATACTTTATTGACAGTCTGAGGCGGGCAGCAACATTTTGTTGCTGCCCGCCTCTTATCGCCGTTCTTTGCGGTATTTATTGAATTGATTGAAGTCTCCACGTTATAAACGGACGCCCGGCGCCGATACCGCTTGAGAGAGATCGCTGCCAATCCAAGTCATAGCTTTCCCCCTGGCCATAAGCGCAGACGTCGCGCGTCCCCTGCGCGAAGACCTCACGCAAGCAGCCCCTTCTGCCGCCTGTGCTGTTGCGGACGCAGCCAATGCAGACACCGTATCCTTCCCTTGTTCAAATCCGGAAAGCGCCGATACTAATTCGGACATTTATGATTTTGGGCACAAATCGCACACTGACGCCGACTTTTGCAGCATAGATGTTCTTCCATGAACTTTTGATGCGAGATATCAATAACCATACCTGTCAGAAACATGTTCCCCTGCTCCTCAGATAAGGTCCCATTCATCAGCAACCATACGATCTCACCATCAGGACGGACAATGCGGTATTCTAAGCTGACTGTCTGCTCCCTCTGTTCTACAGCTTTATGCAGCCGCCGCTCGATCCAGGAAATATCCGCCGGATGGACCAAATGAACCGCCTTGTTATTCAATTTGTTGCGCAAATCATCCCGCGTAAAGCCATGCAGAGCATAATAGTGATCATTCGCATAAACCAGAGTGAACCCCTGGTCCATTCTTGCGCGGAAAATTCCCCCCATAGAACAATGAACGATGGATTCCAATTCAGCCTGCGCTTCTATTTGTCCAGTAATATCAAAGCATAGGCTGACCAGCACCGACTCTCCATTTGGCAATACCGTCTGTATTCCCGCCTCTTTCACCCAGATATATCCTTTGTCTCTGCATAGCATTCTATATATTGTTGTATAACTGTTTCCACTACGTAGCGCCCGCATAATTTCAGCCCGTACGCTCTCCCGATCCTCCGCTCGAATGCAGTTGATCATGTCGCCCTTAGTAACCGTAATGAAATCCATCTGGTTGGGGTAGTTCAAAAAGGACAGCATCCGGTCGTCTATGTAATAGAGGGGGAATTCCGGAGTATTATAAGTAATCATAATACCGCCGAACACACATTCGCTCAGTAAGGTCAACATTGCTTTTTCTATACAATGCCCAAGTCCCCCATTGACGCCAGGATTATGATCGGAAAGATACAAAGAGAGCGGCACTTTTAAATCACTTTTCATTCTCATACACCCCCTCTGTTTCGATATTGCGTAAAACGATCTTACATTGCCACTTCCGGAGATCTGACATCGGAAGCGGCCTGTCGGATTTTGGAAGTCAAGGCATTCATCTCAGCAAGGATCTCGCCGTATATTTGTGCGCGATATGCTGATTCTGATATGGTATCATATGAGTTTTCTTCCGTTTGAAGCGTTCCCTGTTTCCACCGCAGGAACAAGACTCTCAGTTCGTTGGAATTTCGAGTATTGACAGGGTCCAGATAATGCCCCACTGACTCCAGGTTGCCTCGTGTCAGAGCGCCCTCAAAAGCATAGCGTATCGCGCGCTCTACTTGCGCAGAATTCGCTCCATTCTGCTGCGCTATCTTTGCATACAATGCGCAAATCTTTCCTGAAAAATAATAGGAATCTTTATCCATGAGTTCTAAAGCATCGTGAATGTATATAAACCCTTTTGTACTGGCCGGAATTCCTGCACGCAACAGGATATCCACGATTTCATTATGCATCATAATCTAAAAATATCCTTTCAGTGATAAATTGCGCTCCCACGGCAGACCTTGCGTATTTCTGGGTTGACAGGAGCTGTCTTTTGTTTTAGTATTATTAAGATACTAATGTCCACCATCTGTCAGTGGTATGTATTTCCATACTTTACACACAGCGATTTTAGCTTACAGCAAAGATCTTTGAAAGTCAACCGCTTTTTACAAATTTCTTGTTAGTATTTTTTTATGAGCAAGATATTTGTAAGGCAGCAAATGAGGATTATAGTGTCTAACAAGGAGGACCTCATATGGGTCTTGGAGATAGGTTGCGGCAGAGAAGACAGGAAATGGGCCTCACCCGGCCTCAGTTGGCAGCTAAAATTTGTGTGACTCCGTCAGCGATCGCCAACTATGAAAACGGTATCAGCACCCCGAAACCTGACATCTTAATTTCCCTGATCAATGTATTGGAGGTCGATGCCAACTATATTTACTCCGATTACCTTAGCAACAACCGGGTGAGCAAAATTTATGACCAGACGCTGACCGCTGAAGAGATCGACTCCATCAAAAAATATAGAGAGCTTTCCGAAGATGGAAAGAGGCTTGTGCGGCTGATTGTCAATGAGGAATATACCAGAACAGTCGCCAAGAATCTGCTCACCATTCCCTGCTATCTGCCAGGTGTCCGCAAACTCCACAGCGGCTTTCTTATGCAGGAAAATTTGGGACGCGCACGCGTTATGCAAAAGGATCTTCCGGACGGGACCGACTTCTGCTTTCAGATTCAAGTGGACCACTATCTGCCTGTTTTCCGGAAATTCGATCTTCTGGCGCTTCAGAAAAGGCAGGCGCGGCACAATGAGATGGGGCTATTTTTTCTTAATGGTGTTTACTATATTCGTACACTTTCTCAAGAAAAGGAAGCATGTCATCTTCGCGCCCTTAATGTAATTGAAAAGGATATTTTAGTTCAAAAAACGGATGACTTTCGCTATATTGGCACAATTCTCGGACAAGTAAATGGAATCTTGGAGACCGTCTGAAAGGCATTCGCCGCACAGGCCGCGGGATTACGTTACGGTATCGGACATGCTTATTTTATCCTTAAAAGGCAAGGATCTGCAAATAGTTATAAGCGGTATAAAATAAGTGGATCAACAAAATAGAAAATAGGTCATTTTTTAATGTGCATTTTAATTTAGTCGCTGGTTGCGCTGACGGAAAAAGTCAGGCTGTCAGCGGCTTTTTGTTTCTTTAAAAAGGGGTTCTTTCCCAATTTGGGGAGGCTTTCCGGAAACGGCCCTGACCGATTTCAAACCAGGGCTACGCCATTTCTCCATCTTTTCGTTAGGGGGATGCGGGACAGACGGTTCCGGAAAGCAGCGTGAAAAAACGGCTCAGAAAATGGATGGGAAATCCTGCATCCCACTGCCCGCGGAAGCCATCCGTAATGATACCATTTTCATAAATACCGCCCACTCCCCTGCATTGTTGTACGGGAATGGGCGGTTGGTAGATTATGGGGTGACCTGGGCTGACCCGGTCAAGAGCGCTGCGGCCTGCGGAGACTTACTCCTGTGCTTTCCGCAGCACAGCTGCGGCATCCTCCACTGCCCTCTGATTCATCTGGTCCAGATACTGCTGATAAAAATCACCCACCATCATATTTGTAAGGTCCCCCCGGCGCTCTACTTCCATCTCATCCTGGTAGTCATTTACCAGCTCCATCACATAACTCTGGAGCAGGGCGTCTTTCTGGTCCGGATAGGCGGCAAGCCCCTGCTCCAAGTCCTTTCCCAGCAGGATGTATACCGCATGCTCGGATTCCACCAAGCCACTTACCTCTCCCGGAGACAGGGTGCGAACGGTATTTTCAAAGACCTCCGGCATGACGTCGGGGGCATAGAAATACCCATGCTGTCCCTCGCTCTGGGGCCGCTCTTGGCTGTACTCTTCGACCAGTTTGGAAAAAAGAGCCTCTTTGTCCTCTGCCTCATTCAGCTGGGTCAGAAGGTTCTGGGCTGTGCCGCGTACCTCGGCCCGCTCTTCCTCCGTCATATCCCCGGTCAAGGAGAGGGCGATATAGTCTGTATAGTAGAAATGCTGTCCATAATCCTCCCGCGGAAGATAAAGGGCACTGTCCGCCTGAGCCGCCAGATCGATCAAGCCGTCCAACAGGCTGGTGGCCGCCATGACCCGCCGGAGATTGCCAAGGCTCAAGCCCGTCTCCTGGAGATAGTCCTCAAAAGCCTCTGGCCCGCCCAAAGAGTCCTCCATACTCCGGCGTTCCTCCTCAATGGCGGCCTCGTCCTCCTCAGTAAGCTCCACACCGTACTTTTCTGCCAGATTTTCGATGGCTGCATAGAAATAGACGGTGTCTTCCACCATATTCTGTGCATATTCGTTGAGGGTCAGATCCGAGTCGGGAAAGCCGGCGTTCCAATCGATGGTCCCGTCATCCCGGAAGAGCTCTTCATACATCCCATAGTAGTCATGGTACATGTTCAGCTGATACTCCACCGCGCTGCAGTTAAAGGCCGTCCAGTAGCAGTACAGCTCCGCCGGGATCTCATTTCCGTCCAATACCAGCACGGTCTCCGCCGGAGCCACCCCGGTGATCTCGTAGTAAACCCCGGTCGGTGCTTCGGCCGCCGGAGTCCCGCCACAGGCAGTGAGCAGCATACAGGCCGCCAGGATCGGCGCAAGGCACATTCTTTTCATACTCAAAACTCCTTGTGTTACCGGATGGTGTGCTTCCGCGAATAACGGAAGGCGTCCCGCCCCAGGAAGAAGACCCCGGCGGTCAGGATCAGACCGGCCCAAGCCAGCCAAGTGCGGTAGGCGTATTGGTAGTAGACTTCCCCCTCCCCCGGCTCCGGCAGGGGCGACGGGTCTATGGGAAGCCCATAGGCGGCAGCCAGGCTTTTGATATTCAACAGATGGATGACTGGCACCCCCTGGGACAGGAAGAGCTGCACCAGGCCAGTGGAGTGGTCATTCTCCGACAGGGAAGTAAGGATCCCGCCGTCGCTGTATACAATTACCTTGCTGTTTCCAAAAGAAACGTCGTTGCCGCCCACATTGATGAAGCAGCGGATATCGCCGTAGTTCTGATAGAGGTCATACCGCCGTTGGATGTTCTCCAGCAGGTCGTCCTCATAATAAAATGTGTAGCCGTACCCCATCAGGCGGATCTTGATGGATGCTGCGGCTGCCGGGTCCATATCTTCACCCACGTCTTTCATGCCGCCAATGGAGAAATAGTCGCTCTTATGATGGAGCAGCCCTTTCTCCCACAGATGATGCTCCATATCCAGATAGGTCAGCTCCGGGTCATTGGCCCCATGGGTAGAAGAGCCGAAGGAGGTCATCAGCAAAGGGTCCAATCCCAACACTTCCACCGCACACATCACTGCGATATTCAACGCCGGAAAAGAGCCGGAGCAGTTGACTGCCACCTTGTCCCCCGGCTTGAGCCCCAGCTCATGGAACATATCCACCACCATTGCCGCCATATTGGGATTGGTGGAGGTCCGTTTGGCCTCCAAGTTGCCCAGCGTGGTGGTAATGACAGAATAATCCTGACCAATCACTCCGGTGTTGTTGATGTCGTTGACCGTGCGAATGGGGATGCCGCGCTCCTCTTTCAAACGCCAGACCTCTTCCAGGCAGGCCTGGGTCATTTGGGCCGCTGCCAATTTCTCAGCATAGTCGCTGGCGGGGCAGATGGCGCGGGTCATATACAATCCGGTCCAGCTCAAAACCAATAGCACCAGCGCGATAGCTAATACAGTTGTCGGATTCTTTCTCATAACATTCCTCAGCTCAGTGCGATCTGGAATAGTTTGATCAGGAACACCACCACGCCAAGGGCGCACAAGGTCTTGATGCAGCCCTGCTTCTCCATCTGGCTGCCCAGAATGCCGGGCACCAGATAGCCAATGGTCATGGACAGGTTGTAAAAGAGATAGGAGCCACCGAAGTAAAGATAGGTAAACAGGGCCTTTTCTACGAGTCCCACAACGATGTACAGCGCAAATTTCCGCCTGCCGTACAGGATGGTCACATTCCCCAACAGCTTTACGCTCCCCACCGCCGCCAGCGCAGAGATCAGGGTAGCCGCGATTTTTACTGGTTCCTCCAGATAGAGCGCGAAGTAGAAGGGAACCACTATTCCGCCGGGCACCAGACCGACAGCCTCCGTGAAAATCAGTGTTACCATCAATGAGAGAAGCGCCAGCTCATTCATCTATCCCACCTCTTTCCAGAAAGGCCACCAGCTCATAGGCTTGACCCTTGATATTACCGATGCCCGCAATGTTTTTGCTATCCGCCCGGGACAGAGCCTCCCTCCAACCGGAGGCCAGTTCCACCCGCTTCACTCCCGCCCGGCGCAGGAGCCGCCAGGCCAGCCGCCGTCCCTGCCCAAGCACGATAACCTTGTGGCAGGAGACCTGCGGAAAAAAGCAGCGCAGGAAGAGGAGCAGCCGGTCCGGCCGGTCCGGCCGATGATTATAGATCAGGGTCAGCTCCTCCTCCGGCGGGAAGTGCTCCCGCAGCAAAAGCAGCGAGGACTCAGGGTCGTTGGCCGAGAAAAGATCTAGAAACCGCCGCTCTCCCATGGGATAGCATTTGCAGGCGCCGAAATCCGCATGGTAAAAGTCAGCCGATGCCGGGAAGCGGTCAGGCGTGATTCCAAGCCGTTCTCCGATGGCGCGTGCAATCGCCCGGTTTTCAGAGCCAGGGCTGCCGTCGCCTGGGCAGAGGACTATCTCGGTCCCTGTTTCCCGGCAGCGGGTCTGAAAGAGAGGAAAAAATGTTTGATCGCCGGTAAAAAGCACTCCTCCGGTGGGAATAACTGCACTGAGTCCCTCCGCGATCTCCTCCAGGCTCTCCCCCATTTCAAAGATATGGTCGTAGCGCACATTCGTGATAACATTCCAATCGCCCTGCACCATCTGCTCCTGAGCCACCCGCTGCAGCTCAGGCGAGACCGCCATGCACTCCAGAACGAGAATCTCCGCGCCCTCTCTCCAGGCCCTGCGGATGATAGAGAGCTGTTCGCCGATGTGCGGGGGACCCCGCCGGCGGATCGGGTGCTCCACACCGGCGGTGTCGATGTATATCGGGTCAGTCCCCGTGGTTTTCGTAAAGACACGGAAGCCAGCCTGTCGCAGACAGGCGTCGATGAGCCGGCAAGTGGTTGTTTTGCCCCGGATGCCGTTGACATGGATCACATGCCGGAAGGAGCGCCTGGCCCGTCGATTGATATAAGCCTCACCAAGCAGCCAGACCAGATATCCGGCCAGCAGGATCAGGGAACAAATAAGCATAGCGCTCCTTTCTCTCCTATGCTCCCGAAAAGCCCTCCGCCACCAGACGAAGGGCTTTTCGGTGCTGCTTCACATCAAAAAACAGGAAAGTCAGTCATAATACACCCGTTCAGCAGAGGCAGCGGCCGGATCATGATAGTATCCGCCCAAGCCCTGCTCCATAAGCTCCTCATACGTGGGAATATTCTCAATGAGAATGGTTTGATCGGGGTTTACGGTATTGTTTACCTCCATGATGGTGGTGGCAGTAGCCACATGACGGGCTACGCGCTTGTCGATTGGCCAGCCGTTCTCGTCAATGGGGGCGTAGAGCAGCTTATGTTCACCGGCCTTAATGACAAACACATCCTTGCCGCTCATGAGCAGCTCCTCGTCGGTGATGCCGCGAATACGGTCCAGCATGGGCTCGGCCACTTCCACCAGATAGGACGCGGCATCGGTGTGGTCGCCCACCTCACGATGACTCAGGCCATGGAGCGCGGCAGGAGAAAACTCCATTCCTATGGGCACATCAAAGGTCTCGGAGGTCAGCATCATAGAGACCATGGCCGCCACCGCCTGGCCCTTTTCATGGACCACGATGGTATTTTCCACCGTGTATTCCAGTTCGGCTTCATGGAGGTCCAGGGTCATGTCCACACCCTCAGCCTCAATGAGCTTCGTAATGGCATAGTTGGTGCGCTCGGTCAACAGGCCGTTGGCCTTGCCGGGCCAATTGCGGTTGGTGTTGCGGATATCCACATTTGCCAGAGTCTGGCCGCTTGGATAGTGGATATAGACCTCGGGGTCCGGCCAGGAGTCCAGAGGGTTGGCATGGCGGTCGCCGAAACGCCAGACCTTGGTTCCCCAATCGGTCTGATAGGTGAAAAAGCGGGGATAAGCCTCGCCCACACGGGAATTGGTGGAGCAGCTGTTGTTCTGGCGGTCAATGATGATGACCTTTCCCTGATTGACCTTCAGATTCTCTACTAACAGGTTGGCCGCCATAACGCCGGCCGGCTCCTCGGCATGGGTGCCGCCCCAGATGAGCATACAGCCGCCCTCTACGCCGCTGTCAAAGATGTAGACATTGCAATCGTTGGTCGTGCCCTTTACCACATCGCTGTAATCACTCAGCTTCTTAACTTCCGTAATGTACTCGCTGACCACGACAGGCTCCTTGTAATTGCGGTGCTCCCAGAAGAGATAGCCGGCCACGCCCACGCAGAAGGCGAGGATAATCACACAGATGGCCTTCACTGTGTTGATGTTCAAGTTCAATTTTTTCAACTCTACCCCTCCTCCCTTATTTCAAGCGCAACAGGCGCAGCACAAAGGGGACCATGATGACGCCATACACCAACGCGGCCTGAACGTTCTTCGTCCGACAGAAAGCGCGAATAATCGCGATCAGGAAGAAAAGCGCAGTGGCATAGGTAAGGACCGTAAAAATGGTATTGATAATGACCAGAATATCCATACGTTACACCCCCAGCAGAGCGCCCAGTTGATTGTTGAAAATCATGGCGGCGGTACACAGCGCCAAAATAAACAGCATCGGGACCAGCGCAGCTTTCAGGAACCCCTTATAATAATCGCCTTTGTAGTCCAGCTGCAGCACAGTGGCGCGGCCCACCACAGCGGTGGGAGGCAGACAGTCACCTACCGGCCACATGACAGACCAAGCAGCCAGAGCGATGACGGCATCATAGCCCTTCATATTGAACAGCATGATCAGCGGCACACCAAGCAGGGGGGCCACAGCATACTGAAGTACGCCCTCGGCCACTGGCAGGATGATCCACAGCGCGGCAAAGAGCAGCATGATAGGCAGTGTGACCACGCCCAGGGAAATAAGTCCGCGGGCGCCGGTCAAGGTCAGGATCTGGTTCAGCACACCGACAACCACCATGATGCCCACCAGTTCCTTCAGGTTGACCACCGTGGTAACCGCCACCTCAAACACATTGACCTTGTGAGGCGTGCACAGCAGAACGGAGGCGGCGCTAATCATAAAAATCATGGGCAGACCAATCACAGGCCAGCTGGCAGGCACCACCCGGGCCCCCAGGATCAGAGTCAGCATCACGATAAAGGGGACAAAGGCCCGCACGGCATTCCAGCCCCGAAGAGGTTGTGGCAGCGTGGAAAGGACCTCCTCCACGGAGGAATCGCTCTTGGTACCGCGGGTCAGATAGAAGGTGGCGAACAGGGCGCCGCCCAGGGACAGGATCGCCAGCGGAGCGGTAAAACCAACATAGGGCATATTGGCACCGGCGGCAGCCATCATCGTCCACAGATTGATCGGGGGGCAGGCGGCGCTCATAGCGGCCAGGATAAACACCAAGGCCACGCGCCGGTCCTCCTTCACTCCCATGGCAGCCAGAACGGTGCCCACCAGGCCCCCTACTGTCAGCACAGTGGTAGCGCCGGACCCGGTGACGGCACCGGGAACCATCATTACCACCAGAAGCAGAAGCAGGCAGAGAACACGGCGCTTGTAGAAGCGGCCCACGATCTGATGCACCAGATAATTAACGCCGCCGGTCTCCTTATAGAGGGTCATAAAGAATGTGGCGGTCAGGAAGGTCATACAGACGTCGAAGTAGTTGAAGGTACCCTCCACCAGATGGCGGATGATCTCTGTGAATGGCAGGGCGGAGCGCGCATCGACTCCCATCGGCAGAATCAGATGGGCAGCCAGGGCGCCAAGCGCCGCCAGCAGCAGCGTCATTTCGGTGCAGACCTTACACTTTTTCGCCAGAGCAAAAACCACCGCAATCACAGCAATGACCGCCAGAGAGTGCTGGAACATAGTCACAAGATTACCTCCTCCGTGCGGGCTGGGGGCGCACATGCGCCCCACAGCCCTCAATTCAGGATGTTGGGTGGGTTTATTCCGCTGCCATATAGTCGCCCATACCCAGAGCGTCCTTGGATGTGATGATGGGAATGTCGTGCTCCGTGGCGTAATTCGAGAACAGCCCATCGCTGTCGCTCTCCTCCACCACCATGATGACGTCGGCCAGAGGCAAAATGGCATCAATGGACGCCTGATCGTTGGCGTCGGTGCGGCGGGCCATGCCCTCCACATGGGCGCAGACGATGGTCATGCCAGCCTCTTTGGCGGCCTCAATCACGGCGGTGCAGCGCTCGATCTCGTCGTTAACATCCGTGCCGGCAGCGCCCATTCCCTTTCCGCTGGTACCGGTCGTAACGATGAGGGTCTTGGCGTCACCGGGCTCGAACGTATCCGCAGAGAGCTCATGATCGTCCGTGGAGGTGGCGCCGATCTGACCGGCCACCATGTGCAGCATGACAGAGCCGGTGCTCTGGCCGCAGGTGGTCATCACGAAGGGACCATGGACTTTGCCGTCGAACTCAGCGGGAGTGGAGGCCGTGCCGTTCTCATCGCCGGCAGGCGCCTTGGATTCCGTCACCGCCTGGGAGGGGGGCGTCTTGCTCTCAACCGGCGCGGCGGAGGGATCGCCGCAGGCAGACACGGACAGGATCATGCCGAAGGCCAGAAGAGAGGCCAACAGTTTCTTGCGGTTTTTCATAGTACAAATCTCCTTCTCAATCTCAAAGTCCTCCAAAATACAGGATCGGATTAGTTCTTCTTCTTCTGAAGGATGACAACAGCAGCGATGGCCGCCACGATCACGCAGACGGACCCAATGATCAGCGCCGTGGAGTTGCTGGTGGTGGTGTTCACCACGGGGGCGGAGGGCTCACCAGACGGGACGGAAGCGTCAGGTTCCTCAGAGGGAGCGGGGTCAGTGGGAGTCTCGCCCTTATCAGCCAGGCTGGTGGCGCCGAAATCCACCGCCTCAAGCCACTCAGTGGGATAGCCCAGAGTCGTAGAAGAGCCGTCCTCTTCAATATGTATTCCATCATAGTAGGTGCCCACTAATTGCCAGGCAAAAGCCCACCACTCATCATTGAGCTCATTCAGATTGGTGTTCACATAGTCGGTCAGATAGGCCTTTGCGGCTTCCACGCCGGAGGAGTTGTAGAGTTCCAGGGCCTTGGCATCCACATCGGCCTGCGCGGCAAAGTACTCGCTCTCGATGGCGGCCTTCTTCTCACGAATCACAGGATACATGGCGTTCCAGTTCAGCTGGGCATAGTTTCCAATGAAATTGAACGCCCACCAAGCGCAGTTCTGGTCAAAGCTCTTCCGGTCGCCGCTGGACCACTCCTCCGGAACCGCGGTGGTACCGGCATAGATGGGCGTGTAGACGGTGGTATCGGGAGAATCCTGGCCAAACCACAGCACACTGCCGATCTCCCCGGGCATATCGGGACGCAACTCGGCCACGAAGCTGTAAGAGCAGCGGAACTGGGCGATCTCGCGCTCCCAGTCCTCGCTGGCGGCACTCTCCGGCTTGTTGCCGCTGGCCAGCTGCCAGCGGTGGGGATTGCCGAACGGACCGGCGGCCAGGCCCTGGGTCATATCATACTCGGTGCCCTCCAGATGGTCGCTGTAAATGTCCATAATGTCCTGGATGGAAACCAGCTCATCGGGCTTGATCGTGAAATCGTAGTGGCTCTGATTATCCAGCACAGGGAACTTCTGAGAGGGGGCCAACAAGCTGAACACCCGCCACTCGCGGCGGCTGGCATAGAATTCATAACCATAGGGCTCGGGGTTAAAGATCTGGGTGAAGTTGAAATCCTCCCCCTCGCTCCACCAGCCCATCTGCTCAGGCAGGTCAGTGATGTTGGTGGACCACATGTAATTCTCGGTGTCATTGAAGTCGATCACGCCCAGGCGGGAGCGGTTTGCTCCGGTATAAACCTGGTCGTCAGGTACACGCCGGGCCGCCCAATGGGCGCCGGGAGCCTCGCTGCCCTGCGTCCAAAGGGGACCGCCGCCGCAGATCTCAAAGATCCAAACTTCATTCTGGTCGGCCACCAGCAGACACTCGCCGCCGTCACAGTAGCCGTACTCCTCAGCCAGCGCACCCATAATCTGGATGGCCTCCCGCGCCGTGGCGGCCCGCTGCAAGCCCAGCATCTCCAGATTGGCAATGACCATCATGCCCTCAGCCGAGCTGACCTCGCTGCGGCCGCTCCAGGTAAACTCACTCATGACCACGCCCTTTTCATTCATAAAGGGGTAGCCGATGTTGAAGTAGGTATAGGTTGACTCTGCCTGCGGGATCTGGCCCACTAGGGTGACTTCATTTTTTGTCGCGGTGCAGGGGTCGTTGTAGATGTCCACCATCTCGCCAGCGGCATGGGTGCCGCCCTCTACGATCTGGATGCGGTGGTCATACCAACCGTCGCAGGTGTGGGATACGAGGACCGAACCAGTGTCGGACGCGTCCTTGCCGACCGCCAGAGTAGTACAGGCGCTGGCAGAAGTAGCAGTACCCAGAGCGATCACACATGCCGTTGTCAAACTGGCCACTTTTTGAAGCGCATGTTTCATATTTTCCTCCTTCGCGTTTTCCGCTTTTCATTCATTGCGATTTGCGCTGAGGTAGGCTCTCTCTTACCCTTATCACGCCTCCTCCTTTCTTCGCGGAGTTCGATGCACAGGTTCAGGGTTTCCTCTCTCCCAGGATGCATGTGCAAACTCGCACCGTTTTTTGAACGCCGGGAATATCGTCAGTTCCACAAAAATAAGGCCGTACCTATTCCCGTGGAACAGAGCGACCGCTGGATTATGCCCGCAGTGTCCAGTTCCGGTCGGATTCGGTCCGTCCCTTTCTTTTTTTGCAAAGAGAATGTCTGCTATACACGCACATCACTTCCACGCCTCTTTCCGGTCAAGGGCATGCGGCAGGATCTTTTCTGTCTAAGAACAGCCGAATTTGAGAGCCGCCGCCCAGAGAAAATATTATCCGGTTTTGGAGATATGCAACTGACACATGTCATACACACAACGTCATATGCCATTTTTCATTTTTTACATTATAGCATTTATGCATAAAAAAAGCTAGTATATATCAAAAATTTTTTCACTTCCTCCAAAATAGGCGCAGATGACTCTCTGGGCGGTCCTTTATTCGATCCAGTCCGGGGATGAATACCATTCCAGGCAATGAGATACGCTATGCACAATTTATGTCAATTTTGTACCAAAAATGTCTCCTGTCACTTGTCCAAACAATATTTAATGTGATTATGAACAATATATACAGCATTCTTTTTTATATTTTTTCACTTATTGACAAAACAGCATCATTATGTATTCATTTCAATCAAAATGCAAATATTTTCGCAAAGAACATGCGCAAAATGTAGAAACCGTATCATGCGGGAGGAGTAGAGGCTCTGCTGCGCGCTCCGGCAATGTCTTTCTGCAAAAAACGCTCCTCTCCGCACCAGCACAGTACAGATTTTACAAAATCTGCAAGAGAACCGGAGCAATCCCTCCGCAGCACAACATATAGGGACCTGTTCCAAAATAGACCTGAAAAAGATATTCACTTGCCGCCTGTTTTCCTATCCAGTGGTTACGGGCGTCGTGTTCTCTGTCATTCTTGCGCGCATATCAGAACAGGAGAGTATCCGTACGGATATCCCTCTTTTTTGCCATAAGTATCAAAAGGAGCGGTTCCGTTTTGTGCGGAACCGCTCCTTGCATCATCTGTATTTTGGGCTTTCAGGTATGCTCATACCTGGTAACATCCCCCGCCGATGAACTCCCGCAGCAGCGAGGTCTTGGGCACATCGTCCGCGGGCAGGGGCAGAAAATAGCTTAAAAATTTCAGCAGCCGCTTGGCCTCCAGGTATTCCGGACAGTCCTTGGGCACGCCAAAGAGCAGGGGCTCAATATAGGGCTTCAGCAGGGCGATCTCGTAGATCAGGGCCGAATTGAACACCACGTCCGCGCTGTCCTGGAAGGGGAAGATGTTCGCCTCCTCTCCCCGCCGGACCGAGGGCCACATCTGGATGGTCGCCCGGGCGCCATAGCCGCGGGTCCTGGCATCCCGCTCGATCCGCCGGAGCAGTCGGGCGTCTGTGGTGGGGATGCGGTTGTGGTCGTCTACGTTCAGTGTGGTGAGGCAGCTGATATAGACCTTGAACTTACTCTCCTTGGGCAGCGTGTGGGAGAAGGCGTCATTCAGGCAGTGGATCCCCTCAATGACCAGAATATCCTTCTCCCCCAGCGTCAGGGTATTTCCGTTATATTCCCGGATGCCCTTTTTAAAGTTGAACTGGGGCATCTCCACGGTCTCACCCTGCAAAAGCCGGGACATGTCTGTGTTAAACTGCTCCACATCCATGGCCCCCAGGCTCTCAAAGTCGTACTGGCCATGCTCGTCCCGGGGCGTCTCCTCCCGGTTTTTGAAGTAGTTGTCCGTAGCAATGGCGTAGGGCCGCAGCCCGCAGGCCGTCAGCTGGGTGCAAAGGCGGTGGGAAAAGGTGGTCTTTCCAGAGGAGGAGGGCCCCGCGATCATGACGAAGCGGACATCTCTGCGCCGGGCGATGGCCTCGGCGATGTCGCCGATCTTCTTCTCCATCATGGCCTCGCTGGTCAGGATGATCTGGGCGGCGTTCCCCTGGCAGATCGCCTCATTGAGATCCGCCACATTGGAGATGTGCAGAGCCTCGGACTTCCGCTCGCCATCGTACATGGTCTGGAACACCTTGGACGATGGCTCAAAGGGGGCCAGCTGATCCGGCCTTTGGACGTCCGGCAGGCGCAGGACAAAGCCGCAGTCAAACAGCTCCAGCCCAAAGCAGCGCACATATCCGGTGTCCGGGACCATATAGCCATAGAAATAGTCCGCAAATTCCCCCAGCGAATAGTAGTTGACCCGGGAACTGATCCGGCAGCTGAGCAGTTTTGCCTTGTCCTGGAGCTTCCGCGCCTGAAAGAGCGCAATGGCGTCGTCCGTGGGAATGGAGTGCTTTTGAATCGGGATGGCCTGGTCCGCCAGTTCTCGCATGCGCCCCTCCACCCGCTCCAGCAGGGCCTGGTCCAGCCGGAACGCCCCTTTGGCCCGGATGAAGAGCGCATGGCTCAGGGAATACTCCACACAGATGCGTTCGATCTGATCCCAGCCTACAATATCATAAAAGGCCTTGAGCATCAGGAAAATGACGCTGCGCTCATAGGTCTGCATCCCCGGCTTGTCCTGAATGGTCAGCATGCGCAGTGTGCAGTCCCGATCCAGCTTCTTTTGCAGCTCGCACAGTTTTCCGTCCCGCTGCACCAGAAGAATATCGCTGCTGTATCCCCCCTGTACCTCCTGTGCAATGGTCTGGTAGGAGGTCCCGGCGGGATACCGGCGTTGGACGCCGTCCACCGTTACCGAATACATATGGTCCATATGCGTTTCTCCTTTTCCAATTTGGTCTCCCGTAGTTTATGTTCGGAGTATAGCAAAAAACCCGTTTCTTTTTATAGAAACGAGTTCTTTGTTCTTTCAAATTGGTGGAGATAAGCGGGATCGAACCGCTGACCTCTTGAATGCCATTCAAGCGCTCTCCCAGCTGAGCTATACCCCCATATTCACTTGCCGTCCCGCCGGACCGGCGGCTCAACGTATGCTATTATAACCACCGCCTCAACATTTGTCAAGTATTTTCTTTTCTTTTTTTGCCGTCTACTCTGCGGCGGCCGGCGCAGGATTTCCCCTTGACATTTTTCCCGCCCCGTATATAATTATATATGAACAATAGCTCATATGTTTAAACAAGAAAGGAGACTGTGCTATGCCCCTCACCGATTCCCCTCCTCAAGCCCAGGACCTGGACCACTGCGACTATATGCATGTGCATGAGGAAATCGTCGCACAGGTCAACGAGACCATGCCTGACGAGGAGATCCTCTATGATCTGGCCGAACTCTTTAAGATCTTTGGGGACTCTACCCGCATCAAGATCCTCTATGTCCTCTTTGAGGCCGAGATGTGTGTATGCGACATCGCCACCCTGCTGGGCATGTCTCAATCCGCCATCTCCCACCAGCTCCGCTCCCTCAAGCAGAGCAAGCTGGTCAAATACCGCAGGGAGGGCAAGACCGTCTTTTACTCTCTGGCCGACTCCCATGTGCGCACCATCCTGGACCAGGGCATGGAGCACGTAGCCGAGTAAGCCCCCATTCAGAAAGGAGATCTCACTATGAAAAAACGTTTTTCCTTTACCAATCTGGACTGTGCCAACTGCGCCGCCAAAATGGAGGCGGCTATCGGCAAGCTTGACGGTGTCCGCAGCGTATCGGTCAGCTTTTTCTCCCAGAAAATGACGCTGGAGGCCGAGGACGCGCGGTTCGACGCCATCCTTCAGGAGGCGGCCAAGATCTGCAAAAAGATTGAGCCCGACTGTGTGCTCCACATCTGAGCTGCATTCTCGATCCAGTTTGCAAAGACGGGAATGATTTCCCGACAGGAGGTCAACCATGGATTCCAGACAAAAAAAGATGCTCTGGCGCATCCTTGCCGCCGGAGCCCTGTTTCTCATCGCGCTTCTGATCCCGGTCCAGGGGGCGTTCCGCCTTCTGCTCTTTCTGATCCCCTATGGGGTCATTGGCTGGGACGTCCTCTGGCGGGCGGGGCGCAACCTGACCCGGGGCCAGATCTTCGACGAGCATTTTCTCATGTCCCTGGCCACCATCGGCGCGCTGGCCATCGGGGAATATCCCGAGGCGGTGTTCGTCCTGCTCTTCTACCAAGTGGGGGAGCTCTTCCAGTCCTGCGCGGTGGGGCGGTCCCGCCGGTCTATCGCCGCGCTGATGGATATTCGCCCGGACGTGGCCCGGGTGGAGCGGGACGGCGCGCTGGAGGAGGTGGACCCGGATGAGGTCTCCTCCGGCGACGTCATCGTCATCAAGCCCGGGGAGCGCGTCCCCCTGGACGGGGTCATTTTGGAGGGCTCCTCCGCCCTGGACACCGCCGCCCTCACCGGCGAATCCCTCCCCCGGAGCGTCTCCCCGGGCGCCGACGTGATCAGCGGGTGCATCAACCTGACCGGACTGCTCCGGGTCCAGGTGACCAAGCCTTTTGCGGAGTCCACCGTGGCCCGCATCCTGGAGCTGGTGGAAAATGCCTCCGGACGCAAGGCCCGGGCCGAGGCCTTCATCACCAAATTTGCCAGGTACTACACCCCCGCCGTGGTGGTGGCCGCCGTCCTGCTGGCCCTGATCCCTCCCCTCTTTTTCCAGGGCGGGTGGGGCGACTGGCTGGGCCGGGCCTGTTCCTTCCTGGTCATCTCCTGCCCCTGCGCCCTGGTCATCTCGGTCCCCCTGGCCTTTTTCGGCGGCATCGGCGGGGCCTCCCGAGCCGGTATCCTGGTCAAGGGCGGCAACTATCTGGAGGCGCTTGCCAACACCGAGACTGTGGTCTTTGACAAGACCGGCACCCTCACCCGGGGCGTGTTCAATGTCACCGCCATCCACCCGGAGCAGGCGAGCGAGGCCGATCTGCTGGAGCTGGCCGCCCTGGCGGAGTCCTGGTCCGACCACCCCATCGCCCACTCCATTCGGGAGGCCTACGGGGCCGAACTCGACACCGGCCGGGTCTCCGGCGTGGAGGAGCGCTCGGGACGGGGCGTCCAGGTCCAGGTGGACGGCCGGACCGTCTGCGTGGGCAATGACACCCTGATGGAGGAGATCGGCATCGCCTGGCATCCCTGCCACCAGGTGGGCACCACCGTCCACGTGGCGGTGGACGGCGTCTATATGGGCCATCTGGTCATCTCAGATCAGGTCAAGGAGGACGCCGCCGATGCCATCCGCGCCCTCCGTGCCTGCGGCGTGCGCAAGACCGTCATGCTCACGGGAGATGCCCAGGCCGTGGGAGAGGACGTGGCCCGCCGGCTGGGACTGGACGAGGTCCACGCCCAGCTCCTCCCGGCCGACAAGGTGGACCGGGTGGAGGACCTGCTCCGTCAGACCTCCCCCAGAGGGGCCCTGGCCTTCGTGGGGGACGGCATCAATGACGCCCCCGTCCTCTCCCGGGCCGATATCGGCATCGCCATGGGCGCGCTTGGCTCAGACGCCGCCATCGAGGCCGCCGACGTGGTCCTCATGGACGACAAGCCCTCCAAGATCGCCCTGGCCATCCGGATCGCCCGCAAGACCCGCTCCATCGTCCGGCAGAATATCGTCTTTGCCCTTGGGGTAAAATTTCTGGTGCTGGGCCTGGGGGCCTTTGGCCTTGCCAACATGTGGGAGGCCGTCTTTGCCGATGTGGGAGTCTCGGTCATCGCCATTCTCAACTCTATGCGCGCTCTTCACACCCCCTCCGAGCCCTCCTGAACGCAAAAGCGCCCCTTTCTCCTTGCATACGGTCCCACCGGCTGGTATGATGAAGATAGAAAGGAGGGCGTCAAGATGAAACGATCTTCCATTCCCATCGCGCTGTCGCTGCTCTTCCCCCTGGCCGCCTGCACTTTCCCCGCCGTAGGAGAGCCAAGCCCCCCGCTTCTCCCCAGTCCCTCCCCCTCCTCTTCCCTGGTGGTCGACGACGGGAAGGGGGACCGCCCCACCGTGCCGGAGGACCTGCCTCAGGACATGGCCTATCTCTATGACTTTTTCTTCTCCGAGCGGTATGACCGGCGGGTATCGGACGAATTCTCCCTCACCGGCCGGGAACTGCCCGGCCGGGGCATGCTCCTCCTCTATGAGCCCTATGTGAACCAGCTGGAGGGCGCGGTGGAGACCACCGCCGACGGAGACGGCATGACCCCCTACCGCCTCCGGCAGTACCGCGCCACACTGGAGAGCGGCGCCCTTCTGGCGGGCACCCACTACTATGCGCCCGACCAGCTGGAGTATCTCTCCTACCTCTGGACCGACATCCCCGGAATGAAAACCGTCCGGGAGGTGGCGGTGGGCAGCAGTGAGGCCGACCTGCTCCGGGCCTATCCCGAGCAGCTCTACTACCTCACCGCCCAGGAGGCCAGCCCCGGCGTCTGGGCTCTGGACCCAGAGGCAAATCTCTCCCCTGCCTTTGATTGTGCCTATGCATGGCAGCCCTATACGCGGGAGAACAACGACTGCCGGGACATCACCTTCTACCTCCGGGATGGCGCGGTAGCCGCCATCGAGATCGCCTCCCCCTATGAGCTGCGCTACGTCCATGGGTATGACCGGGACGCCGGACTGGAAACGGCAAACGCAAACCGTGCCACCCTGGACGGATGAGCGGCGGTCCATCCCAGATCCCCTCGAGCGGGGCGCTTCCCCTTTCCGGAAGCGCCCCGCTCGCTCTCTTTTCCTCCCCACATTGTACTTTTTTCTCCCATGCCTCCCCGCGGTATGCTATAATAGGGTCTGCTGAACACTCACGGACAGAAGGTGACCGATTTGACACGAGAAACCATGCTCTACGTGGTACGCCATGGACAGACCATGTTCAATCTCCTGGACCGGGCCCAGGGATGGGCCGACTCCCCCCTCACCCCCTCCGGCGAGGAGTCCGCCGCCCAATTAGGCCGGGGACTCTCCCGCTCCGGCGTGGTCTTTGCCGCGGCCTGGTCCAGCGACAGCGGGCGGGCCCGGGATACCGGACGCATCCTCCTGGACCATATGGGGCAGCAGTCCCTCCCCCTGCACGCCGACCGCCGCCTGCGGGAATGGTGCCTGGGCGATATGGAGGGCCTGCCCAACCGGCAGTTTCTCTCCTCCCTCCTGGGGCGGGACGGCCGCCCCATCTCCATCCGGGCGCTCAACGCCCGGCTCCCCGAGGCGGTGGCGAGCATTCACACCCACCTGGACTCCACCGGTATGAGCGAGTCCTATGACGCCCTGCGCGCCCGCCTGCTGGAGGGCCTTTCCTCCATCGCCCGGGAGACCGCCGCGCGGGGTGGCGGGAGTGTGCTGGTGGTCTCCCACGCCCTGTCCATCAAGCTCCTCATCCACCTGCTCTGCCCCGACCGTATGGAGGAGGCCGCCATGCTCCGCAACGCCAGCGTGTGCCGCTTCCGCTTTATGGAGGACGGCTTTCAGGTCCTGGAGCTCAACGACACCCGCTATCTGGACGGCCCCGCCGTCCCCGCCCGGTGAGCGCCGTGGTGGCCCTCGTGACCGGCGGGAGCGGGAGTGGAAAATCCGCCTGGGCGGAGGAGCTCTCCTGCGCCCTGTGCCCGGGTCCCAAGCGCTACCTCGCCACCATGCGCCCCTTCGGGGAGGAGGCCCAGCGCCGGATCGCCCGGCACCGCGCCATGCGTGCCAACAAGGGCTTTGACACGCTGGAGTGCCCCGACGGGCTGGACGGACTGCCCATCTCCCCCTCGGACACGGTCCTGCTGGAGGACCTGTCCAACCTGGCCGCCAACCGGCTCTTCTCCCCCCAGTGTCCCGAGCGCTGCGGGGAGGCGCTCTGGGCGGAGCTCTCCGCCCTGGCCGGCCGCTGTGCCAACCTGGTGGTGGTCAGCAACGAAATCACCTCCGACGGCATCGAATACGATCCCTCCACCCAGGCCTTCCTCGCCCTCTTGGGCGGGCTGGAGCGCAAGCTGGCCCGGCGGGCCGACCTGGTGGTGGAGGTGGTCTGCGGACTGCCGCTGGTCCTGAAAGGAGAGATCCCATGTTCCACTCCCTCGTGATCGCCTTCTCCACCTACTCCCGCCTTCCCATGCCCCAGGTGGAGTGGAGCGAGAAGAATATGAAATACGCCATCTGTTTCTTTCCCCTCATCGGGGCGGTCATCGGCGCGCTCTTCCTGCTCTGGGTCTGGCTGTGCGCCCGGCTGGGGCTCAACCTCTTCCTGCGCGCGGCCGGATGCGTGGTCCTCCCCCTGCTGGTCTCTGGGGGCATCCACATGGACGGCTTCTGCGACACGGTGGACGCCCTCTCCTCTCACCAGAACCGGGAGCGCAAGCTGGAAATCCTCAAGGACTCCCACACCGGGGCCTTTGCCGTCATCTTCTGCGGCGTGTGGCTGGTGCTGGATCTGGGCGCCCTGACCCAGCCGGAGGCACTGCGGAGCTTTGGCGTGCTGGCCCTTGGCTTTGTGCTCTCCCGGGCCATGAGCGGTCTGGCCCTGGCCAATCTGAAGGGGGCACGGCCCTCCGGGATGCTCCAGGCCTTTGCCGACGCCTCCCACAAGAGCGCGGTGACCGCGGTCATGCTGGTCTTTCTCGTCCTGTCCGTGGCCGGGATGGTCTGGCTCTCCCCGGTGTCCGGGGGCACCGCGGCCCTGGCGGCGGCCCTGTGCCTGCTCCACTACCGCCGCATGTCCTACCGCCAGTTCGGCGGCATTACGGGAGACCTGGCCGGGTATTTCGTGCAGCTGGCCGAGCTGTCCATGGCCCTGGCCGTCGCCCTCACCTGGAGGTTTGTATGAAGCTGTATGTCGGCGGCGCCCATCAGGGCAAAGCCGCCTATGTGAAGGAACAGACCGGCCTCTCTCCCCGGCTCTGCACCCCGGAAGAGGCCCTCTCCGCCCCGGCAGTGGACCAGTTCCACCGCATCTGCCGCACCCTGCTGGAGCGGGAGGAGGATCTGGGACCATATGTGGACCGTCTGCTGGCCGAGAATCCGGACGCCGTCATCCTGTGCGATGAGATCGGCCTAGGCGTGGTCCCGCTGGACCCCTTTGAGCGCCGCTGGCGGGAGGAGACCGGCCGGGCCCTGTGCCGCCTGGCGGCCAGCGCCGAGCGGGTGGAGCGGGTGGTCTGCGGACTGGGATGGAGGCTGAAGTGATATGACGGAATTTCTCTTCCTGCGCCACGGCCGGACGGCGGGCAATCTGAGAAGCAATTATGTGGGCGGGCGGACCGACGAGCCCCTCTGTCCCGCCGGGATCGAGGCCCTGCGCGCCGCCCGGGACGCCTGTCCGGAGCGCTTTGCTGCCCAGCGTCTCTTCGTCAGCCCCATGCTCCGCTGCCGGGAGACCGCCGCGCTCTGCTTCCCCCACCTCACCCCCACCCCTGTGGAGGCCTTCCGGGAGTGCGATTTCGGCGTCTTTGAGGGGAAGAACTTTCAGGACCTGGAGAACGATCCCCGCTACCGGGCCTGGGTGGAGGGGAACTGTGCCGGTCCCATCCCGGAGGGGGAACACCCGGACGCCTTTATGGCCCGGTGCCGCGCCGCCTTCGCCCCCCTGCTGCAACATCCCGCCCCGGGACGCACCGCTCTGGTGGTCCACGGCGGCACCATCATGGCCATCCTCTCCGCCTTCGCCCGACCGGAGCGGCCCTATTTCGACTACCATGTCTCCAACGGCGGAGGCTACCTCTGTACCGAGGAGAACGGCCTTCTCCGTATCGTCGAGCAGTTCTGAATTTCCACAGAGAAAAGCGCCCCCCGGCGCAGCATGTGCTGCGCCGGGGGGCTTCGCTGTTTTCGGTTCATTTGGAACGCGGGATCAGGCCTTCTCCTCGCAGAGATGGGCGGCGATGCGCTTCAGGAGCTCCACCGAGCCCACGTGGTATCCGCTCACGCCGTAGACCGCCTGGCCCTTTCCGTTGCAGGCCACCGCCAGGGGCGGGCGGTCCGGATCGCAGGTCAGGTGCCGGGCCACGGTCTCCAGATCGAAGGCCCAGTCATCCTCCAGCACCCGCAGCCCCGGCCACTTGTCCAGCACCCCGGCCAGAGTACGCTGCTTCAGGCTCTCCTCCCCCCGCAGGAGGAACACCACGTTCACCGGGAGGGCCTCCAGGGCCTCCTGTCCGGCGGAGAGCTCATTGAGCACGTGCTCGGTGGGCTCATTGCCCTCCTCCAGCCAGAAGAGGAGGGTGGGCCGTCCGTCCGCCGGGATGACCTCGGTGGTCACGGATTTCTCCGTGCGCAGGGTGCGTCCGGTCATATGGGGCAGGTCCTGGCAGCCCAGCAGATCCTCCAGCGCAAAGGGCCGCAGGCGCAGGTCGGAGCAGGTCTCCTCCCCCGCCCGGACCACCAGCTCCCGCCGGGCGGCAAACTGGTTGCCGTTGGGCAGGCGCACCGAGGTCATGAGCCGGTACGCTCCGGCGGGGAGTTTCAGGGCATATTCCCCGTCGCTCCACCCCTCGTCAGAGAGGGTGAGGAGCTTCCATCCGCCCGGCACCCGGCGGGAGAGGCTCCAGTTCTGGCGGTAGAGGGGGGCCGGACCATCGCCCTGGGCCACCCGCAGGGTGCCCGTGGCCTCCGCACGAACGGTGTGGAAGGCCCCGTCCTGCCAGAATTCCGGCATGCCGTCCAGAGCGCGCAGGCGGGCGGGGACGCCCAGAGCGCGCAGGATGGCCACATAGAGGATGCGCAGGCTCCGCCCATCACAGCGCATGGCCCGCCACGCCTCCATGGGGGGCCAGACCAGGCCGGTGATCTCCCCGGCGTAGACCTTGTCCACCGCCGGGTCCATCCGCTCCTCCAGAGCCGTCCAGAGGGCGGCCGGGCAGGAGCGGATGGCCGCCTTCTCCCCCTCGCTCAGGGCCTGGAGCAGCGCCCCCCGCCAGGGGGTGAGGCACTCGATCTGGATGCGGGGCGAGAGCACATAGGGACCGTAGAGCGCCCCGGGCATCTCCCTCTGGGGCGGGGCGTTGCGGAGGTGGTCCTCCAGGATCTCGCCGGTGACGTCCCGCAGGTCCTTGGCGGTGATGCTGCGGAGCAGGGTCTCCCGGCGGGGGTCCCCGTCCCGCTCCAGGAAAGCCAGCAGCACCGGGGCGTTCCCCCGGGCGGCCTTGAGCAGGTCCTCCCACGCGGGCTTTCCCTGCCCGGGGTGGTAGTGGGAGGCGATGCGCGCCTCCCGCAGCTCCGCGCCACGGACCAGCTCGGCGGCCCGCGCGGCCTTCTGCTCGGCGGTCAGGAGGGCGGGATGGATGGGCTCGTCCTTGGGGGCGTGGACGTCAAACTCGGCCCAGTCGGTCTCCTCCATGGCGGGGTGGACCAGCTCCAGGACCACGGCGCCGTCCACGCAGTCCCCCTCGGCGCGCAGGCCGTCCAGGGTGCACAGCACATGGAGATCGCCAAGGCCCAGCTGGGCCCGGGCCTCTCCCCGCTCGTCCGCGGTCAGGGTGGCGATGGTGTGGAAGCTGGCCTCGTTGAGGACCTGGAGCTGGAACCGGGCCCCGGCGGCGGGCAGCCCGTCCCGCTCCGCCCGGAAGGTATAGGTCCGGGTGCGGGCATAGCGCTCGGTCTGGTTGTACCAGGTCACCGCCCCGTCGGTCCCCAGCGATGCGCCGTGGAGGGGCGAGCTCCCCGCGCCGAAGAGCCGGGAGTGGACCAGAATGGCCCGGGAGGCGGCGGTATTGAACCAGCCCCGGTCCAGGATGGGCTCCGGCTCGCAGGCGCCCAGGAAGCGCCACGCCCCGTCGCACAGGGCCTCCGCCCAGGCGTGGTTGTCATCGCAGTGGGCCCAGCGGGGAGAGTACACCTGCCGGGCGGGGATACCCACGCTGCGCAGGGCGGAGACCAGGAAGGCCGACTCCTCCCCGCAGCGGCCGCTCCCGCTGCGGAACACGGTGAGGGGGGATGCGGTGCGGTCGTCCTGGAACTGGTAGGAGGCGTTCTCATGGCACCAGCGGTTGACCTCCAGCACCTTCTCCGCCACGGTGGGCAGGGGCTCGATCCGGGCCCGGAGGGCGTCGTGGAAGAGCGCCCGGTGGAAGGACAGGTCCTCGTCGTTCACCCGGGGGAAGAGGACATAGTGGTAGAAGATCTCCTCCTCCAGCGCCCCGCACCAGGCGGTGTGGGCACGCAGGTGGAGGGCGTGGTCCACAAATTGCAGGAAGAGGTCAAAGGGGTACTGGTCCAGATCGCTCTCGGGCAGGTGGGTCATCAAAAACTCCATGGCCCGGCGCTGCTCATCCGTCAGGGCGTACAGGCGTTCATTCCATCGCTCCATCTCAGTCCTCCCGGGCATAGCCCTTGCACAGCTCATACAGGGTGGTCACGCCCGCGCCGGTGGCGCCGTTGGTCTGGTAGGCCCAGCGGGGGGAGTCCACCCAGGCGGTGCCTGCGATGTCAATGTGGATCCAGGGACGCTCCTCCACAAAGGCGCCGATGAAGAGGCCGGCGGTGATGGTGCCGCAGCCGTCGGTGGAGACGTTGGACACATCGGCCACGGGGCTCTCGATCATTTTCCGGTACTCGGGGAAGGCGGGCAGGCGCCAGTACTGCTCGCCGCTGCGGGCATAGGCGCTCTGGAAGGCGGCGCAGAATTCCTCGTCATTGGAGAGGAATCCGGCGGTGGTGAAGCCGAACATCCCCACCACGGCCCCGGTGAGGGTGGCGATGTCCACCACCTTGGCGGCCCCCTCCTTCTCCACGGCGTAGGTCACGGCGTCGGCCAGGATGAGGCGGCCCTCGGCGTCGGTGTTGCCCACCTCGATGGTCTTGCCCGACAGGGAGCCGATCACATCGCCGGGGATAAAGCTCTCGGGGGAGATCCGGTTCTCCACCGCGGGGATGACCGCGGTGACGTTGATGGGCGTCTGATTGGCCGCCAGGGCCAGCAGCGCGCCGCACACGGCCGCGCCGCCCGCCATGTCGCCCTTGATGCCCTTCATGGAGCTGGAAGCCTTGAGGCAGTATCCGCCGGTGTCGCAGGTCACGCCCTTGCCCACCAGGGCGATGGGGGCCTCCCCCTCCCTGCCGCCCTTGTAGCGCAGGACGATGAGCCGGGGGGCGTGGGCGGCGCTGCTCCCCACGGTGAGGAAGGCCTCCATCCCCAGGGCACGGGTCTGGGCCTCATCCAGCACCTCGGTCTCGATGCCCAGGGCCTGGGCCTCCTTCACCATACGGCGGGCCATGCCGTCGGGGGTGAGCTTGTTGGCCGGGCAGTTGACCAGATCCCGGGCAAAGCAGATGGCCTGGGTGAGGATGTCGGTCTCCCGGAGTGCCGCTTCACATCCGTCGGGGGCGTCCAGATAGAGGGCGGCGGCGGGGCCCTCCTCCTTCCAGGACTCGGTGCGGTAGAGAGCCAGCTCGGCCCCCTGGACCATGGCGGCCACACCCGCCGCGCCCAGCTCGGCGTGGACTCCGGCCCCGTCCAACACGATGCCGGAGCCGCCCAGATCCCGGATGGCCTTGACCCCCTTGGCGGCGGCCACGCGGATCTGCTCGGCGGTCGCCTTGCCGCTCTCGCCCAGCTCGGCGGTGAGCACGCAGCAGCCCTCGCCGGGCCGGACCTGCTGCCCCGCCTTCCCGCCGCTGGCCTGAAGGCGCAGCTTCCACGGTATGTTCTGTCCCTGATAGCGTTCGATCATGTTCAATTCCTCCTGATCTTAACATGGAAAAGTAAAACCGCCCCGCCCGCCGCAGGCGGACAGGGCGGTCTGATTTTATTACTTCTGCACCTCGTGGCAGGCCACAAAGTGGCCGGGGGCCACTTCCTGGAAAGCCGGGCTCTCCTGGCGGCACCGGTCGGTGGCGTAGGGGCAGCGGCCGGCAAAGCGGCAGCCGGGACCCAGGTTCACGGGGCTGGGGATGCTGCCGTGGAGCATGATGCGCTTGCGGCTGGTCTCCAGCTTGGGGTCGGCCAGAGGAATGGCCGAGAACATGGCCTGAGTATAGGGGTGAAGGGGATGCTCAAAGATCTCGTCACTGGTGGTCAGCTCCACCATGCTGCCCAGATACATGACGCCCACACGGTCAGAGATGTGCTTGATCATGGAGAGGTCATGGGCGATGAAAAGATAGGTGAGTCCCCGCTCCTTCTGGAGGTCCTGGAACAGGTTGATGACCTGGGCCTGGATGGACACGTCCAGGGCAGAGATAGGCTCGTCGGCAATGATGAAGTCGGGATTCACCGCCATGGCGCGGGCGATGCCCACACGCTGACGCTGGCCGCCGGAGAACTCGTGGGGGAAGCGGTTGGCGTGCTCCCGCTGAAGGCCGACGGTCTCCAGCAGGCGGATGACCATCTCCTCCCGCTCCTTGCGGTCCCTGGCCAGGCCGTGGTTGTCGATGCCCTCGGCCACAATGTCCATGACCTTCATGCGCTGGTTCAGGGAGGCGTAGGGGTCCTGGAAGACCATCTGCACCCGGCGGGTGAACTCCTTGTGCTCGGCAGCGCTCTGCTTGCCCACCACTTCCTTGCCGTCAAAGATGACCTTGCCGTCGGTGGGCTTGTAGAGCTGGATGACGGTGCGACCCAGGGTGGACTTGCCGCAGCCCGACTCACCCACGAGGCCCAGGGTCTCGCCCTTGTAGATGTCAAAGGTCACGTCGTCCACAGCCTTGAGGGTCTGCTTCTTCCCCACGGGGAAGTACTTCTTCAGGTGCTGGACGGAAACCAATACGTTCTTGTCATTCATCACTGATTCTCCCCCTCCGGTTGACATCTGGCGTCGTGGAGCCAGCAGGCGGAGGTATGGCCCACTTCAAACTCCGCAAAGACGGGACGGTACTCCTGGCACACCTTCATGGTGTGGGCGCACCGGGCCGCAAAGGGACAGCCCTTGGGCGGATTCATCAGATCCGGCGGCGTGCCCAGGATGGTATGGAGCTTGTCCGTCTTTTCGTGGAGCTTGGGCACGGCGGCCAGCAGGCCCTTGGTGTAGGGGTGCTGGGGACGGTAGAAGATGTCCTCCACGCTACCCGTCTCCACCACGGTGCCGCCGTACATGACGCACACCCGCTGGGCAATGTTGGCCACCACGCCCAGGTTGTGGGTGATGATGATGATGGAGGTGTCGATTTTGCTCTGAAGCTCCTTCATCAGGTCCAGGATCTGGGCCTGGATGGTCACATCCAGAGCGGTGGTGGGCTCGTCGGCGATGAGGACCTTCGGGTCGCAGGCCAGCGCGATGGCAATGACGATACGCTGGCGCATGCCGCCGGAGAGCTCATGGGGGTACTGCTTGTAGCGCATCTCCGGGTTGGAGATGCCCACCAGCTCGATAAGCTCCAGGGCCCGGGCCTTCATCTGCTCCTTGCTCATGTCCTTGCGGTGTGCCTTGAGCATCTCCACGATCTGCTTGCCCACGGTCATGGTGGGGTTCAGGCTGGTCATGGGATCCTGGAAGATCATGGCGATGTCGCTGCCCCGGATCTTGAGCATCTCCCGCTCGGTGAGCTGGGTGAGCTCCCGCCCTTCCAGCTTCACGCTGCCGCCGGAGATCCGGCCGTTGGAGGGGAGCAGGCGCATGGTGGCCTTCACGCTGATGGACTTGCCGCAGCCCGACTCGCCCACGATGGCCAGAGTCTCGCCCTTCTTCAGATAAAAGTCCACGCCGCGCACGGCCTTGACCAGTCCGTGGTGGGTCTTGATCTCCACATGGAGATCTTCTACTCTCAAAATATCATCCATGTGTCTCACCTACTTACTCATTCTGGGGTCCAGGGCGTCGCGCAGGCCGTCGCCCAGGATGCTGAAACAGACCATGATCAGAATAATCACGATGGCGGGGCAAATCAGCAGATAGGGATAGCTCTGAAGCACGGAATAGCCGTTGTTGATCAGAACGCCCAGGGAGGCCTGGGGCTCGGACAGGCCGATGCCAATAAAGCTGAGGAACGCCTCGGTAAAGATGGCGCTGGGGATGGTAAACATGGCGTTGATGACGATGATGCCCACGGTGTTGGGGATCAGGTGGCGCAGGATAATGTTTTTCTGGGAGGTGCCCAGCACCTCGGCCGCCATCACGAACTCCTGGTTCTTGAGCTGGAGGATGCGGGCGCGCACCAGACGGGCCATGTTGACCCAGCCGGTGATGGCCAGGGCCACGATGATGGTGCCCACGCCGGCGGGCAGCACCATCATCAGCAGGATCACGATGATGAGGTGGGGAATACCCACCAGGATCTCAATGATGCGCTGCATGATGGCGTCCACCTTACCGCCCAGCAGGGCGGAGACCGCGCCGTAGGTCACGCCCACGAACAGGTCCAGGCAGGCGGCCACGAAGCCGATGAGCAGGGAGATCCGGGTGCCGTACCAGATACGGGTGAACTGGTCGCGGCCGTACATGTCCGTGCCGAAGAGATGGGCCAGGCTGGGCCCCTGGTAGGTGGCGCTGTAATCGGTCTGCGCAAAGTGATAGGGGCTGAACACCGGGCCCAGGATGGCCAGGGCCACGATGGCGATGATGATGAAGAGGCTCACCACGGCGGCCTTGTTCTGCTTCAGGCGGATCCAGCCGTCCTGCCAGGCGGTGAGGCTGGGACGGCCGATCCGCTCGCGCTCGCCCTGATCCACCTGCACCTTGGTAAAGAGCTCCCGGGGGATGTTCTGATAGTCCATGTTCTTTTCCTGGTTCATGCTCATCCCTCCTTACTGCCCTGGATGCGGATCCGGGGATCGATCACGGAATAGAGGATATCCACGACCATGATGACAAAGATGTAGAAGGCGCTGTAAAACACCGTGATGCCCATGATGGTGGAATAGTCGTTGTTCTTGATGCAGTCCACGAACAGAGAGCCGATGCCGGGGACCGAGTAGATGCTCTCCACAGCCAGGGAGCCGGTGAGCAGATTCACCACCACGGGGCCCAGGATGGTGACCACCGGGATGATGGAGTTGCGCACGGCATGGACCATGAGGACCTTGAACTGGCTCAGGCCCTTGGCCCGGGCGGTGGTGATATAGTCCTGCTCCAGCACGTCCAGCATCTCAGTGCGGATAAACCGGGCAAACATGGCCGTGGCACTGAAGGAGAGGGCGATGGAGGGCAGCACCGAACAGGCCCAGTTGGTCCAGAAGGCCACCGGCAGGATCCCCCACTGAAGGCCCACATAGTACTGCAGCAGGGCGGCCACCACAAAGTTGGGCACGCTCACGCCCAGCACGGCGATGACCATGGTGAAGTAGTCGATGCCGCTGTTGTGCTTCCAGGCGGCAATGATACCCAGGGTGAGGCCCACCGCCAGGCCCAGCAGCACCGCCTGGATGCCGATGAGCACCGAGGGGCCCAGGCGGCTGAAGATGACGTCGGCCACCGGACGGCCGGTGTACAGGAAAGACGTGCCCAGGTCGCCCCGGATGAGGTTGCCCAGGTACTTGATGTACTGCACCGGCACCGGATCGTTCAGACCGTATTTTTCCAGCATGATCTCCTGCTGCTCGGGCGCCAGCATGGAGAAGCGCTCGGTATCAAACGGCGTGCCGGGGAGCTTCTTCATCAGGAAGAAGGTAACTGTGATGATAATAAGGAGCGTAAGCACAAGATACACCAGGCGCTTGCCAATGTATTTTAACATTCTGCTTCCCCCGTTCCTTTCTGGAGTTTAAAGAGTTGAGGTCCGCACCGCGGACCGGGTATGGATCTGGAACCGTGGCAGAAGGTCGAACCCCTGCTCGGCCTCCCGCCACGGCTCAGATACAAATCTGTGCCGTGGGTCTCCCCGGAGCCGGAACAGTTCCGGCTCCGGGGAGCGGAAGCGGGAGAGGCGGATCAGCCCTCCGCGCTGTCAGAAAAGTGAGCAAACTTGAACTCGACGGGGCTGCCCAGGGGATGCATGACCAGATCCTGGACCTCCGCGCTCTGCAGGTAGGCAAATCCCTTGTAGTACAGGGGGGACACCACGGCGTCCTCCTCCACCAGCAGCTTCTCAGCGTCCAGCATGCTCTGCAGGCGGGTCTCGGCGTTGGCGTCGGCCTTGGCGGAGAGGATCAGCTCGCTGTAAGCGGGGTTGGCGTAGTTGCCGCGGTAAGGAGTGCTCTTGCCGGTCTTGGCGTCGGCGATCCACAGATCCAGGAAGGTCATGGCGTCGTCGTAGTCCGCGCCCCAGGCGGTGATGGCGAACTGATAGTTGTTGTTGTCCATCAGCTCGTTGCGGGCCTTGCTGGTCTTGGAGTCGATGGCGACCTCAATGCCCAGGTTGTCCCGGAACTGGCTCTGAACGAAGGTAGCGATGTTCTTGGTCACGGAGTCGTCGGCGATGAGCAGGGAGAGCTTGGGCTCGGAACCCAGCTCGGCCACGCCCTTCTCCCAGTACTCCTTGGCCAGGTCGGGATCAAAGGAGGAGATGTTGCCGTTGAGCTCACGGAAGGTGCCCTTATCGCTGCCGGACACGCCGAAGGAGACCAGGCCCTCAGAGGCGGCGGAGCCGTCGGCCAGGATGGTGTCGGCCAGGATGGAGCGGTCGATGGCGTAGCCCAGAGCCTTACGGATGTTGGCGTTGCTCAGCGCGGGGTCCTCCATGTTGTACTGGAGGTAGGTGACGCGGAACTCGGTCATGGTGTGGAACTCGGGATCGTCCTTGTACTTGGCCACGTCGGAGGAGGACAGGTTGACCTTGTCCAGACCGCCCGACTGATAGGCGTTCAGGGCGGCGGAGGCGTCCTTCATGATCTTGACTTCCACGTTGGGGATGGCCACATTCTCCGCGTCCCAGTATTTGTCGTTCTTCTTCAGCGTGGTGCCCACGGCGGGATCATAGCTGGTGATGACATAGGGGCCGCAGTAGATCATGTTCTCGGCCTTGATGCCGTAGTTGTCGCCCTGCTCGGTGACGAAGGCCTCGTTCAGGGGGAAGTACATGCTCAGGGTGGTCAGGTACAGGAAATAGGGGGTGGGGTTCTTCAGGTGGACCTCCAGGGTGCGGTCATCCACCGCCTTGACGCCCACTTCCTCGGCAGCGGCCTTGTTCTCGCCGTATTCCGCGCCGTTGACGATGTAGTCGGTCATGATGAAGTTGTAGCCGTTGGTGGCGTCCGCGCTCATCTGCTTGAGCCATGCAAACACAAAGTCGTTGGCGGTCAGGGGGGTGCCGTTGGACCACTCCAGGCCCTCACGCAGGGTAAAGGTATAGGTGAGGCCGTCCTCGGAGACCGTGTAGTCCTCACACAGGGCCTTCTCGGGCTCGTGGTTGGCGTCCAGGCGGAACAGGCCCTCAAAGGTGTTGTTCAGAATGGTGAAGGACTGCGTATCCGAAGCGGCCCACTGGACCAGGGTGCGGATCTCATTGCTGTCATAGTAGACCAGAGTGTCGCGGGTTGTGGTGGCGGTTCCGGGGTCACCGCTGGTGGTGGGAGTACCGCTTCCGGTATCGCCGCCGGTGAACCCGCAGCCCGCCAGCGTCGACACAAGAAGCGCCGAAGCCAGGACGGTAGAAACGAGCTTTTTCTTCATGTTTCATTCTCCTCTTGTCTTAGATTTGTTAAAATGCATGCGCATACTTAACCTGAAATCAGTTCGTCCGCCCGCTGGCAGACGGCCAGCGCCGGCAAAACTGTGCGAATATCCAGCCTCCCGGGCCCATGCCCCCCGCGGAGCTCCTCCAGCAAGGTGTCGAGCTGCCGTCCATAGGGGTCCCAGGTGGGAAAGCGCTCCTCCTCCATCCCCCGGGACGTATACCGCCGCCAGCGGTCGGAAGACAGGCGGCTGTCAAACCGGATGACCTCATCGGTAAAAGCAGCCTCCACCCCCGCCTCCAGCCCAGAGGCAAATCCGGCCGGAAGACACCAGGAGGCATAGAGCACTGCGCAGAAGGTGGGATAGCGGAGAAAGAGGGTCACGCTCTCTCCCCCCGGTCCCCCGGAGGCTTCCACCCGCTCGGGCGGCCCAAACAGGGAGACCACATAGTCCACATCGTGGATGGCCAGATCAAAGAGGACCCCGCCCGAACGCTTGGGATCGGCCAGCCAGCTCCCCTCGCTCCAGTCCGGCCGGGGCTGCCGCCGCCAGAGGCTCAGGGTGTGCAGCCGCTCCCGCCCCGCCGTAAGCCGGTGGGAGAGCGCCTCATAGGCGTCCCACGAGCGCAGCACCTGGGCCACCGAGAGGGTGGTGCCGGTCTCTTCCGCCCGGTCCGCCATGGCGGCGGCGTCCTCCAGGGAGAGGGCCGCTGGTTTTTCACACAGGATATGAGGTACGCGTCCCATCAGGGCCTCCGCAGCCGGGCGGTGCAGGTCGCCGGGCAGACAGATCACCGCCAGATCAGGACGGCGGGGGAGGGTCTCCAGCTCCTCCGGACCGGACAGGATGCGCCCGCCCGCCGCACCAGGCAGGGTTTCTCCCCCGCCACGCCGGCTGATCACCGCGGTGATGGTCACATCCGTCCGCCGGGCCAGCCGCGCGCTGTGGATTCGGGCCATATTCCCGGTGCCCCAGATCAGGACTTCCATCCCGCGCCCTCCTCCTTCTTATCGGCACATCTCATCCAGCACCTGGCGCAGGGCCAGCGCCCCGCCGCCGATGAGATGGCCGCTGACGCCAAAGCTCTCAAAGCGGAGCTGAAAGGTATTCTGCATATATTCATTGAGCTTGCCGCGGTAATTGCGCTCGACCAGCGTGGAGAAAATCGGGTTCTGACGCAGCATGCTGCCGCACAGAAGCACCACTTCCGGCGCATAGGTATTGGCCAGCAGGTTAATGGCAATCGAGGTGTACTCCACGACCTGGGTAATGAGGGCCACCGCAAAGGGATCTCCCCGCTGAAAATAATCAAAGAGGCCCTTCATGTCGATGTTTGGATAGACGGTACGGGCCTCGGCTAAAATCGTCCGCTGGGACAGGTGGGTCTGAAGACAGCCCACTTTGCCGCACTCACAGATCTTGCCCGCGGGATTGAGGATGATGTGGCCGATCTCTCCGGCCATATTTTCTCTTCCACGGTAGATCTCTCCATTGAGGATCACCGCCGCGCCGATACCGTCTCCGATGCTCAGTACCACCATGCTCCGGCTTCCGGCGCAGGCGCCGAAGTGATGTTCCGCCAGCGCGATCGCCTTAGTGTCGTTCTCCAAAACAAACTCATACCCGGGCAGGCGGCTGTGCAGATAACGGGTGACCGCCACATTCCGCCAGCGGAAATTAGCCGAAAACTCCAGCTCGCCCCGTTCGATGTCCACGATCCCGGGGACCACCACGCCGACGGTGGAGCGCATCTCCTGGTTTCGGTACTTCTCCAAAAAACCTTCCAGGCGCTCCGCCATCCAGGGCAGGACCTCCTCCGGGACAAATTCCCCATCCGGCACCGGCTCGGTCTCCTGCGCCCAAAGGCTTCCCCCCGGGTCCACCAGGCCGAGATGCAGATATTCCCGCTCCAGGCAGACGCTGGCACAGAAGAGCCGCTCCCGTTCCAGAGAAAGCACCCTGGGGGGGCGTCCCACCTGGTTGCCGTTCTCCTTTTCCTGCTCCCGCAGCACGCCCCGGGTCATCAGCTCATCCACGATGCGTCCCACCGTCACGATGCTCATACCGGTGGCTTCCGCCGCCTGCGCCCGGGACATCTCCCCTGCGTTGCGGATGGCTGCGAGCACCAGTTTGGTGTTATTTCGGTGCATCAATGTACGATCCACCTTTTTCCCCGCAACCATATTCCGCCTTCCCTTCCATTTATAACATGATTTAATTAACTCTCTGTACAATTTCTCTCTTTCTGTTCTGTATTATACTCAACATCTCCGCAAATTGCAAGCTCTTATTGACAGATAACACAAATTTCATTATAATTAGTACACCATAAAAAATTAAATTATTAAGGTGATGTTAAAAATGAGTAGCGTGATTTTGGAGGTCTGCTGCGGCAGCGCAGACGATGTCATCCAGGCCCACAAGGCGGGCGCCCACCGGGTGGAGCTCAACAGCAATCTCTTCCACGGCGGCCTCACGCCCACCATCGGTGAGCTGGTCGTCGCCAAGCGTGAGACCGGCATGAAGATCATGACCATGGTCCGCCCCCGGGAAGGCGGCTTCTGTTACACTGATGCGGAGTTCGCTACCGCTGTTGAGGACGCCAGGCAGCTCCTGGCCAACGGCACCGACGGCCTGGTCTTCGGTTTCCTCCACCAAGACGGCACCTTGGACAAGGAGCGCACCCGCATTCTGGCTGAGCTGGCCCAGGAGGCCGGCAAGGAGACTGTTTTCCACCGGGCCATCGACGTGGTTCCAGACTGGAAGGAAGTGCTGGACGTGCTCATCGAGCTGGGCGTCACCCGTGTTCTCACCAGCGGCCAGGAGCCCGACGTATCCCTGGGCACTGATACGGTGCGTGAGATGATCCAGTACGCCGCCGGACGGATCCAGATCCTGCCCGGCGCCGGGATCACCGCCCGCAACATGGACCGCATCATCTCCGAGACCGGCTGCGACCAGATCCATCTCGCCGCCCACAAGACCCTCTCCGACACCTCTGTCAACAACAACCGCGCCATCTATTACGGCGGCGCCCTCTATCCCCCCGAGGATCGCTTCAGCGTCATCGACAGCGACTACATCGGCGGTATGGTGGGCCGTCTGCCCGGCTGATCCTGTGCACGCTCCCCCGCCCAATGGGCGGGGGAATTTTTTTGCCCTGCGCGGCAGTATCTCCGCCGTTCGATCGAATTTCAAAAATAAGGAACGCATGGAGCGCGCTCCGTTCCAGCATACTACCCTTAGTGAATTTTGAAAGGCGGCGTGATGGTATGCGGCGTTGGCTTCTCTTTGTCCTGCCGGTCCTGGCGTTGAGTTTGTGCGCGGCAGCGGTTCTGACCGCTCCGTCCGCCGTTCCGGCGGACGCCTGTCTTCCGGTAGAGGAGACACCCGCTCCCTCTTCCCCATCGGGCGGACTCATCGCCCTCACCTTTGACGACGGCCCCCGGCGCTCCACCACCACCGCCCTGCTGGACGGCCTTGCCGCCCGGGGCGTCCAGGCGACCTTCTTTCTCATCGGAAAACAGGTGGCCGAGTATAATCAGGATCTGCTCCAGCGGATGGACGCGGAAGGCCATCAGATCGGCATTCACACCTATGACCATGTGATGCTCTCCGGACTCAATGCCGCCGATTTCTCCGCGCAGGTGGACAAAACCCGGTCGCTCTTCCAATCTATCCTGGGGCACAACGGATTTCTGCTCCGTCCCCCCTATGGGATCACTGATCCCGCGGTGCGCTCCATGGCAGGCTGTCCTATCATTCTCTGGTCCATTGACCCGGAGGACTGGGACGATCAGAACGCAGACCGCGTGGTGGAGCATGTGGTCTCCCGGGCCAAAGACGGGGACATCATCCTCCTCCACGACATCTTCCCCACCTCAGTGGAGGCCGCACTGCGTATCGTGGATCAGCTCCATGCCCGCGGTTTTTATTTTGTCACAGTGGAGGAGCTTTTCGCGGCCCGGCATGTGACGCTGGAGCCCGGAAAAGTCTATCGCTGCGCCTACCCATAACGGCGGCATAAAAATGACGTGTTTTTTCCAACGTACACGAAACTGAACTGCGGCACGCTCCACAGGGAGCGTGCCGCAGCAGCGTGTCGAAAAGCTTCGACCCGCTTCTCAAAAATGCAAGCATTTTTTCGAGGGGATGCAGGCCTCTGCGCGCACTCGCTTTCGCTCGCACACTTGAGGCCTGGGAAGTGTGTTTTCCGA
>JAHAEW010000030.1 GCA_018374635.1 Clostridiales bacterium
ACCGTCGACATCTGAGGCCGGAACCGGGGGCAGATGATGGTGGCCATCAGGTGGCCGCCGAAGGCGGGACGGGTCATCTTCAGGTTGGTGTTCTCCTCAAAGACCGTGTTGTCCACGTCGATGGTGGAGGTGGTCTTCAGGAACTCCTTGTACTTGGTCACATCCACGTCCAGGTGGGTGCAGTCGGCGGTCAGGCCGGTGTGCAGACGGGCCGCACAGCGGGGGCCCAGGTCACGGCCGATGTTGGTGGCCCCGATCAGGAAGATCTCGGGCTTCTTCTCCTCCACCAGGTCGCAGATCACCTTCGCATAGCCGTCCGTGGTGTAGGTCTCCAGAAGCTCGTGGTCGCACACGTACACCTTGTCCGCGCCGTAGCCGCCCAGCTCCTTCGCCAGACCCTCCACGTTGTGGCCCAGAAGAACGCCGCACAGCTCCACGCCCAGGTCGTCCGCCAGCTTCCGGCCCTCGCTGATCAGCTCGAAGTCCGTGCTCATCAGCTTGCCCTCGCGCTGCTCACAAAATACCCATACGCCCTTGAAGGCGCCGGTGTCTCTACTATCAAAAGCCATTTTTCTGCTCTCCTTTCGATCAGATCAGGTGCTTCTCATCCAGAAGCGACACCAGCTTGTCGCAGGTGGCCTTGTCGGCCCCCTCCAGCATCATGCCGGCGCCCTTCACCGGGGGGGAGAAGGACTTGTACACGTTGGTGGGAGAGCCCTTCAGGCCGATGGTGTCCAGATCGATCAGGGGATCGTCCTTCAGGGTGTTGAAGTCATACACCTCGTAGGGCTTGCTGTAGGCCTCCACGATGCCGCCCACGCTCATGTAACGGGGCTCGTTGAGCTCCTTGATGCAGGTCAGCAGGCAGGGCAGCGCCACCTCGATGGTCATGTAGCCGTCCTCCAGCATCCGCTGCACGGTGATCTTCTTCCCCTCCGCCTTGATCTCGGAGACGTAGGTCACCTGGGGCAGGTTCAGCTTCTCGGCGATCTGGGGACCCACCTGGGCGGTGTCGCCGTCGATGGCCTGACGGCCGCAGAACACGATGGTCTCGTCGTCCACGCCGATCTTCTTCAGCGCGGCGGCCAGGATCTGAGAGGTAGCGTAAGTATCGCTGCCGCCGAACTCACGGCCGGACACCAGCACGGCCTTGTCCGCGCCCATCCTTCAGCTTCAGCGCCGCCTCAATGGCGTTCATATCATCGGGGTTCGTGATGGTCGCCATGGACGCGCGGTCCATCGTCCCGTCCGCCTTCACCGCAACCTTACCGGAGGTATCCGGCACCTGCTTCACACATACGATTGCTTTCATGTCAATATCCTCCGTTCCTTACTTCACGCCCAGATGGCTGGAAATGACCATGCGCTGCACCTCGCTGGTGCCCTCGTAGATCTCCGTGATTTTGGCGTCGCGCATCATGCGCTCCACAGGGTACTCACGGGTGTAGCCATAGCCGCCAAAGAGCTGAACGGCGCGGCGGGTCACATCGCTGGCGGCCTCCGCGGCAAAGAGCTTCGCCATGGCGGCTTCCATGGAATAGGGCTCGCCATTCTGCTTCTTCATCGCGGCGGAGTACACCAGGAACTGGGCGGCCTGCATGCGGGTGTGCATATCGGCCAGCTGGAACTGGGTGTTCTGGAACTGGGACAGGCGGCGGCCAAACTGCACGCGCTCCTTGGTGTAGTTGACAGCCTCCTCCACGGCGCCCTCGCCCAGGCCCAGGGCCTGAGAGGCGATGCCGATGCGGCCGCCGTCCAAGGTCTTCATGGCGATCTTGAAGCCCTTGCCTTCTTTACCCAGCAGGTTCTCCTTGGGCACGATGCAGTCCTCCATAATGAGCTCACAGGTGGAGGAGCCGCGGATGCCCATTTTCTTCTCGTGCTTGCCGATGGAGAAGCCGGGGAAGTCCCGCTCCACGATGAAGGCGGAGATGCCGTGGTTGCCCGCCTTGGGCTCGGTCATGGCAAAGACGATGAACACATTGGCAAAGCCGGCGTTGGTGATGAAGATCTTGGAGCCGTTGAGCACATAGTGGTCCCCCTCCAGCACCGCGGTGGTCTGCTGGCCGGAGGCGTCGGTACCAGCGTTTGGCTCGGTCAGACCAAAGGCGCCGATCCACTCGCCGGAGCAGAGCTTGGGCAGGTACTTCTTTTTCTGCTCCTCGGTGCCGTTCTCAAAGATGGGGGCGCAGCACAGGGAGGTGTGGGCGGACACAACAACCGCGGTGGTGCCGCACACCTTAGCCAGCTCCTCCACCGCCATAGAATAGGCCAGCACATCGGCGCCGGCCCCGCCGTACTCCTTGGGAAAATAGATGCCCATCATACCCAGCTTGGCCATCTTCTTGACGGTCTCCTCGGGGAAGCGCTCCTCCTCGTCGATCTCCTCGGCCAGGGGCTTTACCTCATTCTGGGCGAACTCACGGTACATTTTCCGAAGCATCTCATGCTCTTTGGACAGATGAAAATCCATATTGCTTTGCTCCTTCTAGATAAAAATACATATATACGGCTGGGAGCCGGGGACGTTTTCCGTCCCCGGCTGTCCAAATACTGGAATTACTTCTTGCTGTAATCGTAGAAACCGATGCCGGCCTTACGGCCCAGACGGCCGCCGCGGACCATCTTGCGAAGCAGCAGGGAAGCGCGGTAACGGGGATCGTTGGTCTCCTTATAGAGAACATCCATGATGGCCAGACACACGTCCAGGCCGATGAAGTCGCCCAGCTCCAGGGGCCCCATGGGATGATTGGCGCCCAGTTTCATGGCCTTGTCTACGTCCTCCACCGAGGCGATACCGCTCTCGACCACATTGATGCCCTCGTTGATCATGGGGATGAGCAGGCGGTTGACGACAAAACCGGGGGCCTCGTCCACTTCCACGGGGTCCTTGCCCACGTCCTTGGAGAGGTCAAAGATCGCCTTGAACGTCTCGTCGGAGGTGTTCACGCCGCGGATGACCTCAATGAGCTTCATCACGGGGGCGGGATTAAAGAAGTGCATGCCGATCACCTTGTCAGCCCGCTTGGTGGCGGAGGCGATGTCGGTGATGGAGATGGAGGAGGTGTTGGTGGCCAGGATGGCCTCGGGCTTGCAGACGGCATCCAGCTGGGCAAAGAGCTCCTTTTTCAGAGAGAGCTCCTCCACGGCGGACTCCACGACCAGGTCAGCGTCGGCCGCGGCATTGATATCCGTGGTAAAGGTCAGTTTGGAAAGCAGGGCCTCCTTGCCGGCCTCGTCCAGCTTGCCCTTGGCGATCCGCTTATCCAGACTTTTGATGAGGCTGTTCCTATGCTTCTCGGCGCTCTGCTCACTGGTGGAGCGGATCACGGTATCGATCCCCTTGGTCGCAAAAACCTGGCCGATGCCCAGGCCCATGGTGCCGCCGCCGATGATAACGATCTTTTTCATAAACATAGTCCTCCCAAAATTCAGTTGATCCCAAATGGTAAAGTACCCTGCGGACCCGTTCGGTCCGCCCGCGCTCTGCTGCGCGGCGGTACGGAATGTTCCTGCTCATGGTTGGTGACATGCTGTATATTTTGATCTTGCTCTGCGCGCCTCAGTTTGTTTGATGATGTTTATAAACGGTCCGGATCAGCGGTTCCGGAAATGCTTTTCTTTCCGTTTCTCCAAAAAAGCGCCCATGCCCTCGTCTTTGTCGGCTGTGCCGCAGGTGACGCCGAAGGCCTCGGCCTCAAAAGCCGCGGCGGTGTGGATATCCGTCTGCATTCCCATCCGGATGCAGCGCTTGGACTCCCGCACTGCGATCTGCGCGTTGGCACAGATCGCCTGGGCCAGTTCCATAGCGCGCTCCATCAGCTCTTCCGCCGGATAGACCGCAGAGACCAGACCGATCTCCTTGGCCTCGGCCGCGCCCACGACTCGAGCGGTCAGAATGAGCTCCATGGCTTTGGAGGTCCCCACGATGCGCGGCAGACGCTGCGTCCCGCCAAAGCCGGGCGTAATCCCCAGGCCCACCTCAGGCTGACCAAACTTGGCCTTCTCACTGGCCAGCCGGATATCACAGGCCATGGCCAGTTCGCACCCGCCGCCCAGCGCAAAGCCGTTGACCGCGGCGATCACAGGCTTGGACAGATGCTCCAGCTTGAGGAACACCGTTCCTCCGCGGACGCCGAATTTCTTTCCGTCACTGGAGGTAAAGCCCTTCATTTCCCCAATGTCGGCCCCCGCCACAAAGGAGCGGCCCGCACCGGTAAGGATGACCACGTAAATCTCATCCTCGGCCTCCGCCCTGTCCAGAACTGCATCCAGATCAGAGAGGACCTGACTGTTGAGGGCATTGAGCGCATCGGGCCGGTCGATGGTGATGATTCCAACATGTCCCTGTTGCTCAAACTTCACAAATGCCACTCGTTCTACCCCCTGTTTCTTGTAAAATGTTATTGGATCACCAGACAGCTTGTTATTTTTTTAACATATAGCCTCTTAAAAAATTGCAACAGCAGGTTTTTTATCCGCAGTTGCGCAACTTTAGAAGTGGTTTCTTTGCTGTTCCATTTTCTCGATCCTCGCTTAGTATAGCTCTTTTTTTATTTCTGCGCAAGAGGGTTTTTAAAAAAAATCGTATTTTTTATCTACACACTTTCTTTTTTCATTTGTTTTGTTGTTGGTATTTTACAAATACTTAGTGAAAAAATTGACGATTTCACGATCTTTATCCCTTTTGTTATTTTATTAACATTGATTAGATTCCAAACAAAAAGCACTTCGGAATCCGAAGTGCTTTTTGGATCGTACTCACAGAAGCGCCGGCAGCCACCGGGAGAGGGGCAGATAGGCCATGGGCAGAAACATCGCGGGCAGCATATTGCCCACCCGGATCTTCTCCCGGGGCAGCCCCAACATATTCAGGGCGATGCCCACGATGATGGTCCCCCCTACCGCGCTCATCTCCACCACTACATCCTGCGGCAGATAAGGCCCCACAAACTGGGCCAGCAGCGTCAATCCCCCCTGGTAGAGAAAGAGGGGCACCACACAGAAGGCCACGCCCACGCCCATGGCCGAGGCAAAGGTGATCGCGGTCACCCCGTCGATGACACTTTTGGAGATCAGGATGGAATAGTTGTGGTTGAGCCCCGCCTCCAGACTGCCGTTGATCGCCATGGCTCCCACGCAGAACAGAACGGTGGCATTGACAAAGCCCTCCGCAAACCGGCTGCTGCCGCCGCCCCGGAGCAGGCGCCCCCGCACCAGTGTACCGATCCCCTCCAGGCGGTCCTCAATGCGCAGCGCCTCCCCCAGGAGCGTTCCCACGACCATGCAGACGATCACACAGAGGGTGTCCTCCGTAGCGATCATGCTGGAGACGCCGATCCCCATGACGCACAGCCCCAGCGCGCTGGTCAGTGTGGCGGCAAAGCGCGGCTTGATATGTTCCTTACACGCAAGCCCCAGCAGGCTGCCCAGTAAAATCAGGATAACATTGATAACGGTGGCGATCATGGGTAACTCCTTCCGGCGGGCGCTTTCCCGCTTCACTGTATTAAATATAATGATACTCACCTTTCCGTCCCTTGTCAAAGGGGAATTCTCCTCATGTCCGGGCAACAGACTACATATGGTAGAACAGCGAAGAAAAAGGGGGGCTGTCCTTGAAAGTGAGCCGTTCATCCATGTTATACGGCACCTTGCTGCTCACCGGCACCAGTCTGGTGGCCCAGGTGCTGGGATTTATCTACCGCATTTTTCTCTCCCGTCTGGTGGGCGCCGAGATCATGGGACTCTATCAACTCATCCTGCCGGTCTATTCCGTGGTACTCTCCATCACTGCGGTCGGCCTGACTGTGGCCGTGTCCAACCTCTCCGCCGAGTATGCCGCGCGGGGAAACGAAGGCGCCATGGGCGCGGTGCTGCGGCGCTGTCTGGCGGCCTTTCTGATCCTCTTTGCCCTGGTGGCCGGGGTGACGGTGCTGTTCTATGACCCCATTTCGGTCTATCTGCTGGGAGACGCCAGGACACAGCTGGGCCTGCTCCTTCTGCTCCCCTGCCTCTTTCTCACGGGGATCGAAAATCTCCACAAGCACTATTTTTACGGTACGGGAAATATCCGTCCGCCTGCGGCAGTGGAGCTGTGCGAGCAGTTCATACGCACGGGGGCCGTCCTGGGACTTCTGGTCCTCTTCCTTCCTCAGACGCCGGAGCGCACCGTCGGACTCATTGTCACCGGCATGGTGATCTGTGAGCTTTTTTCCTCCGTTACGCTGGTGATTCTATACCGGAAACGGGCAGCCGGCCTGCCCCGCTCCCCTGCCGAAAAGGGCCTGGGCCGCCGAATCAGCGCAATCGCCGTTCCCATCGGCTTTACCGCCCTTTTGGGGAATTTAATGGGCTCGGCCAACGCGGTTCTCATCCCCCAGCGGCTGGTGGCCTCAGGTACTGATGTGTCTCATGCCATGAGCGCTTTCGGCGTGCTGTGCGGCATGACAGTCCCCATGCTGCTCATGCCCACCGCCTTCATCGGCGCCATGGGGTTGGTTCTGGTCCCCCGCCTGGCCCGCAGCGCGGCCCTGGGCCGCCTGGACCGGATCCGGGACCGGATCCACAAAGCCATGCTGGCCACATCGGTCCTCATCATGCCCGCCATGGCCTTTCTGGTCGTTCTTGGACCTACTATCGGGCGCTTTCTCTTCCGGGAGGAGAGCGCGGGGGATTTTATCCTGCCCCTCTCTCTGGGCGTGCTCTTGTCCTGCTATCAGTCCATTCTCTCCGGCGTGCTCAACGGCGTGGGAAAGCAGCGCTCGGCCGCCTGGAACGCCATTCTCTGCGGCGGTGTACAGCTGGGCTGCACCTTTTTCCTGATCGGCCTGCCCAGGGTGGGACTCAAAGGCTATGTGGCGGGCTTTGTGGCCAGCTCTGCCCTTGGCCTGCTCCTTAATTGGCATCAGGTGGGCCGGTATGCCCATATGCGTCCCCGGCTCTTTCAGTGGTGCACCGCCCCCGCTCTGTCTGCCCTCCTCATGGGCCTATGTGTCAATCTGCTCTTTCACTTCCTGTGCCGGAGCGGTGTGGAGGGCATCTGGGCCGTCCTGATCTGCCTTCTCTTCGGAAGCGTGGAATACCTCTGCGCCCTCTCGGCCCAGGGCATTTCGGTCCGGGCCTTGTTTTCATTGCATTGATTTGTTGGTTTTTCATCCGTTTTTCTCGGCAGAAACGGGAGTTTTTTTGCATCCTCTCACAATTTCCGCTCCGATATGCCGGATTCCGCCCGCAGGCGCTTGACAGTCCCCCCGCCCACGGCTTATAATGACTTCCATGCAGCAAGGACGCTGCGGCCCTGGCCGCAGTGTCTTTTTTTATTGGTCCCCTCTTCCGGAGGACTCCATGGAGGAATGTTTTGATGAGTAAGGTCCCTGAACTCTTTGGCAGCATGGTTTTTAACGACTCTGTCATGCGGGAGCGGCTCCCCAAGGATATCTACCGCGCACTCCGGCGCACCATTAACGAGGGCACGGCCCTGGATCCCGCTGTGGCCGATGTGGTGGCTTCCGCCATGAAGGACTGGGCGGTAGGCAAGGGCGCCACCCACTTCACCCACTGGTTCCAGCCCATGACGGGCATCACAGCTGAGAAGCACGACGCCTTCCTCTCCCCCTGCGGGGACGGGTCAGTCATCATGGATTTCTCGGGCAAGGAGCTGATCAAGGGCGAGTCGGACGCCTCCTCCTTCCCCTCGGGCGGACTGCGGGCCACCTTTGAGGCCCGGGGCTATACCGCCTGGGACCCCACCTCTTACGCCTTTATCAAGGACGATACCCTGTGCATCCCCACCGCCTTCTGCTCCTACCACGGAGAAATTCTGGACAAAAAGACCCCCCTGCTCCGCTCCATGGACGCGGTGAGCCGCGAGGCCATCCGGGTACTCCGTCTCTTCGGCAAGGATGTGCGCCGGGTGACCTCCACCGTAGGGGCGGAGCAGGAGTATTTTCTTATCAACAAAGAGGACTATGGCAAACGGGCCGACCTGATCCTCACCGGCCGGACCCTCTTCGGCGCGCCCGCCCCCAAGGGTCAGGAGATGGAGGACCACTATTACGGCTCCATCCGCCCCCGGGTCAAGGCCTTTATGGCGGAACTGGACGAGGAGCTGTGGAAGCTGGGCATCTGCTCCAAGACGGAGCACAACGAGGTGGCCCCCTGCCAGCATGAGATGGCCCCTCTCTTTACCACGGCCAATCTGGCCACTGACCAGAACCAGCTCTCCATGGAGATCATGAAGAAGGTGGCCAACAAGCACGGCTTTGTCTGCCTCCTCCACGAAAAGCCCTTTGAGGGGGTCAACGGCTCAGGCAAGCACAACAACTGGTCCCTCTCCACCGACGCCGGGGAAAACCTGCTGGACCCGGGCAAGACCCCCATGGACAACGCCCAGTTCCTGCTCTTCCTCACCGCCGTCATCAAGGCCGTGGATGACTACCAGGATCTGCTGCGCATCTCGGTGGCCAGCGCGGGCAACGACCACCGGCTGGGCGCCAACGAGGCCCCTCCCGCCATTGTCTCGGTCTATGTGGGGGACGAGCTGGAGCAGGTGGTGGACGCCCTGGTCTCGGGCGAAGCCCACGACAAGGCTGTGGATGCCGCCATGGACATCGGTGTTACCGCGCTCCCGCCCATTCCCCTGGACAACTCCGACCGCAACCGCACCTCTCCCTTTGCCTTTACCGGCAATAAATTTGAGTTCCGCATGCCCGGCTCCTCTTTCAACATTGCCTGTACCAATGTGATGCTCAACACCGCCGTTGCCATGGTCCTGCGGGAGTTTGCCGACGAGCTGGAGGATGCTCCCGCCTTCGACAGCGCTCTCTCCGCCCTGATCCGGCGGGAGCTTGCCGCCCACCGCCGGGTCCTCTTCAACGGAAACGGCTATGGAACGGACTGGCCCATCGAGGCCCAGCGCCGGGGACTGCTCAACCTGCGCACCACCCCTGAGGCCCTGGCCCGCTATGACGATCCCAAGAACGTGGCTCTCTTTGCCGCCATGGGCATCTACACGCTGGAGGAGATCCGTTCCCGCCAGGAAATTATTCAGGAGGATTACAGCAAGACCATTCTCATCGAGGCCCGCACCGCCCTGGACCTGCTCCGTCAGCAGATCCTCCCCGCCTGCATGGCCTATTGCAGGCAGGTGGCCGAGGGTGTGGCCGTCAAGCAGTCCATCGGCATTCCCGCTCCGGAGGAGGGCGCGCTGGCCCGCTCCCTTACCGAGGAGACCGGCCTTCTTTTCCGGCGCGCCGCCGAGCTGGAATCCGCCCTTGCGTCTCTGCCCGGCGGAGCCGCTCCCCGGGCGGAATACTGTGCCCAGACCGTTCTGCCCGCCATGGAGGCGGCCCGCACCGTGGCCGACCGGCTGGAGGGGATGGTCAGCCATGAGTTCTGGCCTTTCCCCACATACCGGGATCTGCTCTTTTACATCTGACCTTTCCGCATAACAAAAGCTGCCGCAGGGCGGGGTGCTCCCCCGCCCTGCGGTAGTCGTTATCCGGGAATCTCCCGCGGTGTTCCGCGTCTTCTGTGCAGCGCCAGGAAGATCAGACAGAGGGTGAGCTGCACCAGAGTGGCACACGGGGTGGCCAGACCAATCTGAAACAGCGTGGGGTTGGGGCGCAGGCTGACCAGATAGACCACCGGGATACGCACCAGCACAGCGCCCAAGATCCCCTGCGCCATCACAAAAAGGGTGTGTCCACAGCCGTTGAAGTACCCCACGCAGCAAAACAGCACCGAGGTGAGCAGGGTATCAATGGCGTAGGCTCTCAGATAGTCGTGGGCCTGGGCGATGACCCCCGGGTCCCGGGAGAAGATCCCCGCCAGCAGATCCCCCCGGAAAAAGGCAAAGGACGCAATGACCACGGCCACGCCCAGGGCGGTAGCGATGCCATACCCCAGGGCAGCCCGGGCCCGGGCTGCCTTTCCCGCCCCCATGTTCTGCGCTACAAAGGCCGACATGGACTGGGCATAGGAGGAGGGCACCAGCATAATGAACCCGCACACCTTTTCCGCCACGCCCACCCCTGCCGAGGCCGTTACATCGATGGCGTTGACCACCGTCTGGATGACGATGAAGGAGATCCCCACCAGAAATTCCTGAAGGGCGATGGGGGCCCCCAGTGCCAGCTCCCGGCGCAGATAAAACCCGTCCAGGCGCAGATAGCCGGGCCGAAACTGGAACGGAAGGGGCCGCCCCCGCACCAGGACCAGCGACAGCACCACGCTGATGGCCTGGGAGAGCACCGTGGCCAGCGCGGCCCCCCGTGCCCCCATGTGGAGCACCGCCACAAAGAAGAGGTCTCCCAGGATATTGCACACACAGGCGATACACACAGTCACCAGAGGGGTCCTGGAATCTCCGATCCCCCGAAAAACCGCCCCCAGCAGGTTGTAGAGCACGATAAAGACGCCCCCTATGCCGCAGATACGGATGTAGGCGCAGGTCTGCTCATAGGCCTCCTCGGGCGCGTGGAGCAGACGGGCCAGTGTTCCGGCCCCGCCGACCAGAAGTCCCGTAAGGAGAATCCCCAGCGCCGTAAAGAGCAGAATACCCGTCCCGATGGCCCGGCCCGCCTCCTCGCGCCGCCCCTCTCCGATCTTCTGCCCCACAAAGATGGTGATTCCCATGGTCAGCCCGGTGACCACCATGGCCACCGTCTGCATCAGCACACTGCCGGTGGAGACGCCTGACACATCCGCCGTATGGGAAAACTGTCCCACCACCAGCAGGTCCACTCCACCGTACAGCGACTGCAAAAACAGCGCCGCAAAGACCGGCATGGCAAAGCGAATCAGGGATGTGAGCACTCTTCCTTCCGTCAGATCTCTTGTCTTTCTCATAGTTTCCCGCTCCTTTGCAATAAAAAAAGCTGGATAAGGAACAGACGTCTCAGTCTGTGGCCTTATCCAGCATAACATTTCCAGCGAATGTCATACCCTCCGCGCTGCTGAAAGGGTAGCATATTTCCCGCTCGTTTATCAAGAGCGGCCGCCCCGGCGGCACATGACCAAGGCGGACAAAACAAAAAAGTCGGAGCAAGCTTTCGCTTGCTCCGACCTGGTGCCTCCGGCCGGAATCGAACCAGCGACACGGGGATTTTCAGTCCCCTGCTCTACCAACTGAGCTACAGAGGCAAATGAAAGGCCCTGCAACCAGAACCTCTCTGGTGCGGGTAACAGGACTTGAACCTGCACGGTCGCCCACCAGAACCTAAATCTGGCGTGTCTGCCAATTCCACCATACCCGCGCATCGGTCATTCTTGTATATATTATCATGCTTTTCTCCATTTGTCAATTGAAAATTTACAAAGATCCAGCTATAATGGGAATACATCCAGAAGTTTATCCGCATCCGCGCGTATTGATATCCCATCTGTAAGGAGTGACCGCTATGAAGCGCGCGCCCGAAGTGGCTGTGATCCAGGATCTGTCGGGATTTGGCCGGTGCTCGGCCACCATCGCCCTGCCGGTACTTGCTGCCATGGGGAACCGGTGTGAGACCCTGCTCACTGCCTATCTCTCCGCCCATACCGCCTATCCCTCCTCGGACCGCGCCGTCTTTCTCGACCTGACCGAGGAAATGACCCGGTGCAGCGACCACTGGCTCCAGCTGGGGGCCTCCTTTGAGGCCATTTACAGCGGCTTTCTGGGCTCGGAACGCCAGATCGACGTGCTCCGGGCTTTTATCGCCCGCTTCCGCCGTCCCAATACTCTGGTACTGGTGGACCCGGTCATGGGAGATCACGGCAAGCCGTACAGCACCTATACCCCCGCCCTGTGCCAGCGGATGGGAGCCCTGGCCGAGCAGGCCGACATCATCACGCCCAATTTGACCGAGGCGGCCCTGCTGCTGGAGGAGCCCTATGAGGCTGTCCCCTCCGGCGAAGCCGGGATGGCCGCCTGGCTGGAGCGGCTATCCCTGGGCGGGCGGCGCTCGGTGGTCATCACGGGAGTAAGTCTCTCCGACGGTGAGGTAGGGGCCGGCTGCTGGGACCGGGAGACCGGCCGCGTCTCCTTCTCCCAGGCCCGGCAGGAGCCCGCCCATTTCCCCGGCACCGGCGATTTGTTTGCCAGTGTGCTGCTGGGAAGCCTGCTCAAAGGCGCTGCGCTCCCCCAGAGCGCGGAGCGGGCGGTCACCTTCGTACAGACCTGCGCCGCCGCCACCCTGGAACTGGGCACGCCCATTCTGGACGGAGTACAGTTTGAACCTCTGCTCCGCCTGCTCATGGACTAAATGCCAAATAAAACCGGCCGGATCAGGTGTGAGAGAGCAGAGGGAAGCGGCAGGAATAGCGCTTGAGCAGCTCCTTCCCGTTCCCCAGCATGAAGAGGGTGCTGTCCCGATCCATCAGAGGGCGGACCGAGCAGGATGCTCCGGCCCGGGGGGTAAAGCCCAGCACCGCCTTCTCGGTCTCGGGCCGGGCCAGGGCGGAGAGGATCTCCCCCAGATCACGGCCGCTGCCGCCGAAGAGATCGTGGCAGTACATGGTCTCCCCATCATACTCCACCACCGCCACGGTGTCGTGGCTGCCCACATAGTAGATGTGCTCCCGCATCACACCGCCGCAGTGGAAGAAGAGCAGACCCGGGTTGTGCTCCCAGCTGAGCAGGGCGTGGGGATTGCCCTTCTGATAGTGGGAGAGGATCAGGGACTTGTCCTGGGAGAGCTCCGGGATAAGCCGGCGCACCTGGCTCCGTCCGGGCAGGGCCTGGACCTGGGCGGTGTGGCGGAACTCCCGCACCTTCTCAAAGCCAAAGCGGGGGTAGAACTCCTGGGTGTCCCGGTTGGCAAAGAGATAGATGCCATGGCATTTCCCCGCCCAGTCGGTGAGCACCCGGGCCATGAGAAAATGGATCAGGCCCCGGCCCCGGAATTCCGGGTCACACATGACGGTACCGATCTGAAGGTAGTGCAGCTCCTTGCCCATGCACCGCAGGTCCATGGGACTCACCGATACGTTGGCCACCACCCGGCCCTCGTAGACCAGGGAGTTGGGCCGGTAGCGGTCAGTCCAGTAGCCGGCCCGGTGCCAGGGCTCAAAATCCAGTCCGAACACCTTGCCTGCCAGGGCGTTAAAGCTCTCCCGCAGGCCGGGCTCCTCCTGATAGCAGGTGCGATAGTCAAAGCGGCTTCCATCCAGTGTGATCTCCATTGTGTGTCGTTCCTCTCTTTATCTCTCTATCTCTCTAAGTCCTGCACGGTCATGCGTCCTCCACAACGCAAAGACTGCCCGGAAGTCCGGGCAGCAAAAACAGAGGGGGCGGGCCCGCCGCGGGTCCGTCCCCTCCGTGCAGTTTTACGATTATATCACATCAGACGCGAACCGTCCAGCCATAGGGATCTTCCAGCGTGCCCCACTGGATGCCGGTGAGGGTATCGTAGAGCTTCTGGGTCAGCGCGCCGATGGCGCCGCCGTTGATGACGGCGTGCTCTTCGTTCCAGCCCATCTCGCCCACCGGGGAGACCACAGCCGCCGTACCGGTGCCCCATGCCTCCTCCAGCTTGCCGGCCTTGGCCGCGTCAAAAAGCTCCCGGGCGGTGATGAGCCGCTCCTCCACATCCATGCCCCAGTGGCGCATCAGCTCCAGGCAGGAGCGGCGGGTGATGCCGGGCAGCACAGAGCCGGTGAGCTTGGGCGTGATGACCTTGCCGTCCACTTTGAACATGACGTTCATGGAGCCCACTTCCTCGATGTACTTGCGCTCCACACCGTCCAGCCAGAGCACCTGGGCATAGCCCTGTCCCTCGGCCCGCTCGCCGGCGCGGATGGAGGCGGCGTAGTTGCCGCCGCACTTGGTGTATCCGGTGCCGCCCCGGACCGCCCGCACGTCCTCGTTCTCCACATAGATGCGCACCGGATCGAGGCCCTCTTTATAGTAGGCCCCCACCGGGCAGCAGATCACGCAGAAGAGGTAGCTGTGGCTGGCGTGGACCCCCAGGCTGGGATCGGTGGCAATAATAAAGGGACGGATATACAGGGAGGTGCCCGGCTCGCTGGGAACCCAGTCTTCCTCCACCTTTACCAGCGCCTTGATGGCGTCCAGCGCCACGTCCTCCGGCAGGGCGGGGATGCACAGACGCTCACAGGAGTCGTTGAGCCGGCGCACATTGTCCATGGGACGGAAGAGCTGCACGCCGCCGTCGGGCCGGCGGTAGGCCTTCATCCCCTCAAAGACCTCCTGGGCGTAGTGGAACACCATGGTGGAGGGGTCCAGCCGGAGGGGCCCATAGGGCACGATCCGTCCGTCGTGCCAGCCCTGTCCGGCATCATAGTTCATCAGGAACATATGGTCGGTGAAGGTGTGCCCGAAAACCAGCGTCTTGGGGTCGGGCTTGGGTTTCAAGTGCTGGGCATACTCAATGGGGAACTGGTTCATATGGATGACCTCCTGCCTTTTCTTGGACTGGCCTTCCGTCCTCGCGGCAAGATCCCCGGGGGCGGCCGACAATTTAGCAATTTAGCTGTATGAATTATTAGCATTATAGCAGTCTCATCTCGTCCCCGCAAGAGAAAGATTGACAGAAAATAGGCTTTTCCCGCCATTTGACTTATGTTATAATAGCCGCAAGGCCGTTTTTTCTCCGGCCGTCCGGCGGCCGGACCTTGGCGGCCATCAAATGAATGGGCCCTGTCTGCCCAAAGAGTCCCCGAACATGGTATCATTTCTTTGGAAAAAGCGATTGATTCATCGGGCCTTGAACGCCGGCGCGTTCAAGGCTTGTGGCTTTCTGCCCGGCGGGACCATGTCCCGCCGCCCCCTCCGGGGTACGCAACCTCCTCCGAAACTGGCCGCACGCGCGGCGGAAAGGGCGTTTTTGTATGCGGAAAAAGAAGCTGTCCCGGTTATTGGAGCCCGGTTTTCAGCTCTATTTTGTCTGTCTGGTGCTCTTTGCCATCGCCTCCGCCTTTCTCAGCCCCTGGCTGGGCGGCGCGGAGGGCGTTGTGGTCCTCCTGCTCTATGCCTATTTCCGCCGGAGCAATGCCCAGCGGCAGAAGGAGATCCTCAAGTATATCGACAACATCACCTGCAATATTGACGTGGCCACCAAGGACACCATGATCAATGCGCCCCTCCCCATGGTCATTTTCCGTCCGGAGAGCGACGAGGTCATCTGGTCCAACGACCGCTTTCTTCAGCTCACCGGGGAGCGGGAGCACCTCTTTGACACCAGGCTCTCCTCGGTGGTGCCCGGTTTTTCCTCCCGCTGGCTGATGGAGGGAAAGACGGAGTGCCCCATGGAGGTGGAGCTCTCCGGCCGCCGCTTCCTGGTGTTCGGCCATCTGGTCCGCACCGATGAAAAGGGGGCCCACAGCTTTCTGGCCACCACCTACTGGGTGGACGTGAGCGACTACTCCGCCGTGCGGGAGGAATTTTACGGCTCCCGCCCGGTGTGCGCCATCCTCACGGTGGACAACTATGAGGAGCTGATGAAGGGCATCAGCGACAACGAGAAGTCCTCGGTGGTCAACGCCATCGACGAGCACATCAGCGCCTGGTGCAAGCCTACCGGCGGCCTGCTGTGCAAGTATGACCGGGACCGGTATCTCTTCCTCTTTGAGGAGCGGTTCCTCGCCCCCCTGCGGGAGGGGAAATTCGCGGTGCTGGAGGCGGTGCGTGGCGTGCTCAACGCCAAGGGCATGCCGGCCACCCTCTCCATCGGCATCGGCCGGGACGCCGATACCTTCCAGGAGCTCTTTCAGTACGCCGCCCTCTCGGTGGAAATGGCCCTGTCCCGGGGCGGCGACCAGGTGGTCATCAAGAACAAGTTCAACTTTGAATTTTTCGGCGGCCATGCCAAGGAGCTGGAGCGGCGCACCAAGGTCAAAAGCCGGGTCATGTCCAGCGCGCTGGGCGAGTTGATTGCCGACGCCTCCCACGTCTTTGTCATGGGGCACAAATTCCCCGACTTTGACTGCATCGGCGCCGCGGCCGGCGTGTGCGCCATCGCCCGCAAGAAGGGCACGCCCGTCTATTTCATCAAAGACCCCAATCCCAACCCCGCCAGCGATATGGTGGCCCGTCTCGCCGCCCTGCCGGAGTATAAGGACGTCTTCCTCTCCCCGCAGGACGCGATGATCAAGGCCGATTCCCGCTCCCTTCTGGTGGTGGTGGACACCAACCGCCCGGAACAGACCCTCTCGGAGGATCTGCTCCTCTCCTGCAACAAGGTGGCGGTCATCGACCACCACCGCCGGGCAGCCACCTATATCGCCGACGCGGCCCTCAACTTCCACGAGCCCTATGCCTCTTCGGCCAGTGAGCTGGTCACCGAGCTTCTGCAGTACCTGCTGGAGCCGGCCGACCTGCTGCGCACAGAGGCGGAGGCCCTTCTCTCCGGCATTGTGCTGGACACCAAACAGTTCACCATGCGCACCGGCAGCCGCACCTTTGAGGCGGCCTCCTTCCTCCGCCGGGCCGGCGCTGACACCGGCGACGTCCGCAAGCTCTTCCAGAACGATCTGGAAGGCACCATTGCCCGGTATGACATCATCCGCAACGCCCGCCTCTACCGGGACGGCATCGCCGTGGCAGTGGTGGACCACACGGTGGGCCGGGTCACTGCGGCCCAGGCCGCCGATGAGCTGCTCAACATCTCGGGCATCGACGCCTCCTTCGTCCTCTTCCCGGACGGCGACCGGGTCATCATCTCGGGCCGCTCCATGGGGGATACCAATGTGCAGCTCATTCTGGAAAAGCTGGGGGGCGGCGGCAACGCCAGCGCCGCGGGCGGCCAGATCCCCGGCGAGATCGACGATATGACCCGCAGACTCCTCACCGCCATCGACCAGTATTTTGAGGAGGAGGTCTGAGGGGGGGGCGCCGCCCCTTGCGGACCCCATTTTAATGTTTGATTCCCACGATTGAATAGAAAGGAACGATATCTATGAAAGTGATTTTGCAGCAGGATGTGAAGGGCCAGGGCAAGAAGGGCCAGATGATCGAGGCCAGCGACGGCTATGCCCGCAACTTCCTCCTTCCCAAAAAGCTGGCTGTGCCCGCCACCGCGGAAAACGTCAACACCATGAAGCAGCAGGAGAAGGCCAAGCGCGCCCAGGAGGCCGCTGAAAAGGCCGAGGCCGAGGCCACCGCCCAGCGCCTCAAGGAGATCACCGTTCAGATCAAGGCCAAGGCCGGCAACGGCGGCCGCCTCTTCGGCGCGGTGACCTCCAAGGAGATCTCCGACGCCCTCAGCGAGCAGTTCGGCATCTCCATCCCCAAGGCCAAGATCGTCCAGGACGAGCCCATCAAGGCCTTTGGCGGCTACGATCTCAAGTGCAAGCTGGGCTATGAAGTGGTGGGCGTCCTGAAGGTCATGGTGACCGAGGCCTGATCCCAGAGGTTTCATTCCAGAGGAGGTGACGCGCATGGATGAGACCCTTCTGGTCCGGCAGATGCCCCACTCGGTGGAGGCCGAGCAGTCTGTGCTTGGCTCCATGCTCATTGACGCCCGCTGTGTGCCGGAGGTGATCGAGGCCCTCAAGGGCGAGGACTTCTATCTCCGGCAGAACCGGGAGATCTATGAGACCATCTACTCCATGTTCAATTTCTCCCTGACCATCGATCCGGTCACCGTGCTGGATCACATGAAGCAGAACGGCGTCTACGATGAGAACACCTCCCGCAACTATATCCTTCAGCTTATGGAGATCACCCCCACGGCGGCCAACGTCCGGGAGTACGTCTCCATCGTCAAGGACAAATCCCTCCTGCGGCGCATCGCGGAGACCGCCGGCGCCCTCACCGCGATGGTGCAGGAGGGCACCGGAACCGCCCAGGAGGTGCTGGAGGCCGCCGAGCAGCGCATCTATGCCATCCGGCAGGGCCGCTCCGCCCAGGGACTGGAGCATATCTCCAGCGTCATCCTCAATGTCTATGAGCGCCTGGCCGAGCTGGCCGCCAACGACTCGGCGGTCCCCGGCCTCTCCACCGGCCTGCCCGACGTGGATCTGGCCATCTCCGGCCTGAACAAGTCCGACCTGATCCTGCTGGCCGCCCGTCCCGGCATGGGCAAGACCTCCTTTGCGCTGAACATGCTCCTCCATGCGGGCAAGTTCTCCGGCAAGACCGTGGTCTTTTTCTCCCTGGAAATGAGCCGGGAGCAGCTGGCCATGCGCCTTATTTCAGGCGAGTCCTTCGTGGACAACAAAAAGCTGGTCACCGGCCGTTTGGGCGAGGAGGACTGGAGCCGCATCGCCGCGGCCTCCGCCGCCCTGAACAAGACCCAGATCCTCATTGACGACAACCCCTCCCTTAGCGTGGCCGACATGAACGCCAAGTGCCGCCGGGTGGATAATCTGGGCCTGGTGGTCATAGACTATCTCCAGCTCATGACCTCCGCCGGCGGCCCCACCCGCTCGGGCGACAACCGCCAGCAGATCGTCTCCGACATCTCCCGGGCCCTGAAAATCATGGCCAAGGAACTCAATGTGCCGGTGGTCTGCCTCTCCCAGCTCTCCCGCGGACCGGAGAGCCGCTCCGACAAGCGCCCCATGCTCTCCGACCTGCGCGAGTCGGGCGCCATCGAGCAGGACGCCGACATCGTCATGTTCCTCTACCGGGACGACTACTACAATGAGGACAGCGAAAACCACAATCTGGCCGAGTGCATCATCGCCAAGAACCGCCACGGTGAGACCAAGACGGTGGAACTCCAGTGGCTTCCCGAGTACACCACCTTCTCCTCCATCGACCGGCGGCATCAGGAGTATTAGATCCTATGACAGCTTCCCAAATCCCCGGCGGCTTTGCCGCCCTCACCCGCGAATACGCCATGCTCCCCCCCGGGGGACGCATCCTGTGCGCCGTCTCGGGCGGCGCCGACTCCGTGTGCCTCCTCCACCTGCTCCGGCGGCAGGCGGAGGAGCTGGGTTTCTCCCTCTTTGCCGCCCACTATGACCATCAGCTCCGGGGCGAAGAGTCCACACGGGACGCCATTTTTGTGGAAAACCTCTGCCGGGAGTGGCAGATCCCCCTCACCCTGGGGCGGGGCGATGTGGCCGAAGAGGCCCGCCGCCGCCGCGCCGGACTGGAGGAGACCGCCCGGGAAATGCGCTATGCCTTCCTGGAGGAGACCGCCCGCGCTCTGGACTGTTCCCTCATCGCCACAGCCCACAACGCCGACGACAATGTAGAGACCGCCCTGCTCCACCTCATCCGGGGGGCGGGACTCCAGGGCCTGTCCGGGATGGCTCCCCGGCGGGGCACTCTGATCCGCCCCCTGTTGTCCACGAGCCGGGCTGAAATTGTGGAATACCTGCGCCGGGAGAACCTCTCCCATGTGGAGGACAGCTCCAACCAGGATACGGCCTTTACCCGCAACCGCATCCGGCATGAGGTCCTCCCCCTGCTGACTCAGATCAATCCCCAGTTTTCCCAGCGCATGGGACAGACCCTGCGCTCCCTGCGCTCCGATCACGACTTTCTCACGGCCCAGGCCGCGCAGGTGGCTCAGAACGCCCGCTGGGCGGAAGACGACCTGGTCATCGAGGCCCGCCACATTGCCCAGGCCCCCGACGCCATCGCCCCCCGGGCGGTGCGGTGGCTCATTGGCATGCTGGGGGATGGCGGCGACGGCTGTACCGCCGCCCACCTCAGCGCTGTGGTGGAGCTGGCGCGGGGCGGGGACCCCTCCGCTGTGGTCTTTCTGCCCGGCGGGAAGATGGCCCAGCGGGTCTACCGGGAACTTCTGTTCACCACCTGTCAGCCCCCCCAGGCCCTGACGCCCGCGTCCCTGGCCCTGGAGGGGGAGACCTGGCCGGAGGGCGCTCTGTGGGCCTGCCGGTGCCGCCGGGCGGTCTGCCCGGCGCAGAGCCCGCCCGGCGTATGCTACATTTCCGCGTTCCAGGGAACGCCCGTACTCCGTCCCCGCCAGACCGGAGACGAGATCCGCCTTCCCGGGCGGGACACGAAAACCGTCAAAAAGCTTCTCATTGACCACAAATTCCCCCGGCGGGACCGGGACCGTCTCCCTGTCCTGGCCGACGAGGGCGGGGTGGTGGCCCTTGCGGGCTTCGGCCCTGAGGTCCGCCGTCTGGCCCAGCCGGGCGAAGACGCCTATGAGATCTCATTTTATCTCCCCTCCGCACCTTACAAAACGGTATAGAGAGAAAGGATGCTAAATATGCTGGAACAAGATATTGCGCACGTGCTCTTTACGGAAGAACAGCTTCAGGCCCGGGTGGCGGAGATCGCCGCCCAGATCGACCGGGACTACGCCGGTAAGCAGCCTCTGCTGGTCAGCGTGCTGCGGGGTTCTTTCGTCTTTATGGCGGATCTGGTCCGCCGCATCACCCTGCCCTGCACGGTGGATTTTATGGCGGTCTCCTCCTATGGCAGCGGCACCACCAGCTCCGGTCAGGTCAAGATCGTCAAGGACCTGTCCGAGCAGATCGAGGGGAAGGATGTCATCGTGGTGGAGGACATCCTGGACAGCGGCAATACCCTGTCCTACCTCCTCAAGCTGCTGGAGGCCCGTCACCCGGCCTCCATCCGCCTGTGCACCCTGCTGGATAAGCCCGAGCGGCGCACCAAGCCCGTGGCGGTGCAGTACTCCGGCTTTACCATTCCCGACGAGTTTGTGGTGGGTTATGGCCTGGACTACGACGAGAAGTACCGCAACCTGCCCTACATCGGCATCCTGAAGCCCCGGGTCTATGGGGGCGAATAAGTCCTTTTTCCGGCCCCGCGCGGCACAGCGTGGGGCCGGGCCACAGTCTAAGAGCGCGTTCCCCCGCGGGGGTACGCCGGGGGGAGTGTCCATTTTTTGAATAAGAGAGGAAGTCTGCGCGACATCGGCTTTTCCCTGCTGGTAGTCGCCATCCTGCTGATGAGCATCTTCACCCTTCAGGGCGTGAACAGCCAGCCCGAACTGACCTATGGCGACATCCGGCAGCTGCTGGTCCAGCAGAAGGTCTCGTTCGTGGACGTGCAGGGCAATAAGCTCATCCTGACGCTGAAGGATCCGTCCGAGTATGGCCGCAGCGTCATCACCCACAACCTGCCCAGCGCTGACATGTTTTACGATGAGTTCAACGATATGCTGGTCAGCCAGCGTGACGCCGGGCTGCTCAACTACAATTACACCGGCGCCTTCCAGAAGCCCTGGTGGTTTGACGTATTCTCCTGGGTGGCCATCTTCGCGGTGTTCGGCGTGCTCTGGTATGTGATGTTCCTCCGCCAGAACAGCGCCGGCGGGGGCGGCGGCGCGGACCGCACCGCCCGTTTCGGCCGGGCACGCACCCGCACCAACGACGACCAGACCAAGCCCGTCACCTTTGCCGATGTGGCCGGCGCCAAGGAGGAGAAGGGAGAGCTCCAGGAGATCGTGGAGTTCCTGCGGGACCCCAAGCGCTTTTTGAGCCTGGGCGCCCGTATCCCCAAGGGCGTACTGCTGGTGGGCCCTCCGGGCACCGGCAAGACCCTGCTGGCCAAGGCCGTGGCCGGGGAGGCCGGGGTCCACTTCCTGTCCATCTCGGGCTCCGACTTTGTGGAGCTCTATGTGGGCGTGGGCGCCAGCCGGGTCCGTGACCTCTTTGACCAGGCCAAGAAGGATGCGCCCGCGATCGTCTTTATCGACGAGATCGACGCGGTGGGCCGCCAGCGCGGCGCGGGCCTGGGCGGCGGACATGATGAGCGGGAGCAGACTCTCAACCAGCTCCTGGTGGAGATGGATGGTTTCGGCTCCAACGAGGGCGTGGTGGTCCTGGCCGCCACCAACCGCCAGGATATTCTGGACCCCGCCCTTCTGCGTCCCGGCCGGTTCGACCGGCAGATCTATGTGGGCCCTCCCGACGCCAAGGGCCGGGAGGAGATCCTCAAGGTCCACGCCCGCAACAAGCCGCTGGCCGAGGACGTCAATCTGGGCGAGCTGGCCAAGGGCACCGGCGGCTTTACCGGCGCGGATCTGGAGAACCTGATGAACGAGGCCGCCCTGCTGGCCGCCCGGCGGCATGAGCGGTTCATCGCCATGCGGGACCTGCGGGAGGCCGTCATCAAAGTAGTGGCCGGTCCGGAGAAGAAGAGCCGCGTGGTCATTGAGCGGGAGCGCAACCTCACCGCCTACCATGAGGCGGGCCACGCCATCGTCATCCATGCGCTGGAGACCCAGGACCCCGTCCACCAGATCACCATTATCCCCCGGGGCATGGCCGGCGGCATGACCATCTCCCTTCCCCAGGAGGATGTGTCCTTCCTCTCCCGGCAGGCGCTGGCCGAGCGGATCGCCGTATGCCTGGGTGGGCGCTGCGCCGAGCAGCTGGCCTTGGGCGACATCTCTACCGGCGCCGGCAACGACCTTCAGAAGGCCACCGCCATTGCCCGCAATATGGTCACCCGCTACGGCATGAGCGAGAAGCTGGGCAATGTGGTCTTTGACTCGGGCCACGACGAGGTCTTTATCGGCCGCTCCATGGCGCAGACCAAGAACTACTCGGAGGAGGTGGCCGCTCTCATCGATTCGGAGGTCAAGGCCCTCATCGACGCGGCCTATGCCCGCTGTGAGGCGATCCTGTCGGCCCACCGCAGAGAGCTGGACCGCACCGCCCAGTATCTGCTGGAATATGAGAATATGGACGCCAAGACCTTTGAGCTGGTCTTTACCGGGGAAGAGCCTCTGCCTCCCCCCGCGGACAGCCCCTCCAGCGGCGTGGACGCAGGTCCCGACCTGCTGCCCGAGGTGACCGGAGCAAAGCCCCGCAAATCGGCCGAAGTTCCGGCTCCCCAGTCGGACGCCTCCGAGGAATCGGACGGAGAGGAGTGATTTCGGTGGCACGTATCACCACCCGCCTTGGCGACATCACAAAGGTAAAGGCAGACGCCATTGTCAACGCCGCCAACCGCACCCTGCTGGGGGGCGGCGGCGTGGACGGAGCTATCCATGCCGCCGCCGGGCCCGGGCTTCTGGCCGAGTGCCGTACACTGGGCGGCTGTGAGACCGGCGAGGCCAAAATCACCCGGGGATACCGCCTCCCCGCCTCCTATGTCATCCACACCCCCGGTCCCATCTGGAAGGGTGGAACCAACGGAGAGGATGCCCTGCTGGCGGCCAGCTATCGCAATTCCCTGGCCCTGGCGGTTGCCCATGGCTGCCGTACGGTGGCCTTCCCCTCCATCTCCACCGGCGTCTACCGCTTTCCCCTGGAACAGGCCGCTTCCATTGCTGTGGAGACGGTACATGCTTTTTTAGCGGAGCACCCCTCCTCTCTCGAAGAGGTCTGCTTTGTGTGTTTCCACCCGGAGGTCAAGGAGGCCTATGACCGCGCACTGGATCTCATCCAGCCCTGACAGCATAAAAATCCCCCGTTTTCCTTTTGGAAAACGGGGGATTTTTGCACTTACTTTGCCATAAAGCGGGAGAGGAATTCCCGGGTGCGCTCCTGCTTGGGATGGGCAAAGAGCTCCTGGGGCTGTCCCTCCTCGCAGATGACCCCTTCGGCCATGAACACCACATGGTTGCTCACATCCCGGGCAAAGGCCATCTCATGGGTGACCACCAGCATGGTCATGCCCTCATCCGCCAGGTCCCGCATGACCGAGAGCACCTCGCCCACCATCTCAGGGTCCAGGGCGGAGGTGGGTTCGTCAAAGAGCAGGACTTCGGGCTCCATGGCCAGGGCGCGGGCAATGGCCACCCGCTGCTTCTGTCCGCCGGAGATCTGACGGGGCTTGGCATGGATGTAGGGGGCCATCCCCACCTTCTCCAAATACTTCATGGCGTTTGCCCGGGCCTCCTCCCGGCTCTTCTTGAGCACCTTGGTCTGGCCCACCATGCAGTTCTCCAGCACGGTCATATTGTTGAAAAGGTTGAAGGACTGGAACACCATGCCCACCTTGGTCCGGTAGGCGGGGGCGTCCACGCCCCGCCCGGCGATGTCCGTTCCGTGGAAGAGAATCTCTCCGGCGCTGGGCGTCTCCAGCAGGTTGATGCACCGCAGCAGGGTGGATTTGCCCGAACCGGAAGCGCCGATGATGCTGGTCACGTCGCCGGGGCGGACGGTAAAGTCGATGTCCCGGAGCACCTGATGGCTTCCAAAGGACTTGGAGAGGTGCTTGACCTCCAGAATGGCTTCCATACTCATATCAGCGCTCCCCCCTGTTCCGTCCGGACTTGAGCTCCTGCTCCGTGCGCTCCCGCTTCTCCTTGCTCCGCTCGTCAAAGGGACTGCCCTTGGCCGGATGGTTGTAGGTGCCAGCGGTCATGGTGAGGGAGTCGGTCTGCACCAGTTCATAGTTGTCCGAGCCGTCCATGACCTTCTCCAGCCACCGCAGCAGGGCCGATGCGATCAGGGTCAGGGTCAGATAGCCGATCATCTCGATGGCAGCGGAGGGGAAGTATCTGGGGTTCACGCCGGTGATATACCGGTGGGCCGCAAAGAACTCGGTAAAGCCGATGATGAACATCACGGAGGTGTCCTTGATGTTGATGATAAAGTTATTGCCGATCTGGGGCAGGATATTGCGGAAGGCCTGGGGCAGGATCACATGGAGCATGGTCTGCACATGGGTCATGCCGATGGCTTTGGCCCCCTCGGTCTGGCCGGGATCGATGGAGAGAATGCCGCCCCGCACCGACTCGGCCATATAGGCGCCCGTGTTGATGGACACGATCAGGATGGCCGCAGTCCAGATGTTATCGAAGCGCATGGCATTATTGGAGAAATAGGGCAGGCCGTAGTAGATGAATACCGCCTGAAGCACCATGGGCGTGCCCCGGAACACCTCCACATACACCCGCACCAGAATGCGCACCAGCCGCAGCAGCACCCGCTTGGGCATGGGATCATTGGGACTGCAAGGAATCGTATTGAGAATGCCGCAGGCCAGACCTATGACGCAGCCGATCACCGTGGCGATGACGGCCAGAATAAGTGTGCTCTGAATGCCCCCCAGATAGGACTTCCAATAGGTCCCCCAGAGAAGGGCCATGTCCTGGCCCAGCTGCATAAAACGCTCCATACATCAAACCTCGGGCTGAATCGAAATCGCCTGATCCATCAGGGTGTTGAAGTCATCCTCGCTCATGTTGGAGAGCACGCGGTTCATGGCCTCCAGCAGCTCGGTATTGCCCTTGACCACGGACATGCCGATGTTGACGTTTTCCGCCCGCTCCTCCTCGCTCTCAAACTGGAAGTCGCCCTCGGTGCCGGCGAAGTTGAGGACCACCAGGTTTTCGTCCTTGCTGGCGGCGGCGGTCGCGGTGGGCAGGTCGGTGCACACAAAGTCCACCGTACGGGTCTGAAGCTGCATCACCATGGCAGGTGCGGTCTCCGCGGCGGTCTGGATCTGAGCGTCGGGGATCTGGGGCAGGCAGGTATCGTACCAGATGGTACCGGTCTGAGCGGTGCACTTGCCGCCGGCCAGATCGGCAATGCCCTGCGCGGAAGCATAGGTGCTGTCCTTGGTGGTCAGGCAGACGATCTGCGCATAGTAGTAGGGGCCGGCCATATCCACCTGGGACATCCGCTCGGCGGTCATGGACTGGCCGGCGATGGCCACGTCAATGGTGCCGCTCTGGAGGGCGGGGGTGAGGGAATCCCAGGCGGTGGAGACCACCTCCAGCTCCCAGCCGTTCTCCTCGCAGATCTTCTGGGCGATCATCACGTCATAGCCGTTGGCATAGCTGCCGGGGACGTTCTTGATGGGCACGGCGCCGTTGGAGTCGTCCATCTGGGTCCAGTTGTAGGGGGCGTAGGCGCACTCCATGCCCACCGTGAGGACGCCGTCCTCCACGCCGGAACCGGCGGCGCTTACGGGGGCAGAGCCCTGGGGCGCAGAGGGCTGGGCGGAAGTACCGCCGCAGGCGGTCAGGGTCAGCGCCAGCGCGGCGCTCAGGGACAGGGCGGTGACAGTCTTTCTCATGTTTGGTTCCTCCAGTCAGTTTGTTTTGCGTCTTTTCCGGATAAGAAAAAACGCCACGAACCTTCCTGGTGGAAGCGTTCATGGCGACAAAATGCATCAGACGGCGGGACCTATGATGCCCTCTTGTCTCAACGATAGCGCTCCACACAGATGATGTGGCAGTCCGTGAGATATTCTCCCGACGGCCCAGGCCACCGGCCCCCAGGCAAAGGTCCGGCCCTTCGGCGAAACGCCCTTTCTCCGGCGGGGTGCTCTGCCCGTGGACGCCGGATACTCTTGCTGTTTCGCGCCTCTATCCTTGCAGCGGGGTCACCCCGCGACAATTGGTTCTTGGGCTGTATTTTACACCCCGGAATTGTCTCTGTCAAGCCCCTTTTTTCTCCTTTTTACACCCATTTCTCCATAAATCGGCATTTCTTGGTGCAATTTTGTGAAAGGCGCTCCTTTCTTTGTTACTCTAACGCATAACATTCCCGTTCTGCCCCGGTTTTTTGGCCATGTTGTCCACTCACAGCGGACGGCCGGGCGCATGCGGGGCGCCGGGCCGCACCAGTTCCAGCCCTCCCTTCCCAGCCTGAAGGGAGGCAAATCCGCAACGGCTGCGGGCATGACTCTCCATAAAAAGCCCGCGTTTGGTGATGCCGGGTCTCGCAGTCTGTCCATTCCATGGAAACACCTTTTTTGAGCTGCCTCCAGCATCCCCCTCCTTCCCCGTTTCCATGCCCGGGGTGCGCCATGTTTTCCCATTGACAAAACATTCGTTCGATGCTAATATGGTAGTACATCAGTTCTATTTTTGGAGGGAATTCCCGTGGAGCTTATGGACAAGCTGACCATCCTGGCCGATGCGGCCAAATACGACGCCGCCTGTACCTCCAGCGGGCTGGACCGGGGCGGCCGCCCTGGAACGCTGGGCAGCACGGTGGCGGCGGGCTGCTGTCACTCCTTCTCGGCGGACGGCCGGTGCATCTCCCTGCTCAAGGTACTCATGACCAACGTCTGCGCCTATGACTGCCAGTACTGTGTGAACCGCCGCTCCAACGACGTACCCCGCGCCTCCTTTACGCCCCGGGAGCTGTGCGAGCTCACGGTGGGCTTTTACCGCCGCAATTACATTGAGGGGCTCTTTCTCTCCTCGGCCGTGCTCCGGGATGCGGACTATACCACCGAGCGCATGATTGAGACCCTCTCCCTGCTGCGGCGGGAGTACGGCTTTGGGGGGTATATCCATGCCAAGGCCATCCCGGGAGCAGACCCGCTGCTCACCCACCGGCTGGGCCTGCTCTCCGACCGTCTCAGCGTCAACATCGAGCTTCCCTCGGAGCAGAGCCTTACCCTCTTGGCCCCGGACAAGGCCAAGACGGCCATCCTCTCCCCCATGGCCCAGATCCGGGACTCCATCGCCCACTCCCGGCGAGAGCTGACCCAGTACCGGGGAGCGCCCCGGTTCGCGCCCGCCGGGCAGTCCACCCAAATGATCATCGGAGCCACCCCGGAGAGCGACCGGCACATCCTCTCCCTCACCCAGGGGCTGTATGACCGCTATCAGCTCAAGCGGGTCTTTTACTCGGCCTATATGCCCGTATCCAACAGCCGCCTCCTCCCCGCTCCTCAGAGCTTTCGCCCGCCGCTGCTGCGGGAGCACCGCCTCTACCAGGCCGACTGGCTGCTGCGCTTCTATCACTTCCGGGCCGAAGAGCTGCTGGACGAGGCCCATCCCAATCTGGACCCCAGGGTGGACCCCAAGTGCACCTGGGCTCTGCGGCACATGGACTTTTTCCCGGTCGAGGTCCGCACCGCCGACTATGAGGCTCTTCTCCGGGTGCCCGGTATCGGCGTGAAGAGCGCCCGGCGGATCCTGACCGCCCGGCGGGCGGGCCCCCTCTCCTTTGAGGGTTTGAAACGGCTGGGCGTGGTCCTGAAGCGGGCCCAGTATTTCCTCACCTGCGGAGGAAAGATGCTCGACGGCCTGCGGGTGCGGCCCGACCGGGTCCTGGGGCATCTGGCCGCCCAGGAGCGCCCTGCGCTGCTCCAGTCCATGCCGGAGCAGCTCTCCCTCTTTGACCCTGTCACATGATCTCTGGAGGTGTATGTCATGTCCTGGACTCAGGTGTCCTATACCTATGACGGAAGCTTTTCCGGCTTCCTGACCTGTATCTATGAGAGCTACCGCCACAAAGAGGCCCCCGCCGCCTTTTCCACGCCGGAGGACCCCCGGATCTCCCTCTACCCTGAGCGGCCGGTGGAAAGCGATCCAAGCAGGGCCCGGCAGGTCTATCTCTCTCTGGCCCGAAAAATCTCGCCCTCCGCCCGGGAGCTGGTCTCTCTCGGCTTCCTAACCTGCGCCGAGGAGCGGGAACTGCTGCTGTGGAATTTCATCTGGTACGGCTATGCCCGGGGGAGCGCCGCCGTGCGCGACCTGAGCGATTCCCGGGTGGCCGCGCTGGAAAAGGCGGTGCGCCATCTGCGCAACGAAGTCCATCTTTTCAAGGGCTTTCTCCGCTTCTCCGACCTGGACGGCGTCCTGGCCGGGGAGATCGAGCCCAAAAACCGGGTGCTTCCCCTGCTGCGTCCCCATTTCTGCGCCCGGTATCCGGAAGAGGATTTCCTCATTTACGACCGCACGCACCGGGAGGCCCTCTTTTACCAGAATGGCAGCTGGGCCATCCTGCCAATGGCGCAGTTCACGCCGGGGAAGGCCGGCGAAGAAGAGCGGGGCTACCGGGCCCTCTGGCGGCGGTTCTATGAGGCGGTCTCCATTGAGGGGCGGGAACACCCCCGCTGCCGTATGAGCCATATGCCAAAGCGCTATTGGAACACCATGACGGAGTTTCAGGAGGACTCGCCCATTCCGGCCGGCCGGCCGGTCTCTCCCCCGCCCCTCTCCCTGCCCACCTGAGCGGAAAAATACAGCGCCGCAGCACTTGTTCAAAGTGCTGCGGCGTGTTCCGCACCTATGGCTCGGACCGGTCTTCCCCCATGGAGCGGCCGTTAAAATCCCGGTGGAACCAGAAGGAGAGCCTCCCTCCATTCCGGACATAGCGCTGGAATTCCAGCCATTTCTCCGCGGCGGTTCCGCTCTCCTCTTGCAGGATGCCGATCAGCGCGCGGCAGAACGTCTCCCGCTCGGGCAGATAAGAGGACGGGAGGATCACCCCCCGCAGACTCCGGCAGGCGGGAAGAAGGGCCACCATCCGGTTGACCGTCACGCCCAGCCGGGTCCCATGCCCCCGGGCAAAGAGCAGACTGTCCCGCCGCATGGCGGCGTATCCCCTGCGCAGCTCGTCCGCACCGGCCCATAGATAGGCCCGTTCCCCCGCGGCAAAGACCGCCTCCTCCCGAACGGGGGGAAGATAGACCTGTCCCCGGGCGGACAGACCGCGGTTCTCCATCAAAGCGCGGTCCAGCTCGGCCTCCATAGCCAGGTGGGCCACCGTGCTCTCCGCCACCCGGGCATTCACATAGGGGTGACAGGCCGCATCGAGCGCAAAGTGGCACAGAAAGCCGGCGGCATATCCCTCGGCCTGGGGCACGCCGTTCCCCAGCGCCCGGGCCAGCCGGGCAAACACGGGGGCCGCGCTCTCATGGTGCATCTCCAGGCCCTCCCGGCGGGCTGCGTTGGGCAGCGCGGGGCGGTAAAAAAAGAGCGGGTCGGGTCCCAGGCAGCCCAGATTGAAGGCCTCCCGCTGGGCCCGGATGGGCGCGGCAGCCTCTTCCGGCAGCTGTTTGAGCATTTTTGCGCCAAAAATCAGATGTGCAAAATAGTTTGGCATGGAGCATCCGTCCTTCCAGGCTGGCTTGTCTCTGTTCCCTAGCATAGCACAATCTCCGCCGCCGGGAAAGGGAAAATCTCCACCCGTTTATGCGGGTGGATAGGGTTCTTTTTGGTTGGTTAGCCCCAGGATATAGTCCACACTAGTGCCATAGAATCTGGCCAGCTGGATCAGCACCGGCGCCGGGACATTGAGCTTCCCCAGCTCATAGTCGGAATAAGTCGTCTGGTGCAGGTGGAGCAGGGCCGCCATCTCTTTTTGCTTTAAATCGGCGTCCTCCCGGAGCGCGCGAATGCGCGAATACATATCCATCACCTCGATGGATAGTATGATTTAAGGGAATATCCCTTATTGACTTTTAAGTGATATTCCCTTAAAATAAGCTTAAGAAACACTCTGCACAACCTATTTTAAAAAGGAGGCCCTTCTATGAAACCATTCTTTTGGAGGCGCCGGGCCGGAGCCCTGGCACTCTGTACCGCCCTGCTGGGCGGGACCGCTGCTCTGGCCGCAGGCGTCACCTACCAAACCATTCGGGTCCAGTACAGCGGCATCCAAATGGTGGTGGACGGTGTGCCCGTTACCCCCAAAGATGCCAACGGGGTGGAGATTGAGCCGTTTGTCTACAACGGCACCACCTACCTGCCCGTCCGGGCCGTAGGCGAGGCCATCGGCAAGCCCGTCACCTGGGACGGCAAGACCCAGACTGTCTATATCGGGGAGGCACCGGGTCAGGCTCTCTACCTCCTGGATCTGTGTCCCCCCTATCAAACGGACCAATATGAGGCCCCCGCCACTTTTACGATGGGCGGGAACACATATGCGCATGGCTTTACTTTAAAAATGGATGGGTATGCTCTGTTCAATCTAAATGGCCAATATCAAGTTCTGGAACTCGATGTTGGCCATATCAAAGGTAACACATGTGATACCAATGTCAATATATACCTGGACGGTACGCTTACTCAGAACCTTTCTTTCAAAGCCGAAGATCTTCCCAGACATGTTTCAATCCCGCTCAACGGTGCACTACAATTAAAAATAGAACGCACGCTTCCCGATGGGGTCTTGGGGAACACATCCCTCTACGGCTTCGCCAACGCTAAGCTGATCCGCTGACCGGCCCCGCCCGACTAGAACGAGGCCGCCCCTGGACCGTTGGGTCCGGGGGCGGCCTTTTCTGTCTGTTTAACCACCGAGATAGGCCTTCTTGACGGCCTCGTCCTCCAGCAGCTGCGCGCCGGTTCCGGTGGCTACAATCTTGCCGGTCTCCAGCACATAGCCCCGGTGGGCGATGGAGAGAGCCATCTGGGCGTTCTGCTCCACCAGCAGGATGGTAGTGCCCGCCCGGTTGAGCTCCTGAATGATGTCAAAGATCTGCTCCACCAGGATGGGCGCAAGACCCATGGAGGGCTCATCCAGCATGAGGAGCCTTGGCTTGGACATCATGGCCCGGCCCATGGCCAGCATCTGCTGCTCGCCGCCGGAGAGGGTCCCCGCCACCTGCTTGCGCCGCTCCTTCAGCCGGGGAAAGCGCTGGTAGATATCGGAAATCCCGTCGGCGATCTCGCTGCCCGGCCGGGTATAGGCCCCCATCTCCAGATTCTCTTCCACGCTCATCTGGAGGAACACCCGGCGCCCCTCCGGCACATGGGCCAGCCCCAGAGAGACCACCTTGTGGGGCGGGATGCCCGCCAGGCTCTTCCCCATGAACTCAATGGAGCCGGCGTGGGAGTGAAGCAGGCCGGACACCGTCTGAAGGGTGGTGGACTTGCCCGCGCCGTTTGCGCCGATGAGGGTGACGATCTCGCCGTCGTTGACCTCAAAGGACACATTCTTGATGGCGTGGATGGCGCCATAATAGACATTGATGTTCTCTACCTTCAGCATGGCGTCATCCCTCCTTCTTCTGGCTGCCCAGATAGGCCTCAATGACCCTGGGATTGTTCTGGATCTCCTCCGGGGTACCCTTGGCGATGACCTGCCCGAAGTTGAGCACACAGATGCCCTCGCAGATACCCATGACCAGGTTCATATCGTGCTCGATAAGCATGATGGCGATCTGGAAGGTATCCCGGATCTTGAGGATATTCTCCATCAGGTCGGCCGTCTCGGAGGGGTTCATGCCCGCCGCCGGCTCGTCCAGGAGCAGCAGGCTGGGATTGGTGGCCAGGGCCCGGACGATCTCCAGCCGCCGCTGGGCGCCATAGGGCAGGGACCCCGCCTGGTGGTCGGCCAGCCCCTCCATATCAAAGAGGTGGAGCAGCTCCATGGCGCTCTCATGGGCCAGCTTCTCCTTCTTCCAGTAGCCCGGCAGACGGAACACGCCGCTCCACATGGGATAGCGGACCTGGTTGTGCAGGCCGATCTTTACGTTATCTTCCACACTCAGCTTGTCAAAGAGGCGGATGTTCTGGAAGGTGCGGGCGATTCCCGCACGGTTGACCTGGACCGTGTTCATGCCGTGGGTATCCTTGCCATCAATGAGGATGGTGCCCCGGGTGGGCTGGTACACCTTGGTCAGCAGGTTAAAGACCGTGGTCTTGCCCGCGCCGTTGGGACCGATGAGTCCGGCGATCTCGGTCCGTCCCACCGTGAGATTGAAGTCATTGACGGCGGTCAGTCCGCCGAAATCAATGCCCAGGTGGCTGCACTCCAGGATGGGGGCCTTATCGACGTCCCGCTCCGGCACGATGGAGTGGCTGGGCACAGGCACCATTTTGGTAGCTTGTCGCTTTTCCAGTCGGCTCATTTCGCCGCCCCCTTTCTGCTCATTCTGCCCTCATCCCGCGCGCCATGCAGCTTCTCGGCAAAGAACTGGCGGATCGCGGCGTTGTTGGTGGCGATCATCACCAGGATGAGGACCACTGCGTAGATGAGCATCCGGTACTCGCCCACCGCGCGGAGCATCTCGGGCAGCACGGTGAGCACCGCAGCGGCGATGATGGAGCCGCGGATATTGCCCATACCGCCCAGGACCACAAAGACCAGCACCAGGATGGAAGTATTAAAGTCGAACTTCTTGGCGGCGATGGAGCCGTAATTCATGGCATAGAGCGCGCCGGCCGCCCCCGCCAGCACCGCAGAGGTGACAAAGGCCATAAGCTTATACTTGGTGGCGCCGATGCCCACGCTCTCGGCGGCAATGCGGTTGTCCCGCAGCGCCATGATGGCCCGGCCCGACCGGCTGTGGATCAGGTTGAGCACCACCACCAGGGACACGATGACCAGCAGGAATCCGGCGGTGAAGGTGGCGAGCTTTGCGTATCCGGTGGCGCCCATGGGCCCTTTGATGACCGCCGTGCCCCCCTCGGCCAGGTTGAGCGCCGCCTCACTGGTGACCGAGAAATGCAGCCCGCTCCCGTCCACGCCGATGTAGAGGCAGTTGATGATATTTTTGATGATCTCGCCGAAAGCCAGGGTCACGATGGCCAGATAGTCGCCGCGCAGGCGGAGCACCGGCACGCCCACGATCAGTCCGGCAATGCCCGCAAACACCGCGCCGATGAGCATGCACACAAAGAGGCGGGCGGGGCCCAGGGGGATGAGGTCCTGAAGGGCCACCGAGGCCACCACGCCGGAGAAAGCGCCCACGCTCATAAATCCGGCGTGGCCCAGGCTCAGTTCGCCCGAGACGCCCACCACCAGGTTGAGGGAGACCGCCATGACCACATAGCAGCAGATGGGGACCAGCTGTCCCTTGAGAGAGCTGGACAGGCCGCCAGCCTGAATAAACTGGACCACCAGGAAGGCGATCACCACGATGCCGTAGGTGATGAGATTGTCCAGCAGTCTTTTGTTCTTGCGCCCATAGAGTCGTTTCATGGCGTCCACCTCAAACTTTCTCGCTGATCTTCTTGCCCAGCAGACCGGTGGGCTTGACCAGAAGCACCACGATCAGCACGGCAAAGACCACTGCGTCGGAGAGCTGCGTGGAGATATAGGCCTTGCCGAAGATCTCGATGACCCCCAGCAGGATGCCGCCCAGCAGGGCGCCCGGGATGGAGCCGATCCCGCCGAACACGGCGGCGGTAAAGGCCTTGATGCCGGGCATGGAGCCGGTGGTGGGCATCAGGGTGGGATAGGTGGAGCAGAGCAGCACCCCCGCAATGGCCGCCAGGGCGGAACCGATGGCAAAGGTCATGGAGATGGTGAAATTCACATCGATCCCCATGAGCTGGGCCGCCCCCTTATCCTCCGAACAGGCCCGCATGGCCTTGCCCAGCTTGGTGCTGCCGGTAAAGGCGGTGAGGGCGATCATAATGACCACACAGGCGAGCACCGTGACCAGCGTCACATAGGAGACCGAGATCTGTCCCCCCAGGAGGGAAACGCCGCCCGCAGGCACCACGGAGCGGAAGGATTTCGGATCGGAGCCCCAGAGCTGGAGGGCCATATTCTGTAAAAAGTAGCTCACGCCGATGGCCGTGATGAGCACCGCCAGAGAGGGGGCCTGGCGCAGCGGTTTATAGGCAAGCCGTTCAATGACCACGCCCAGGACCGTACACACCACCATGGCCAGCAGCACGCCGGCCACCGGCGGCAGTCCAAAGGATCCGGTGGCAAAAAAGCAGATATACGCGCCCACCATGATGACGTCGCCATGGGCGAAGTTGAGCATCTTGGCGATGCCGTAGACCATGGTGTAGCCCAGGGCAATGATGGCGTAGATACTGCCCAGACTGATGCCGTTGATCAGGTTGTTGAGGAACCCCAATAACATACCACACACCTCAATATCTTAGGTCTCCTTATCCAGGGGAAAATGCCGCGGCGCCGGGACCGTGTCCGCGGCGCTTTCCCCCCGATAAGGGAGGAGGGCCGCCGGGCGCTCCGGCAGCCCTCCCTTACTTATTCTTCCGTTTGGAAGCGGCCGATCTGGCCTGGATCACTCTATGGTGATGTACTTGGCATCCTCGACCTTGACCACCACGGGCGCCTTGGAGACTTCGCCGTTGGCGCCCCAGGTCATGCCGGTGCCGGTCAGGCCGTCCACGCGGAAATCAGAGCTGGTGAACGTCTCGATCAGCTTCTCACACACATCCTCGTGGCCCATATCGGCGGTAATGCCGGCCTTCTCACAGGCGGCGGCAATGGCGTAGATGCAGTCATAGCCGTCGGCGGCAAACTGGTTGGGGGTGGAACCGTATTTCTCCTCGTAGGACTTGGTAAAGTTGGCGCTCAGCTCGTCGGTGCCCCAGGGATTGAAGGCGGTCATCAGGACCAGGCCGTCGGCCAGAGTGGTGTCAAAGCCATCCACGGCCAGGATGCCGTCCATACCGTCGCAGCCGAAGAAGGTGGGCGCATAGCCCATGTTCTTGGCCTGGTTCAGGATCAGAGAGGCGGGCGTGTAGTAGATGGGCATAAACACCAGGTCGGCCCCGTTGCTCTGGGCGTCGCCCAGCTGCACGGAGAAATCCGTGTTGTCATCCGAGGGGAAGGTGGTCTCGGAGACCACCTCCAGGCCCTTGGCCTCGGCCTCGGCCCGGAAGGCGGTGGCAATGCCAGTGGAGTAGGCGTCGCCGTTGTTGTAGATGACGGCGATCTTGCTGCCCAGCTCCGGGTGCGCGGCGATGTAATCCGCGGCGGTGGACCCCTGGTTGGGATCGGTGAAGCAGATCTGGAAGGCATTGTCCTTGCCGCTGGTCACATCGGTGGAGGAGGCGGAAGGTGTCAGCTGGAAGTAGCGGTCAGCGTAGGTGGAGCTGGCCACAGCCACACAGGGGTTGGTGGTGGTGCATCCGTAGAGCACCTGCATCCCCCAGTCCTGGAGTACATTATAGGCGTTGGTAGCCTTTTCGGCGTCGTTCTCATCGTCCTGGAAGTTGAGCTCGAACTGGAGCCCGCCCTTGGCGTTGATCTCATCCACTGCCAGCTGGGCCCCCTGCTGGGTGGCCACGCCGTACACGGCGGCCGAGCCGGTCAGAGGGCCGATGCCGCCGATCTTGATGGTAGCAGCGGAGGAGCTGCCAGAAGGAGCATCCGGACCGCCGGGCGCAGAAGTATTCGCCGTTCCAGAGCCGCCGCATCCGGCCAGGAGCGAGACCGTCAGAGCAGCGGTCGCGGCAAGAGACAAAGCACGCATCTGTTTCATAATCATGTTCCCTCCTTACAGGTTGTTGACATTATACGCTCAGCACACTAAATTGTCAACTTGTTATTTTGCTCAACACAGCTCCTTGCTCCCCTCCTGCATTATAGATATATCGCATAATTTCAGATCAGAATGCCCCCGTTTGGGCTGAGGACCTGGCCGGTTATAAAGCGCGCCCCCTCTGATGTAAGGAAAAAGACGCTCTCCGCCACATCCTCCGCCCGGCCGATGGTCTCCAGAGGGGTCTCCTGCCGCAGGGCCTCCAGATCCTCCGCTGTGAGGTTTGCGTTCATTTCGGTCTCAATCACCCCCGGAGCCACGCAGTTTACCGTGATTCCAGAGGGTCCGACTTCCTTGGCGAGTGCCTTGGTAAGGCCGATAACCGCTGCTTTTGTGGCCGAATAGGCCACTTCACAGGAGCCGCCCGTGAGGCCCCACATGGAGGACATGGTCACGATTTTTCCCGCCTTTCGGTGGATAAAGTGAGGGAGTGCCGCCCGGCAGCAGTAGAAGGTCCCATCCACATTGGTGCGAAAGAGTGTCCGCCAGTCTTCATCGCTGACGTCCGTGAAAAGCTGTTGGCGGGCGATTCCGGCGTTGCATACCAGAATGTCAAGTTGACAAAATTTATCCAACACATTGTCAACCATGCGCGCCACCTGCTTGGGATCTCCCACGTCTGCCTGTACCGCAATGGCCGTCCCCCCTGCGGCCCGGATCTCCTCGGCCAGCGCCTCGGCCGCCGCCTGGGAGCGGTGGTAATTGACCGCCACCCGGTCCCCCGCCGCGGCAAACCGTCTGGCGCAGGCCGCCCCGATCCCACGGCTCCCCCCGGTAATGAGGACGGTGCGTCCCGTGGATGTCTCGCTCATATCCATTTCCTCCCCGCTTCTCCGGTGTGATAATAATAAAAAACCCCTGGAACGGTTTGTTCCAGGGGTTTTTGGTGGACGATACAGGACTTGAACCTGTGACCTCCCGCACGTCAAGCGGATGCTCTACCAGCTGAGCTAATCGTCCGAACAGCGTAGTTTATTATAGACCATACATGTCTATTTGTCAATATCTTTTTTACTTTTTTCTGATAGGAATGGAATGGGGAGGACCGCCGATCGGCGGTCCTCCCCATTCCATGAAAAAAAGAGAGAGAGAAAATGAAAGAAACCTGTTCTATATCCAAAACACGGAACCTTCCGTGGAATTGTTTGTCTGCTCCCGCAGTCTGGAGCAGTGGTGGTTGGGTATTCCCTGACTGCATTTATAGGATACCACCCTTTGGGAGAGGAATGTTGAACGGTTTTTGGCAGAATTTTGAATGTTCTGTAAACTGCCCGATTCCCTGCACAAGCAGAAAGCCCCGTCCAATTGGACGGGGCTTTCTGCTTGGAAAGAGAGAGAGGAGGTATACAATGTTATCTATATACGCAAACACGGAGCAATCCGTGGAATTGCTTGTCTGCTCCCGCAGTC
>JAHAEW010000141.1 GCA_018374635.1 Clostridiales bacterium
GAATGGGAGAACAGCGTATCCCGCTTTTGCCAGGTCAAAAATCGTTTTGTCGAGCCCCATATTGATGAAGCCAGCAACATTTTCCCCAAGCACCCAACGGGGCCGCAGTTCGGCAATAATGCGGCACATCTCCGGCCACAGGTAGCGTTCATCCGCAAAGCCCCGCCGCTTTCCTGCGGTGGAGAAGGGCTGGCACGGGAATCCGCCGGAGAGGATGGTGATGGTTTCAAGTCCTGTTTTCTCAAAAAACGCCTCCTTCGTGAATGTGGTGATGTCCCGGAACTTCGGCACATCCGGCCAATGCTTTTGCAGGGTGGAATAGGGATAGTCCGCCCACTCGCATTGACAGACCGTTTCAAAGCCCGCCGCCTCCGCCGCAAGGTCCAGCCCGCCGATGCCGGAAAACAGGCTGACATGGGTGAGCTTATTCATGGCTGATCTGCTCCCCAGGGATCAGCTCCGCCCGGAACCGCTTGATGACCGCCGCCTCCAGTTCATCCTGACAAAAGTTACTGTCAGCGGAAAGACCCAGCTTGCGGCGCAGTCTGTTCAGCGTCTTTTCATAATTCCCGTATTTCTTTTGCAGACGGAGAAAATCTTTCTCGTTCTGCGCCTGCGACAGACACTTGGCGATGCTGTACCAGGTCACCAGGAACATGTGCAGTTCGCTCACCAGCAGCCGGAATCCGCTGCCGGGGATCAGATAGTGTTCCTCCTGGCGGCCGCTGCCCGGTTCGGGTTCGTCGTCCTCGCACTCCACATAGAAGGCGTCCAGCTCGCACAGCTCCCGCGCCTTCATCCCGGCAAGGTCCGCCTTGTCGCCGAACACCAGATAACGGCCGGGAATGTTCCAGGCGTCAAACTTGTCATCGGCGATCTGGCCGTACCGCTTCGCCGCCGCAATGAACGCCTCCACATCCTCCCGGTCCTTGATTTTTCCGGCAAGGAAGGCAAGCTGATGAAGCAGCCCGTAGAGATGCACTTCCTCGTCGATATGTGCCTCATAGGTCTTTTCCTCGATGACATACAGCTTTTCCTGTTCCATATCCTTATCCCATCCTTTCCTTCCATTCCAGCCGCATTTGCCCATCATCCAGCAGCAGACGGATCACATTTTTGCCCTGGGGCGTAATCAAGGTCTGCTGTCCAAAATGCCCATATTTCCAGAAGTCCTTCACACGGAACAACCCGTCATTGGAGGGCTTGGCATAGGGCAGAAGGTATCCGGCCGGGCAGCGGTACAGAAATCCCGCGTCCATCAGGAAACGGCAAAACGCACGCTCCCCGATTTGCAGTTCCTTCGCCGTAGCCCGGATATTGGTGCAGTTTTCTTCATGGACAAAGGCGTCATAGAAATCTGCTTTCGGCCGCAGCCGTTCCACCTCGCCGGAGAGCTGCCGGTTTTTCTCATGCTCGGCAAGAAGCTGGTCGGCAAAAGCCAGAAGTATTTCCGGCTTTTCCGCCGCCTGCTCCAGAAGGGAGGCAGTCATGTACCCGCCCGTCTTGCGGATCATGGGGAGAACTTCGTCAAACACCCATTTTTCAAAGCGTTCCGCACCAGGCATCCGACTATGAACAATCAGGCGGTACACATCACCCTCCGGGATAAATGCCATCGTCTGGTCTCCGCTTGTGGTGGGGATGGAACATTTCGTTCCCCCCCTCGTATGATCCCGGACTGCCTTGCGGGGATTGCTATACCCCAGGGCCTTTGCCACATCCGAACCGCAAAACAGATACTTGCCGTTCTGCTCGATCACTCGGATGCTGCCAAATTCGCAGTTATTGAAAACCGCCATCTTGTTATCCATTCTGGTCCTCCTTTTCATCGTCCACAGTTTCGTGTGCAACCTCGCTGGGCTTGGTGGTGAGCAGTTTATAGAGCTCGGTATCCTTCGGGAAGTCATCCGCAAAGGGCAGGATGACATTGTTGAAGAACAGCAGCCCGTGACCCGGCTCGGAATTGGTCACATAGGCAAGCTGTTCCGACGAAATGTTCAGCCGCTCCGCCAGTATCTTCCGGTCGCCTGCCGCCTGGTTGAGCATATAGATGAAGTCGCTGTTTTCCAGGATGTTTTCGATTTCCGGGGAGGAAAGCAGGTCCTTGGGGTTCTGGGTCGCCCCGGTGGGGATGCCGCCCCATTTTCTGAACCGTTTCCAAATCTCGGCGCTGTATGCCGCAGTCTGTTCCTCCTTCAGAAGAAGATGGAACTCGTCCACGAAATACCAGGTGGAGCGCCCGATAGCCCGGTTGATGGTGACGGTGTTCCACACCGCATCCTGGACAATGAGCATCCCCGGCTTTTTTAGGTTCTTGCCCAGGCCCTTGATGTCAAAGCAGACAAGGCGGTTGGAGATGTCCACGGTTGTGCGGTGGTTGAAGAAATTCAGAGAACCGTTCACATAGAGGTCCAATGCCTGGGCCACCCGGTCAGCCTCCGGGATGTGCTGGGACAACAGGGCGTTCATCAGGTCGCCCAGAATCGGCATATTCCCCGGCCGGGGGTCGGCAAAGTAGGGCTGGTAGATCATCTGCACCGCCCTGTCAATGACCGTTTTCTCGATGGCCTCCAGCCCCGTCTTGCTGCCCATGATGAGCTCACAGAAGGAAAGCACGAAGTCGGATTTCAGCGCCAGCGGGTTTTCTTCCTCAGAATAGTTGAGGTTGATGTCCAGGGGGTTCACATAGTCGGTGCTGGACGGGGACAGCCGGATCACCTGACCGCCCAGCCGCTTCACCAGGGGCGAATACTCGTCCTCTGGGTCGCAGATGATGACATTATCCTGGGTCATCAGCATGATAAAGGTGATCTCCCGTTTGCAGCTCATGGATTTACCGCTGCCGGGCGTGCCGAACACAAGGCCGTTGGGACAGCGGGATTGCTTGCGGTCCAGCAGGATCATGTTATTGGAGAGGGCGTTGAGCCCGTAGTACATGGCGTCGCCGCCCATGAACACCTCCTGGGTGACGAAGGGGACGAACACCGCCAGAGCCGATGTGGTCAGGCTCCGTTCGATCTTGATGCGGTTGAGGCCCAGGGGCAAAGAGGACATCAGCCCATCTTCCTGTTGGAAGTCCAGCCGGGTCAGAAGGCAGTTGTAGGTCTGGGCGACGCTGGCCGCCTGGGATACAGCGATCTCCAGCTTTTGACGGGTCTCCGCCGTGTGCAGCACCAGGAAAGTCATGTTGAACATTCTCTCGTTGCGGGATTGCAAGTCGGTGAGAAGGTCCTTCGCCGCGCCGCCGTAGGTGGAGAGGTCCGAAGGAAGGATGTCCATATCGTAGCCGCTGCGCACCGCCCGTTTCTGCTCCTGTATCTTCATGGCGTCCAGGTCGGTGATCTTCCGCTTGACCATCTTGATGGCCTCGTTCTGGTTGATGCCCCGGATGTGCATGGTGACCATAATATTTCCGTCTGCCTCCATGAAGTCGGTGAGGATACGGTCGTGCATCTCCGGCGCCAGAATTTGCAGGAAGGACACCGCCCCGTACCGCCTGCCGATGCGGAAGGTGCGGGTCTCCCCGAAGTGGAAGGAGGACGGAGAAATGAAGTCCTTCACCGAAAGGCCGCTGGCCGGGAGCCAGTCCCATTCAAAGGCAAACTGGCCGCCCTCCGGGTGAAGGATATTGTAAAGCAGCTCCAGCCGTTCCTTCCCGTCCAGCACATGAGCCGCCGCCCCCATGACCTTCAAGCGGTTGAGGGTATCGGTCTCAATGCGGGCAAACCTCGCCCGTGCTGCGGGAAGGTTCTCCGCCTCGATGGTCAGGGTCACATACTTGGTTTTCACATAGCCGTTGTTGCCCCGCTTGTACTGCATCCGCAGGATGTCCACCGCCTCGTCCCGGATGGGGTCCAGGTCGTTGCCCTGCCTGGTGATACCGAACATTTCATCGGCGGCGCTGCCTCCGCTGCGGCTGTCCAAAGTGACCTGGACGCCAATAGTGGGATCGTAGCCGTTATAAAAGTCGCAAAGGCTTTCAAAGATGCTCCGCTGATCCTCCGGCCCAGCCAGGCGGTAATTCACATCCTCAAAGGCGATGGTCTTGGAGAAGGTGCCGCCCTCCAGCCTGCACAGGCCATCCGGGAACATGTTCTGAAACGGGATGCTGTCCTGCACCGTATGGTTTTTCCCGTCGCCCTTCGCCTGCCGGATCACCGCCTCGATCTGCTTGCGCTGGTTACGGGTGAGCTTACGCTTTGCCGGTTTTTCTGCCTTTTCTCGCAATCCGCTTCACCTCCTGTTCCAGTTGGGATTGCCGCACCAGGGCGGAATAGAGAT
>JAHAEW010000142.1 GCA_018374635.1 Clostridiales bacterium
ACCATGATGACCAGCGCGCACATGGCTAAGAAGATCATCAGGGTCAGCAGATATGGCCTGCCCTGCACAACCTTGCGGCTGACGATCCAGCGCGCGATATACTCAGTGATACCGGCGGCGCTGATGATGTTGGTAAAGGCGAAGAAGAAGAACAGCAGCAGGACAGTGGAATTGCCGAAGCCATCCCTCAGGACGGCGGGTACGGTGGAGTAGCTGCTCAGGCCCAGGAAAAGCAGGCCGAAAATGCTGGGCCAGAAGGAGTCGTTGGCGATCAGCCAGCCATAGAGCATCCCCAGGAAGATACCGATCACCTCCACCCCGAGAGGGGTCAGCGGCTCCGCGGCGGGGACAAACTTGAAACAGACCATGATTGCCAGGGATATCAGGATGTGGATCACCTTGATCGGAGTGAGATTGGTCAATCCTTGCTGTGCATTCAGTTGCGTACTCACATTTGAGACCTCCCTTGAAAGTTGTATTTATCTCAGGCTGGACTCACACACGCTCCAGCTCCAAGATTCTGCGGGCGTTGCCGGCCAGGAAAGCGGGCTGGGCCTCGGGTCTCAGGCGCCCCTCCAGGAAGTAGTCCACCGCCTCCCGCAGGGAGACATAGGGGTAGGCGGAACCAAAGAGCATCTGATCCCGCAGGATATAGTTCGCCGCAGCCAGGTACTCTCCGCTTCCCGGGCCGTTGAACTGGTACAAATCCGGCAGCAGATAGACATTTTTATAGCGATACGCCACGTGAATGGCCTCCGTCACCCAGGGCCAGCCTCCGTGGGAGAGGATGATGTTCAATTTGGGAAACGCCTTGGCCACCCGCTCGGCGTGCTCCGGCTTGGAGTACTCGATGTCCGGGCCGCAGTTGGAGCCCACCATGAGCATGACGGGGACACCCAGCGCCTGGCAGCGCTCATAGAGCGGAAAAATCCGTTCATCCTCCACGAACATGGGGGTCTTGGTCAGTCCCGGTTCCATGACGATGCCCCGCAGGCCCTCGCCTACGACGTACCGCTCCAGCTCCTCCATGGCCTCCGGCCCGTCGCTGGGATCCACCCCCGCCATGCCGGTAAACCGCCCGGGGTAGGCGTGGATCAGGTCCACGATATCCTGATTGTCCACAACGCCGATGTGAGGAAGTACCTTGCGTCCGGCCAGCACCGCCATGCCGATGCCCGCCCGGTCCATTTCCGTTAAAGATGCCTCCATATCCCTGGCAGCCACAGCCGGGGACTGGTTCATACCGAACGCCTCGGAACAGCGCTTTGCCCGCTCCAGATCCCGGTACATAATGGTCTCCCGGTAGCTGCCATAGGGCGGACGGTAACGAAAATCAATGATATCCATGAAAATCACTCCTGTCCCGGCCGCAGGCCCAACTCAGCCCGCAGCTCGTCGTTGAGGCGCCTTACCGCCCCCCTGTCCGGCGGCTCCAGTCCGGCCAGTGGATAGCTCCGGCCCAGCTGGCGGTATTTTCCCTCCCCCCAGTTGTGATAGGGGAGCAGCTGGTAGTCGGCCAGCGATGGGAGCCTCCGCAGGAACTGCACGATTTCGGACAACTGTTCCCGGCCGTCGTTGACGCCGGGGATCAGAGGGGTGCGCACCCGGAGGGGCAAATCAGGGAATTCCCGGGAGAGCGCCATCAGGTTGTCCAGAATCCGCCGATTGTCCACCCCGGTGTACCGCCTGTGTACCTCCGAAGCCATACATTTGAGATCAAAAAAGATAAGCTGGCAAAAGGGCGCGGCCTTCTGGAACGCCTCAAAGGGCACGTATCCACAGGTCTCCAGGGCCGTTCCCACCCCCTCCTCCCGGAACCGTTGCAGCAGCTCGGCAGCAAAATCGGGCTGAGCCAGAGGCTCACCTCCGCTGAGCGTCACACCGCCTTCGGCGCGCCAGCTCATGTGCTGGGCCATCACCCGCTCCACCAGGGTCCTGGCGTCAAGCTCTTCACCGATCCGGCTCAGCGCGCCGGAGCAGCAGGCCCGGGCACAGGCAAAGCAGCTCCGGCAGGCGGCGCGGTCCACCTGAATCCGGCCGCCTGCCGCCACGGCGGCGGCCCCGGTGGGGCACGCAGCCGTGCAGGCCCGGCAGCCGATGCATTTGGAAGGGCGGCAGCTCAACTCAGGCTCCGCATGCTGTGACTCCGGATTGGCGCACCACTCGCACCGGAGCGGGCAGCCCTTTAGAAAAATCAGATCCCGCATGCCGGGGCCGTCGTGGAGGCTGAAGCGCTGCACATTGAAGATGGTTCCCACTGCGGATTGGCTCATGCCGCCCCACCTCCCTCCTGCGGATGGTTTATTCGGTGCACATGCTGGTGTGCTCGGTACGGTTGATAATCTCCGTCTGTAGCTTCTCACTCAGGTCGGTGAAGTAGGCGCAGTAACCTGCCACACGCACCACCAGGTTGCGGTATTTGTCCGGGTCCTTCTGCGCGGCCAGCAGGGTCTCCCGGTTGACGACATTAAACTGAATGTGCCACAGTTTCAGATCCACAAAGGTGCGGATGATCTGGATAAAGTTCTGAATACCGCTCTCCCCCTCCAGGAATGCGGGAGACAGCTTGATGTTCAGCAGGCGCTGCATCGTCAGGTCGTGGGCATGGCTGTTGATGGCCGCCACAGCGTTAAGCGTGGTGATGGGGCCGTTCTCATCGGTGCCCTGGGTGGGGGAGATTCCCTCGGACAGGGCCACGCCCGCCCTGCGTCCGTTGGGTGTGGCAATGGTCTTGCCGCCCAGGGCCACGTGGGAGGCCACCGGCACGAACTTCAGGTGCTTCTGTCCGCCGTGCATGGTGCGGTGGCGGACAATGACGTTCTGCATCATGGCGTCAAACCGCCGGGCCAGCTCCAGGGCGTGCTGGTCGCCGTTGGCAAACTTGGGTGCCCTGAGCAGCTTCTGGCGCATGGGCTCATAGCCCTCAAAGTTGGCGTTTACCGCCTGGCGGACCTGCTCCAGGGTGAATTCCCTGCCCCGGAATACGAACTCATCCAGGGCGGAGAGCGATTCGATCAGGGTGCCGATGCCAATGACATTCACCGCACCGTTGTCGATATACAGGCCGTAGTCCCTGTCACAGGGCTGGTGCAGATCCTTCATGTTGATCCGCCCCGCCTCGCTGAGGGCGGAGGTAAACGGGCAGGCCAGCTTCAGGGCGTTGCTCTGCTCCAGGGTGCCGGTGCGCTTCATGATGTGGCGCACAAAGAAGGTAAACGCCGCCTCCAGGTTGACCATCAGATCGTCCATGTTCTGAATCTGTCCGGCGGGGATGGGCGTATCCAGGAATTTCTCGTACTTCCCGTCCCCGAAGTGAACCCAGCCGTCGCTCATGGCCATCTCCAGGACGGCGGTGATGTTCAGGTTGCACACCGCGGCCAGGTAAGTCTCATAGTCGGGCAGGCGGCCCCCGCAGCAGCCACAGGCGGCATAGTCGCGGGCAATGTGCAGCGGCACGCCGGCGGCGATGTAGTGGGTGATAAACTCCTCGTCGTTGAAGAACTTGGGGCAGCCGTATCCCACCTTCACCACCTCGGCGGCGGCCCGGAGCAGCTTATCCGGGGTATTGGCGTGAACCCGCAGGCTGACATCGGGATACTGGAAGGGGAACTCCTTCTTGGAGCGGAGGATGAGGTAGGTCAGTGGATTGGTGGCGTCCCGGCCGTCGGGGGTCAGGCCGCCCAGGGAAAGGGCCTCAAAGTGGGTGTAGCCCTCGTGGCCGCCCGCCGTGCTCTTGCCCTGGTAGGGGACCACCTCACCCACCTTGATAAACATGCATTCCAGGATTTCCATGGCCCGCTCCTCCGTGAGGGTGCCATCCTCCAGGCCCGCCTTGTAGAGGGGGTAGAGATACTGGTCCAGTCGGCCCAGACCCACGCCGCCGCCGTTCATGTTCTCCAGCCGGTAGCCCACCTGAAGGAACCACTGGGCCTGCACCGCCTCATAGAAGTTCCGGGCGGGGTGCTCGGGCACATGGCGGCAGATCTCCGCGATGGTCTCCAGCTCGGCCCGGCGTACCGGGTCGCTCTCCTCCGCGGCCATCGCCTCGGCCCTGTCCGCATAGCGGTGGGCATATGTAATCATGGCCTTGCAGGAGAGAATCGCGGCGTCCAGATAGTAGATCTTGTCCATCTGGTTGTGCAGCAGGTTGCCCTCGATGCCCGCCTTCCTCTCCTCCAGCTCGCGGATGATGCTCTCCAGGCCCTCCCTGATTACCTTTTCATAGGAGCCGGTCCAGCTCAGTGTGTGGGCGTTGTTGGCCTCGTCGA
>JAHAEW010000031.1 GCA_018374635.1 Clostridiales bacterium
CGCGGTGAACAAGAACGAGACCGCCCCCATCTTCGAGGCGGCCTCCTACGGCATTGCCGGCGACCTCTTCAAGGTCACACCCATGCTCATCGAGTCCATTAAGGCCCTCAAGGCCTCTAAGTAATGAAATGGCAAACCCGCCTCCGGCCATGGCCGGAGGCGGGTTTTTACTGCATATGCACGGAGTGAACGGAAAAGATCTGCGCAAATGCATTGTGCTTCAGCGGATCCTTGAACCCTACGCCGGTTCGATGACCACTGCGGTGCCGGAGGCGGAGACCATCATCATGTTGTTCCCGGAACCAAGGATCTCATAGTCGATATCCACACCGACGACAGCGTTGGCCCCCATCCGGGCGGCCCGCTGGCTCATTTCGTTCAGGGCCTCTTCCCGGGCCCGCTGGAGCTCTTCCTCATAGCCCTCGCTGCGTCCGCCGAAAAAGTTGCGCAGACCCGCGCCGAAATCCTTGACAAAATCAACCCCGGAGACCACTTCGCCAAAGACGATGCCATGGTAAGCGCGGATGCGGTAGCCCTCAATTTGAGCGGTGGTGGTAATGATCATAGAGCTCCCTCCTGTTATATCTTGTTTAGAATAGAGCAAGGGGGCGGCAGCTTTCTGCCGCCCCCTTGCTGGGAGCATATCATACTATGGGACCGGCGTCAAGGAACGCCGAAAGAGGAATCAGGGTTCCCCGGCAGGGGAATCGTCCTCAGGATCAGAAGGGGGGGCGGTGGGAGCTGCATCCTCTGGCAAGACGTCCTGGGGCGGGAGCACCGGCTCGCTGGTCATGTGGATGTTGCGGGCGGGGGGCTCAATGGAGCGGTCCTCCAGCTCGGGACGGGCGCCGTAGTTATCGGCGGTCGCGGGGTCCCGGCCCTCCAGAATGGCCATCATCTCCTCGCCGGTGATGGTCTCCTTCTTCAGGAGGTAATCCACCACTTTATCCATATCCTCCCGGTTTTCCTGGATAATGCGCACCGCTTTTTCGTAGGCGCTGTGGAGGATGGACATGACGTCTTTATCAATGTCCGCGGCGGTCTCCTGGGCGCAGTCGATGCCGTAGCCGCCGTCCAGGTACTGATTGCGGCGGGAGGCAAGGGCCATCATCCCGAATTTGTCGCTCATGCCGTAGAGGGCCACCATATTGCGGGCCAGACTGGTGGCCTGCTGGATGTCCTGGGCGGCGCCGTTGGTCATGGTGTGGAGGACCACTTCCTCCGCGGCACGGCCGCCCATGTAAGTGGAGATCTCCGAGAGCAGCTCATCCCGGGTTTGGAGGTTTTTGTCCTCCTCGGGCAGGTGGAGGGTGTAACCCAGCGCGCCCTGGGTATGGGGGACGATGGTGATCTTCTGCACCGGAGTGGTGTTTTTCTGCTTGAAGGAGACCATGGCGTGACCCACCTCGTGATAGGCCACCAGCTTTTTCTCAAACTCAGAGAGGACGGAGTTTTTCTTCTCCGCACCGGCGATGACCAGCTCAAAGGCGGCCAGCAGGTCGTTCTGGTTGACCGCCCGGCGGCCCAGGCGGACGGCCCGGAGGGCGGCCTCGTTGACGAGGTTGGCGAGGTCCGCGCCCACCGCGCCGGCGGTGGCCAGGGCGATCTTGTTCAGGTCTACGTCCTCTGCCAAACGGATGTTGCGGGTGTGGACCTGAAGGGTGGCCAGACGTCCGGCCAGGTTGGGCCGGTCCACGGTGATGCGCCGGTCAAAGCGGCCGGGGCGCAGGAGAGCCTGGTCCAGTACTTCCGGGCGGTTGGTGGCAGCCAGCAGGATGACGCCCTTGGTGGGGTCGAAGCCGTCCATCTCGGCCAGTAGCTGATTAAGGGTCTGCTCCCGCTCGTCATTGCCGCCCATGCGGTTGTCGCGGGATTTGCCGATGGTGTCGATCTCGTCGATAAAGACAATGCAGGGGGCCATCTTGTTGGCCTCCTTGAAGAGGTCGCGGACACGGGAGGCGCCCACGCCCACGAACATCTCCACGAAGTCGGAGCCGCTGATGGAGAAGAAGGGGACGTTGGCCTCTCCGGCCACGGCCTTGGCCAGCAGGGTCTTACCGGTGCCGGGAGGGCCCACCAACAGGGCGCCCTTGGGCAGCTTGGCGCCGATCTCGGTGTACTTCTGGGGATTGTGCAGGAAGTCGATGATCTCCACCAGGGACTCCTTGGCCTCGTCCTGACCGGCCACGTCTTTAAAGGTGACGCCGGTCTTTTTTTCCACGTAGACCTTGGCGTTGGCCTTGCCGACGCCGCCCAGACCGCCGCCCATCTTGCCCGCCATGCTGCGGAACAGGAAGGAGAAGAGGGCCACCATGATGACCATGGGCAGCAGCCAGGAGACCAGGAAGCTCACCACAGGGGAGAGCTCGGGCTGATAAGGCGTGCCGAACCGGACATTGTGCTCCCGCAGAAGGGTGAGCAGGCTGGGATCATTGAGAGGGGCGCAGTAGTAGCTGCGGGCTTTGGAGAGCTGCTGCTCCACACTGGGGGCGCTCTCCTCGCCGGCCAGGATGCTGGAAAAGAGCTGGCTGTCATTTTCCGATGCCGCAGAGGGGAGGGCGGGGATGGCCTCCGGGTCCAGACCGACCGCAGCCACATCTTCCTTGAGATAGATGGTAAACTTGTTGCTGGTCATAGAGACGGCGTAGACCTTGTCCTCCTCCACCAGGGTGGAAAATTCACTGTACTGAATGAGGGTGGAGTTGGCCTGGTTGGACATGGACAGGAAGTAGTTCACCAGAATGGTGACCACCAGGGCCCATAACAGAATGGACGCAATGCCCATTAGATTGCGCTTGTTATTGTTTGAGCCGGTGTTTCGCTGCTTATCGGGCTTCAAATGAGTGCCCTCCTTACATGAAGAGTAGACCTGGATCGGAGAAACCGGTCCCGTTTTCTTTGGATCTATTTATTTATAACACAAAAGATTCTCTAATACAAGGAAGGGGGGTGTCGAAAGGTGTAAACATTCTGTGAAAGACGGCTCTGGAAGCGGGAAGAGCAGCGAAGAGTTTGCAACTTTCCCTTTTTCCGGAGGGGGGAATGTGGTATACTGCTCTATGAATCAAACTGATGAGGAGAAACATCCATGAAGGAGAACAAGACCGGAAAGCGCCGGGAAGATACCCTGGAAGCGGGAGCGGACGGCATTATCGAAGGCCGCAACGCGGTCATTGAGGCGCTGCGCTCCGGAACCGCCATTGATAAGATCTACGTCGCCCGGGGCGAGACCGACGCCGCCCTGGGGCACATTGCCTCGACCGCCCGGGGCAGGGGAGTGGTGGTGGTGGAGGCAGACCGCCGGAAGCTGGACAATATGAGCCGGACCCACGCCCACCAGGGAGTGATCGCGCTGGCGGCCGTGCGGGAGTACGCCAGTGTGGAGGACATTCTGAACGCGGCCCGGGAGAAGGGGGAGCCACCTCTGATCGTGGTGTGCGACGAACTCTCAGACCCCCATAATCTGGGCGCGGTCATCCGTACCGCCGAGTGTGCCGGCGCCCATGGCGTCATCATCCCCAAGCGCCGCTCCGCCGGTCTGACCGCCATTGTGGCGAAGACCTCCGCCGGGGCGGTGAGCCATGTGCCGGTGGCCCGTGTGCCCAACCTGCCCGCCCTGCTCAGAGAGCTCAAGGACGAGGGGATCTGGGTCTTTGGCACGGCGGCTGATGGAGACCGTCCGCTCTACGAGGCCGACCTGAAGGGACCGGCTGCCATTGTTATCGGCAGCGAGGGGGACGGCATGGGGCGGCTGGTGGCCGAGACCTGTGATTTTAAGGTGAGCATCCCCATGAAGGGGAAACTCAACTCCCTCAACGCCAGCGCCGCCGCTGCCATCCTGCTCTACGAGGCGGTGCGCCAGCGGATGTAAGGCGTCCCGCGCCGGGCGCGGAAGCGATTTTAACACAATCAGGAGAAGATCATGTCGAAGGATAACGACGACAAGTTCCATACCGAAGAGCCTGAGCTGGAGTTTTCCCTGGAGGACATTCTGGCGGAATATGCCCAGAAGACGCAGAAGGAACCCGATGCACGCACCCCCATCTCCCTGGACCAGTACCGGGACCAGGAAAAGCCGGAGCCGGCCGTACCCGCTCCGCCCTGCGGAGAGCGTGGGGGGAAGGGGGCCGGGGGTCATCTGCTGACCTTCCCGGGCCATCCGGCCGCGGAGGAGCGAGAGCAGGACTCTGCGGAGGAGCCGGTCCGATCCCAGGAGAAGGAGCCGGAACCCAAGCCCTCAGGACCCAAGGCCCACTCCGGCGGCCGCCGCCTTGCCAGGAAGCCAAAGTCAACGCGGAAAGCGGAGGAGGCGGAAGGAGGCGAGACTCCCGCTCCGGAAGCGGAGGAGCCGGCCCCGCCCCAGAAGAAGGAAAAGGTAGTTCTCTTCCCGGGAGGGGAGGAGAAAGGGCTGCTTGGCCGGTTCCGAAAGCTGAAGAAGCAGGCAGACGCCTACGCCGACCATATGTTTGAGGAAGAGGGGAGCGAGGAAGCCCCCGAGGTCCGCCGGGCAGAGCAATACATCCCGGGCGTGGATGTGGAGGAGCCGGAGGAGGAGCGCCCGCCCCGGCGGAAGCGCCGTCCCCCGCCGCCCATCCCGGACACGCCGCCTCAAGAATTGTTCCGGCGCTATAACCGGGGGATGGGCGTGCTCAAGCTGCGCATCGTCCTGCTCTTCTTGCTGTGCGCGCCCCTGCTCTATCTGTCGGTGGGCCGTGCGGTGAATGCTCCAATGCCGGGTGCGCTGGAGGGAAACCATACCATGCAGCTCTATGCCCAGGCCGCGCTGCTGGGGGCGGCCATGCTGCTGGGGATCGACGCGCTGGGACGCGGGCTGTACCATCTGCTCATCCTGCATGTGGAGCTGGACAGCGTGATGGCCCTGGCCTGTATTGCCGCCCTGGCCGATGCGCTGACCATGCCGCTGATGGAGGGGAGCCCCCAGCGTGCGCCCTACTGCGCCATTGCAACGCTGGCGCTTGGGTTCAATCTGTACGGATATTACTGTAAGCGCAAGGGATTGCGGGTGGCCTGCCGGACTGCGGCCTCCGCCTCGGAGCCCTATCTGGTGACATTGGATGAGAATAAGTGGAACGGGCGGGACGCCTATGCCAAATGGTCCGGGGAGCCGGTGGGCTTTGGCCGCCAGATCCAGGCTGCCGACGGGGCCCAGCGCATTTACCATATTATAGCGCCCCTCATTCTCCTGTCCTGCCTGCTCTTTTCGGTGCTGGCCTCCGTTGGCAGGCGGCGGCCGGAGGATATCCTCTGGTGCCTTTCGGCCACCCTGAGCGCGGGGGCGTCGTTTTCCTCCACGCTCTGCTACGGCGTTCCGTGGCGCGCCCTCTCCCTGCGCCTGGCGAAAAGCGGAGCTGCCCTGGCCGGCTGGGACGGGATCACCGGGACCAGCGGAAGCGCCGGGATCCTGCTGACCGATCAGGATCTCTTTCCGCCCGGGACCGTCTCCCTCAACGGCATCAAGATTTTTGGGGATTTCCCAGTGGAAAAAGTGGTGGGCGTGACCGCGACTCTTATCCGGGACACCGGCTGCGGACTGGACAAGATCTTCCACGATCTGCTGCGCAGTCAGGGGGCCATCTACCGCCGCAGCCAGGATTTCTGCTGCTACGAGGGGGGCGGCGTGTCCGCCCTCATCCGGAATGAGGCGGTGCTGGTGGGCTCGGCTTCCTTCATGCATCTGATGGAGGTGCCCCTGCCCCAGGGACTCAACGTGAAAAACGCGGTATTCTGCGCCATTGACGGTGAACTGGCCGGGCTTTTTGCCCTGAAGTACACCCTGCACGGCACGGTGGAGCCCGCCATCAGCGCGTTGACCAGCAACCGGATCTCCCCGGTGCTGGCGACTCGGGACTTCAATATCATCCCCGCCATGCTCCGCCAGCGCTTCAAGCTGCCGGCGGACAAGATGGAGTTCCCGGCCGTGGAGCGGCGGGTAGAGCTCTCCTCCCAGCGGCAGGGCCACAGTGAGCTGCTCACCGCCGTGCTCTGCCGGGAGGGGGTCGGGCCCTTTACCGAGGCCGCCGTGGGGGGAAAACGCCTGCGCCTGGCGGTGCGGATCTCTGCCGCACTGGCCTGCCTGGGGTCCTGTGTGGGCGTGCTGCTTGCCTTCTACCTCACGTTTATGGCGGCGTACGACTCTTTGACCCCGTTTAATCTGCTGGTTTTTTTGGGCATGTGGCTGGTACCCACCATCCTCATTTCCAACTGGGTGAACCACTATTAAAGCCGGACCGGAATGCCGGACGGCAGAAAAAGGAGACAGGCGGCATGAAAAAGAAATACGCCATGATGATCATGAACGAACTTCATAACCCGGAAACCGACCATGCCCGGCTGGACACCTCCGCCACTGAGACCCATATTCTCACCGTGCGCGATCCGGAGGAGGCGGTGGCCAAGGCGGTGGAGCTGGCCGACGCGGGATTTGGCGCCATTGAGGTGTGCGGGGCCTTTGGAGAAGAGCTGGCCCGGAAGATGTACGACGCGGCGGGGCGCCGCCTTACGGTCTGCTATGTGGTATGTCCTCCCGATCAGCTGGAGGCCACGCTGAGATTCTGGTCGGAATGACCGGCAGGGGAAATTGTAAACATTCCTTGAACCCCCTTGCAAAATAGGGCGGGAAGGACTATCATAGGGTTAGCACTCTTGTTAGAAGAGTGCTAACCCTGTTTTGTTTACATTTGATTTCTATATGGAGGCGCATACACCATGGAAAAGAAAGCCTTTCAGGCCGAATCACAGCGGCTGTTGGACCTGATGATCAATTCCATCTATACCCATAAGGAGATCTTCCTGCGGGAGCTCATCTCCAACGCCAGCGACGCGGTGGACAAGCTGGCCTACAAGGCCCTCACCGACGACCAGGTGGGACTGAACCGCTCTGACTTCAAGATCACCCTGACCCCCGATCAGATCAAGCGCACCCTCACCATCTCGGACAACGGCGTCGGCATGACCCGGGAGGAGCTGGAGCAGAACCTGGGCACCATCGCCAAGAGCGGCTCCCTCCAGTTCAAGCAGGACATGGCGGCGAAGGATGAGGGCAAGGGCAAGAGCGATGTGGATATCATCGGCCAGTTCGGCGTGGGCTTCTACTCCGCTTTCATGGTGGCCGATGAGGTCACGGTGACCTCCCGGGCCTACGGCAGCGGGGAGGCCTGGCGGTGGACCTCCGACGGCAAGGACGGCTATACCGTGGAGCCCTGTGAGAAGGATACGGTGGGCACCGACATCGTGCTCCACATCAAGGCCAATACCGAGGACGACCAATACGACGAGTATCTGGAGCAGTACCGCCTCAGCGATCTGGTCAAGAAATACTCCGACTATATCCACTATCCCATCGTTATGCTCATGCACAAATCCCGCCAGAAGCCACGCCCGGAGGATGCCGGGGAGGACTACAAACCCGAGTGGGAGGACTATGACGAGTGGCAGACCCTCAACTCCATGGTCCCCCTGTGGCAGCGGCCCAAGAGTGAGGTCAAGGAGGAGGAGTACAACCAGTTCTATAAGGAGAAGTACGGCGACTGGGAGGACCCCATGCGGGTGGTCTATGTCTCCGCCGAGGGCGCGGTGGAGTATAAGGCCATGCTCTATATCCCGGCTCACGCCCCCTTTGATTTCTATTCCCGGGACTATCAGAAGGGCCTGCAGCTCTACTCCTCGGGCGTGCTCATCATGGATCAGTGCGCCGACCTGCTGCCCGACCACTTCCGCTTTGTCAAGGGCGTGGTGGACTCCCAGGACTTCTCCCTGAATATTTCCCGTGAGATGCTCCAGCATACCCGGCAGCTCAAAGTGATCGCGGGCAACCTGGAGAAGAAGATCAAGGCGGAGCTTCTCAAGCTCCAAAAGGACGAGCGGGAGAAATATGAGCAGTTCTGGAAGGCGTTCGGCATGCAGATCAAGTACGGCATCCTGGCCGACTACGGCGCCCACAAGGATCTGCTGAAGGATCTGCTCCTCTTCTGGTCCTCCAGGGAGGGCAAGATGGTCACTCTGGCCGAGTACCAGTCCCGCATGGAGGAGGATCAGAAGTTCATCTATTTCGCCGCCGGCGAGAGCGTGGAGAAGATCGCCCAGCTGCCCCAGACTGAGCGCATCCGGGACAAGGGCTATGAGATCCTCTATCTCACCGACGAGCCCGACGAATTTGTCATGAATCTGCTGGGCGAGCTGGACGGCAAGGCGTTCAAGTCGGTCAGCGACAGCGACGCCCTCCCGGAGAGCGAGGAGGAGAAGGCCCAGGCCGAGAAAAAGGCCGAGGAAAACAAGGATGTGCTGGACTTTGTGAAGGAGACCCTGGGCGACAAGATCCAGGAGGCCCGCATCTCCAAAATCCTCAAGACCGGCGCGGTGTGCATGACGGCCGACGGTCCGGTCACTCTGGAGATGGAGAAGTACTTCCGCCGGGTGGACCCGGACCACGCCGACAACATGAGGGCCCAGCGGGTGCTGGAGCTCAATCCCGATGCGGGGGCCTTTGCCGCCCTCCGGGAGGCCATGGAGAACGACCGGGAGAAAGCCAAGGTCTATGCAGAGCTCCTCTACCATCAGGCGCTGCTCATCGCCGGGCTCCCCATCGAGGACACGGCCCGCTACACCGAGCTGGTCTGTTCTCTGATGAAGTAAGAGGACCTCTGACGCAAATGCACAAAATCATACCGCTGTCCGGGTTGGAAAACCGTTGTATGAAGAGAGGTCGTCTCTTTTCAAAGTATGTACTATGTAGTATAATAAAAAAAGAACAGCGGTATTACAGACAGGGGGCATGACCGATGGTTATAACCATGACTTTCTCCTCCCGGGAGGAGATCCAGCGACTTCGTGAACTGGCGCTTTCCGTATCTGAGGCGGTCACCATCCGTTCTCTTGACGGAGAAATCGCCCTGAATGCAAAATCTCCTATGGGGATCTATGCGCTGGATTTTTCCCAGCCGGTGGAGATCGTCACAGACTCTCAGTGGCTTCAGGAGCAGCTGGAGCACTGGTAATCGGACCGGCCGCGACACATCATCAATTACGCATGAACTCCGCGCCGCAATGCGGCGCGGAGTTTTTACATCCCAGCTAATTTCATCGGTGAGGAGGAGAGTCTGAAATTTGCGGACCATAAGAAAAGATTTATAGATTAACTAGCGGGGTACAGACGATATAATATAAAAATATGCTTGCATATCGCTGATAAAAGCGCCTTCTTTTTATATAAGTATGCCATTGCGCATGAAAATGCGCCGTGATATACTCGTAGACGAAAAGGAGGTATGACATATGGTCATCGAAAAGAAGTTCAACTCCATTTCTGAGATCTCTGCGCTCCAGCGCATTGCCAGCATGGCGGATAAAGAAGTCTATCTCTCCAATCAGGAGGAGACCATTAAGGTGGACGCCCGGTCCTTCATCGGACTGTTCGCCCTGGACTTTTCCCAGCCCCTCAAGGTCATTACGGATTCTCTCTATGTGATCCGCATGGTCGAGATGGATCTCAGAAAACAGGCTTGCGCGGCGGCCGTCCGCTGAGCGCAGTCATTTTTAAAGAAAAGCCGATGGGATTTCAAACCCCACCGGCTTTTATTGTTTATATCGGACCTTTGCCTCTTTTTCTCTTCAGCCGTCCGCTTCGGGACATTCTTTCTCCTTGTCTCCCCCTCTGGAATCATGTATAATAACGTTACTGAATTTCCGGACTTCTGTCCGCACACCTGTGACTGGAGGTTTCCCCTCGATGAATCGACAGCTGTTGCAGCGGCTCCCCAAAATGGACGTGCTTCTGGCCCACCCGGCGATTGCGTCCGCCCAGGAGGAGCTGCCTTACTATGCGCTGAAAGAGGCGGCCAGAACCGCCCTGGAGGAGCTGCGCCGCGGGATCCTGGATGGAACGGTGGAGGTCCTGCCCGACCTGGACACCCTGGCTGCCCAGACTACGGCCCGGGCCCGGGCGTCCTGCCGGCCCCATCTGCGCGCCGTCATTAACGGCACCGGAGTGGTGCTGCATACAAACCTGGGACGCGCCCCCCTGGGCGAGGAGGCGGCCCGGGCGGTCTATGAGGCGGCCCGGGGCTATTCCAACCTGGAATATGATATCGACTCCGGGCGGCGCGGCAGCCGCTTCTCCCACATTGAGCCGCTCATCTGCTCTCTGACCGGGGCGGAGGCGGCCCTGGCGGTCAACAACAACGCCGCGGCGGTGTTCCTCATGCTCTCGGCGCTGGCGGGGGGGAAAAAAGTGGCCATCTCCCGGGGAGAGCTGGTGGAGATCGGCGGCTCCTTCCGGGTGCCCGAGATCATGGCCCGCAGCGGGGCGCAGCTGGTGGAGGTGGGCACCACCAACAAGACCCATCTCTCCGATTACCGCCGCGCCATCGAAGAGCAGGGGGCGGAGATCCTGCTGAAAGTCCACACCAGCAACTTCAAACTCATCGGCTTTACGGAGGAAGTCTCCATCGCCGACCTGGTTGCCCTGGGCCGGGAGAAGGGTGTGCCCGTCTTCCACGACCTGGGCAGCGGCGCCCTCTATGACGACCCGGCGCTGGGGGTCCCCGAGGGGCCCACGGTGGAGGAGAGCGTGCGCTCCGGCGCCGATGTGGTCTGCTTCTCCGGCGACAAGCTGCTGGGCGGGCCCCAGGCCGGCATCGCCATCGGACGGGCGCCCTATATCCAGGCCATGAAGAAGGATCAGTTTGCCCGGGTGGTGCGCATCGACAAGCTGACCCTGGCAGCCCTGGAGGCCACCCTGCGCACCTACCGGGATCATGCGCTGGCCGGCCGGAGCATTCCCACCCTGGCCATGCTGGGAGCGCGGCCGGAGACCCTGGAGCCCAGGGCCCGCGCCCGGGCGGAGGAGCTGTCCGCCCGCTTTGCGGGAAAATGTGTCTTTTCCGCCGCGCCGGACAACGGCGAGGTGGGGGGCGGAAGCCTGCCCGGTGTGCCCCTGCCCACCTGGGTGGTGGAGTTCTCGCCGGTCTCTCTCACGGTCTCCGCGCTGGAGGAGGCCCTCCGGGCCTGGGAGATCCCCATTGTGGGACGGGTGAGCCGCAATCAGTATCTGCTCGATGTCCGCACTCTGACCGACGCCGACTGGGCGGAGATCATCCGGGCGCTGGACACGATCTTGAACTAAAGGAGCGCCACGGCTATGAAGCATATCATCATCGGCACCGCCGGGCATGTGGATCACGGCAAGACCTGCCTGACCCGGGCCCTGACCGGCGTGGACACCGACCGGCTGAAAGAGGAACAGAAGCGGGGCATCACCATTGAGATCGGTTTTGCCCAGCTCACGCTGCCCAACGGCCAGACCGCCAGCATCATCGACGTGCCCGGACATGAGAAGTTTATCCGCAACATGCTGGTGGGCGCCGCGGGCATGGATGTGGTTCTGATGGTCATTGCGGCCGACGAGGGCTTTATGCCCCAGACCCGGGAGCACCTGGGGATCCTCTCCCTGCTGGGGGTGCAGAACGGCATCATCGTGGTCACCAAGGCCGACATGGTGGACGCGGAGTGGCTGGAGGCCATTGAGGAGGAGGCCCGGGAGACCGTCCGGGGCACCTTTCTGCAAGACGCCCCCATCCTGGCGGTGTCCTCCTACACCGGCCAGGGCATTGAGGAGCTGAAAGAGCTTATCGTCCAGCTGGTGGAAGGGGCGGAACAGCGCAATCAGGACCGGCCCTTCCGCCTGCCCGTGGACCGGGTGTTTTCGGTGGACGGCTTTGGCACGGTAGTCACGGGGACCCTGCTGGAGGGCTCCATGCAGCTGGGGGAGGAGGTCTGTATCTACCCCGGCGAGAAAAAGGCCCGCATCCGCGGCCTTCAGAACCACGACAAGGCGGAGGAGCGGGCCAGCGCCGGCATGCGCGTGGCGGTCAACCTCTCAGGCATCGACAAGGCGGAGATCAAGCGGGGCGACACGGTGGCCAGGCCGGGCTCCATGGTCCTCTCCCGCCAGATGGATGTGCAGCTCACCATGCTCAGAGATGCTCCCTACGCCATCAAAAACGACTCCCAGCTCCACTTCCACCACGGCAGCCGGGAGCTGGTATGTAAGTGCGTAGTGCTGGGCAGGGATACCCTGGAGCCAGGCGAGACCGGCTTTGCCCAGCTCCGCTTTCAAGAGGATGTGGCGGTGAAGAACGGCGACCACTATGTGGTGCGCTTCTTCTCCCCCATGGTGACGGTGGGCGGCGGCGTGATCCTCAATGCCGATCCCGGCCGGCATAAGCGAAACGATCCCGCCGTGCTGGAGGGACTGGCCGCCCGCGCCTCGGGCTCCTCGGAGAAGCAGGTGGTGGAGGCCCTCCGCCAGGCCGGGTCCGCCATGCCCAAGAAGCACGACCTGGCCAAGGCGGCCGGCCTCACCGAGGCCGAGCTGAGCGAGTCCCTGGCCCAGCTTATGGAGGAGGGCCGTGTGGTGGAGCTGAGCGGCCGCTATGTGGACCACGATACCATCGAAGCCCTGTGGGAAAAGGCGCTCAAGCTCCTGGGGGCCTATCACAAGGCCCAGCCGCTCCAGCCCGGCATGAACCGGGGAGAGTTCCGCGGAAAGCTCCTGCCCACGGCCTCTCCCACCGCCATCGATGCCCTGGTCGACTACTATGCTGAGCACCGTGGGCTGCGCATTGAGGGACCCACCATTGCCCTGCCTGACTTCCGGGTGGTGTGGAACTCCTTCTATACGGGCCTGCGGGATCAGATCCTGGACCGGTACGGCAAGGCCGCCCTGGCCCCGGAGAATCTGGACGATGTGCTCGCCTCCTTTGGGAAGAAGCAGGACGGCGCCCGCCAGGTGGTACAGCGTCTCTTTTACGACGGGGAATTGGTTGCCCTCAACGCGCAGATCGTGCTGCGAAAGGATGTTTATGAGAAGGCCCTTCAGGGCCTCTATGACCTCTTTGCCCAGAAGCCGGAGCTGCTCCTGGCTGAGTTCCGGGACGCCCTGGGCATCTCCCGCAAGTATGCGCTGGCACTGCTGGAGTTTTGGGACAGCGAGGGCGTGACCCGAAAAAATGGAGATGTACGGGTGCTTTTGAAAAGAGTATAAGGATATTTTTCCGGGAAATGCGCACAAATAGTTGACGAAAGCATTTATTACTGTTATAATAAGAGTTACTGTATATCGGTTTTATCAATAAAGATGTGCAGTAACATGGGGATAGAAGGGTATCTGGTGAGCCCCGCGGTCTTCAAAACCGTAGAGGGCGGCGTTCCCGCCTTGGTGAGTTCGATTCTTACCTGTCCCCGCCAGAAAACCGCCCGTGCTCGAAGGAGCGCGGGCGGTTTTTCATACAAGCGCCACATAGGAACGGATGCCACACGGTACTCCTTTTTGGAAAAGAAAGTACAATGTGGTATTAAACAAGCTGAAAATATGTCTTTTCTTGGGATATCTCATGAACACTTTGTAAATGTTAGCGCTCTTCTCTTGACAGTGCTAATCGTGGGAGTTATCATAGGCATGTACCAAGGAGGGAGAGAAAAAAGCTCCCCGGCGGGCACAGATATGAGCTGTGAAATGGAGGAATGACATATGTTGCCCAGTCTGTTTGGTGAAAATCTGTTTGATGATTTCTTTGGGGATTCGGTCTGCAAGAATTTCTTTGGTGGACACGATCCGCTCTACGGCAAGCACGCCAAGAACCTGATGAAGACCGATGTCCGGGAGCTGGACCACAGCTATGAGGTGGATATCGATCTGCCCGGCTTCCAAAAGGATGAGGTCAACCTGGAGCTGCGGGACGGCTATCTGACGATCCGCGCGGCCAAGGGCCTCAAGAAGGAGCAGAAGGATGAGAAGGGGCGTTATATCCGTCAGGAGCGTTACAGCGGCGCCTGCTCCCGTAGTTTCTATGTGGGCGATGTGAAGCCGGAAGAGGTCCACGCCAAGTATGAGGATGGCATTTTGAAGCTGTCCGTTCCCAGGGTGGAAGGGAAGGCTGTGGAGAACCCAAACCGCGTCGCCATTGAGTGAGTGAATTGCAACAAACGTCCCCCGGACCAGTTGGTCCGGGGGACGTTTGTTGTATGGATTTTGCACGGTGAACGCCCGTTTTCACAAGAAGCTCAGTCCGGCATCTGCTCCAGATCGGCCTTGAACTGCTCCCACTGCTCCGGGTGCTCCACATAGTAGCGGGGACATTCCTTGCCTGTCACGTCATAGTGGCGGATGACCTGATCGGTGCTCAGATGAAATTCCTCCTGGAGCCAGTGGACCAGCTTCAGGAGAGACTGGTAGGTAGCCTCGGTAAAGGCGCCCTCCTCATCCGGGTGGCAGCATTCGATGGAAATAGTGTCCTTGTTGCGCTGGCTGGTACAGTAGGACCACTCGTCCAGGGGAATACACTGGATGATCTCGCCGTCCAGTCCAATCAGAAAGTGGCTGCTGGCGTAGGTATTGGGATCCGGCTCTCCCTCGGCTGCGGGCTCCTGCTGGGCCAGACCCGCAAAAAAGCTCCGGTTTTGCTCGGCGGTCGTGCCCGGATTGCCCACATAGTGGACCGCGATACCGTTGACCTCCTCCAGCTTGGTGCTGGGCCGGGAGAAGGGATTGACCTCCAAGAGCTCCTGCGTGACCCAGTCAGGCGGTGTGGGAGCGGAGGACCGGAAATGCGGCAGAGCCAGCTTGACGCCCAGCAGCACCAGAACGATCACGCCCAGAATGAAGGGTAGAATGAGCGGATTTCCCCTCCGCACACGCCGTTTTTCCCGGGAAGCCAACCGTTTTCCGCCCTGCTGCTGTGTCATATCCACGCTCTCCTTCGCCATTTGATGGATACCATTATAACAGTTTTTTCGGCAAAGGTCTTTACATTTTTATAAAAAAGCAGCTTGTGGGCGGGGTCCCATCCAGACCCCGCCCACAAAAAAGAGCTTATTCTTCGTCCAGAAATTGGATGCAGGCGCCCAGCACGCCGGAGCCGATATAGACGCTGAGGGTAGCGTCCATCTCCCCCTGCCAGAAGTGCAGGTGTTCAGGCAGCGCGGCGGCGATGCTCTGCCGCAGCTGCGCCATCTCCTCCGGGGCGCCGCCGTTGGCCACCGCCAGATTATAGCGCCGGCCCTGTCTCTGCTCGGCGGCCCGGGCCGAGAGAAGCTCCAAAAGCTTCCCCTGGACGGCTTTGCGTCCACGGACTTTGGCCACGCTGGAGAGCTGGCCGTCCCCGGCAAAGCCCACCAGAGGCTTGATGTTGAACACGGTCCCGGCCAGTGCGGTGATCTTTCCGATACGCCCGCCCTTCTGGAGATATTCCAGCGTGTCCACCGAGAAATAGGGATAGGTGTTCCGGATCAGTGCGGGAACGCGCCGCTCCACCAGGTCGCTCCAGGTCCTGCCGGACTGGATGTCCTCCCACACTTGGAGCAGGGTGATTCCGATCCCCAGGCTGCCGCTGAGCGAGTCAAAGACGGCCACCTCCAGATCCTCCCGGGCCAGACCCTGGAGCCGCACCATATTATAGGTGCCCGAGAGACCGGAGGAGAGATGGATGGCGATGACTTTCTCATACCCCAGCGCGGCAATGCGGTCCAGGGTGTCCTTGACGGAGCCCCCGTCGGGGAGAGAGGTCTGGGGCAGTTCTCCGGCGGCCTGACGTGTATAGATATCGGAGGCAAAGATGTCCACGCCGTCGGAAAACTCCCCGTCCCGGCAGCGGATCTTCAGGGGAAGAACAAAGATAGGAGTTCCGGCCCGCTGCTCCGCGCTCAGATCGGCGCAGGAGTCTGTAAGCAGGGCGATCTTCTGAGGATTGCGGTCAAAACAGACGTCGTTCATTGACAAGTTCATCATCCTACTCTATAATACTCACATAACGATGTTATGTGAGTATTATACGGTGCTTGCGGGCCGGTGTCAAGAAAAAAGGAGGGACCGTCCATGGATTATAGCCAGCGGCGGCGGGAGCAGGCCAAACGGACGGAGCAGGCCATCCTGCGCGCGGCAGTGGAACTCCTGCGCCGCAATCAGTTTGACAAGGTATCGGTACGCGACATCTGCCGGGAGGCAGGAATCACCACAGGGGCTTTTTACCACCATTTCAAGTCCAAGGAAGAGATGCTGCTGCGCGGCTTTGCTCCGCTGGATACCTATATGGAGGAGCGGCTGGAGGAGCACCGGGATGAGCCTCCCGGGCGGCGATTGTGGTTTATTCTCTCCGGGTATGCCGCCTTTATGGAGAATATGGGCTGGGAGCTGGTGGGGCGCTACTACCAGCAGCGGCTGAACCGGCCGGACAGCCGCTCCATTGACTCCAGCCGCTTTACGCTCCGGTCCATACGGGAGTGCCTGATGGAGGCGGAGCAGTCGGGCGAGCTCCCGGGAGGACTTGCCGCAGAGTGGGTGGCCGACTTTTTGTTCCGCCACTTCCGCGGGGTGGTCATCGACTGGATTTTGCACCAGGGAAGCTATCCATTATACCCCAAGCTGGAGCAGGACTATCTCTTTTTCCAGGGGGTTTTCCAGGGGGAAGAAGAGGAGCGGAAAAATTGACCGCCGAGAGCCGCAGGGTTTCCTGAGGCTCTTTTTTGCTGTTGTGGACTATACAGGGGGCGGAAAGTTGGGTAGAATAGGGGAAACAGGGCGTATCGGACAACGCAGGGCCTGCGTGCCGGGAATGCCTGAGAACAGGAGGACACCCGATGAACGAGATTTTGGAGAGCCTGCACCGGCGCAAATCGGTCCGGGTCTTTACGGACGAACCCGTGGGGGAGGGAGAAAAGCAGGCCGTTTTGGCAGCGGCGTTCCAGGCCCCTACCGCTGGAAACCAGCAACTCTATACCATTCTGGACATCACCGATCAGAGCATCAAGGATACTCTGGCCGAGACCTGCGACCATCAGCCCTTTATCGCCAGGGCGCCGGTGGTCCTCATTTTCTGCGCCGACTGCCGGAAGTGGTTTGACGCCTATGTGGAGGCCGGGTGCAGTCCGCGCCGTCCGGGGCCGGGCGATCTGATGCTGGCGGTGGAGGATGCCGCGATCGCCGCCCAGAACGCGGTGACAGCGGCCGAGAGCCTTGGGCTGGGTTCCTGCTACATTGGGGATATTATGGAGCGGTATGAGACCCACCGGGAGCTGCTCCGTCTGCCGCCATGGGTATTCCCCGCCGTGATGCTGGTGATGGGCCGTCCCACGCAGCAGCAGAAGGACCGGCCCAAGCCGGAACGGGCAGCCATGGAGCATGTGGTCCACAGCAACACTTACCGCCGGATGGACGGGGAGGAGCTGCGCCGGGTCTTTGCCGGCCAGACCGGGGGAGAGGAGTTTTGCAGCTGGATGCAGGCCTTTCACCGGCGCAAGTATGATTCGGGCTTTGCCCGGGAAATGAACCGGTCCGTACAGGCCTATCTGCGGGATCTGGAAGAGGAGGAGCCGGTATGATCCATATTTATTGCGGAGACGGCAAGGGGAAAACCACTGCCGCCATGGGCCTGGCGGTGCGTGCGGCGGGGCATGGCCGCCGTGTGGCGGTGGCCCAGTTCCTGAAAAGCGGCAAGAGCGGGGAGCGGGAGATCCTGGCCAGCCTTCCGGGCGTGGAACTGCTTCCCATTCCGGAGGAGATGAAATTCACCTTCCGCATGACGCCGGAGGAAAAGGCCGCCGAGGCGGTGCGCCAGAAAGACCTTGCGGCGCAGGCCTTTGCCCGCGGCGGCAAAGTGGATCTGCTGGTGCTGGACGAGCTGTGCGCCGCCCTGTCCACCGGGATGCTGGAGCTGTCCTGGGTGCTGGAGCAGCTGGACGCCTGCCCGGAGGGGCTGGAGGTGGTGGTCACCGGGCGCAATCCGCCCTCCGAGCTGGAGGAGCGGGCGGCCTATATCACCGAGATGAAAAAGCACAAGCACCCCTTTGACGCCGGGCTTCCCGCCCGGGAGGGCGTGGAGTGGTGATTTTTTCGTGAAAAAGTAAACCGGGGCGATTGGACACATTACACGAGCCTCTCCCGGAGATGGGACGCCTCTTTTGAACATGCACACAAAAAAGAGGCATATCCATTGAAAAGGTAAAAAGTAAGCGTGATTTTTATACATTTTATTCGCTTGCGTTCTTGTATTTCCGCACTGGGACCGATATAATGTTACAGAACGGGCGCCAGCCGCCCACGCAGGATTAAGGAGTGAAACCATATGTCGAATATTTGGCATGATATCAGCCCCAGCCGCATTCAGCCCGACGATTTTGTGGCGGTGATCGAGATCCCCAAGGGCAGCAAAAAGAAGTACGAACTGGACAAGGAGACCGGTCTCATCATTCTGGACCGGGTCCTCCACACCTCCACCCACTATCCCGCCAATTACGGTTTTATTCCTCGGACCTACGGCGACGACGGGGACCCGCTGGACGTGCTGGTCCTCTGCTCGGAGGAGATGGACCCCCTGACGCTGGTGCGGTGCTATCCCATCGGCTATATCTCCATGCTGGACGGGGGCAAGAACGACGAGAAGATTGTGGCCATTCCCTTTTCCGATCCCACCTACAATACCTTCCATGATCTGATGGACCTCCCAGGCCACATCTTTGACGAGATGGCCCACTTTTTTACCGTCTACAAGGCCCTGGAGGGCAAGGAGACCGTGGCCGGTGACGTCAATGACCGGGCCGCCGCCGTTGAGGTCATCCGGCGGGCCATGGATCACTACTCGGACAGCTTCCTGGGCGGCGCCGCGCCCCGGGGGAGCCAGAGCAGCTCCAACCGCTGAGCAGCCGTGCGCGGGAGCAGCCTGTGCAGTTTAAAAAAATCTTAATCCTTTTTTCGTTCCCTTTGCCTGCCGCGTGTGATAAACTGGTCTGGTAGCGAATTATTAAGGAAAAACGATTGAGATGCGAGGTGCACACCGATGCAGAATACATATGACTGCCTGGTCATTGGCGCCGGCTTTGCGGGCGCGGTGGCGGCCCGGGAACTGGCCGAGCGGGCCGGAAAGCGGGTGCTGGTGCTGGAGCGGCGCGGCCACATCGGCGGCAACGCCTATGATCTGCCCGACGAGCATGGAGTGCTCATCCACCAGTACGGACCCCATATCTTCCACACAGCCAACCGCCGGGTCTTTGACTATCTCTCCCGCTTTACCGGGTGGAGGGACTATCAGCACCGGGTGGTGGCCAATGTGCACGGGACCGAGATGCCCGTTCCCTTCAACCTGACCAGCCTGGAGCTGGCCTTTGGCCGGGAAAAGGCCGCCGCGCTGGAGGAAAAGCTCATCGCCGCCTATGGCGCGGAGAAGAAGGTCACCATTCTGGAGCTGCGCCGCAGCGCCGACCCCGATGTGGCGGCCCTGGCCGACTATGTCTATGAAAACGTCTTTCTCCACTATACCATGAAGCAGTGGGACCAGTCTCCTGAGGAGATCGATCCCAACACCACGGCCCGTGTCCCGGTATTCCTCTCCCGGGACGACCGGTATTTCCAGGACCCCTGGCAGGGCATGCCTCTGGAGGGGTACACCCCCCTCTTCAAGCGCCTGCTGGATCACCCCGGCGTCACGGTGGAGCTGGGGGTGGACGCCCGGGAGCGCCTCACCCTGGGCGAAGATGGCTTGGCCCTGGACGGCGTGCCCTTTGCCGGGCCGGTCATCTATACCGGCGCGGTGGACGAGCTCTTCGCCTGCCGGTTTGGGCGGCTTCCCTACCGGACGCTGGAGTTCCGCTTTGAGAATTATCCCGTGGAATTCTGGCAGTCCCACGGAACCGTGAACTATACCGTCAGTGAGGAGTGGACCCGCATCACGGAGTTCAAGTACCTCACCGGGCAGGTCAAGCCGGAGTGCACCACGATCGCCAAGGAGATCTCCCACGCCTACACGGGCGCGCCGGAGGAGACCCCCTACTATGCCATCATCAATCCGGAGAACGATGCCCTCTACGCCCGCTATCAGGAGCTGGCGGAGCGGTATGGGAACCTCTATCTGCTGGGACGGCTGGCAGAGTATAAATACTACAACATGGACGCCATCGTGGCCCGGGCTCTGGAGCTGTGCGACACGCTGGCCGAGAAGGGAGCCTGAGCCCCATGGACAAGCTCATTACCTTTGCGGTACCCTGCTACAATTCCGCGGCCTATATGGATCACTGTGTGGAGACCCTTCTGGCCGGAGGGGATGACATTGAGATCATCCTGGTGGACGACGGCTCCGCCAAGGACGACACCCCGGCCATCTGCGACCGGTATGCCCAGCAGTATCCCGGCATTGTCAGAGCCATCCACCAGCCCAACGGCGGCCACGGCGAGGGCGTGAATCAGGGCCTGCGCAACGCCTCCGGGCTCTATTACAAAGTGGTGGACTCGGACGACTGGCTGGATACCGATGCGCTGAAAAAGGTGCTGGATAAACTGCGGGAATTTGCCCGGCAGCCCGATCCGGTGGACCTCATGGTGTGCAACTATGTATATGAGCATGTGGAGGACAACACCCAGAAGGTCATGCGCTATACCAATGTGTTCCCGGAAAACCGGGTCTTTACCTGGGCGGACATCGGCCGCTTCCGACCCTCCCAGTATCTGCTGATGCACTCGGTGATCTACCGCACCGAGCTGCTGCGCTCCTGCGGGCTGGAGCTGCCCAAGCACACCTTCTATGTGGACAATATTTTTGTCTACCAGCCCCTGCCCTTTGTCCGGAGCATCTACTACATGGATCTGGATCTCTACCGGTATTTTATCGGCCGTGCCGACCAGTCGGTCAACGAAAAGGTCATGGTGACCCGTGTGGATCAGCAGCTGCGGGTGACCCGTCTGATGATCGACGCCCACGATCTGAAGAAGATACAGGCGTCCCTCCCCAAGCTGGGCCGGTATATGTTCAACTATCTGGCCATGATGATGACGATTTCCTCCATTTTCCTCATCATCGACGGCTCCCCCGAGGCGCTGGGCAAACGTACCCAGCTCTGGGAGTATCTGCGCGGGGTGGACGGGCGGATCTACCACAAGATGAAATACCGTGCGGTATCCGCGGTATCCAATATACCCGGCTATCAGGGACGCAAGCTCTCGGTGAAGCTCTACCGGCTGGCCCGCCGCATCTACAAGTTCAACTGACAGATAGAGGAAGAACATCCCCCGGACTGCACATGCAGTCCGGGGGATGTTTTCTCACGCAACAAAATCAAGCTCAGGTGAGCTGGAGGATCACCAGTTCCGGGCGGTTCCAGATACGGGGGACCTGTGTGGACTCCCGGGCCAGCCCCCGGCTGACAACCTGGATCTCGCTCCCGTCCCGCCGGTACAGGCCCCCGGCATAGGCGGGAAAGAATCCCTGGTTTGGGGCCAGGAGCCCATTCAGAAGAATGGGAATGCGCCATTGTCCCCCGTGGGCGTGACCGTTCAGGATGAGATCACAGCCCAAAGCGGCATAATCGGCATAGCGCTCCGGTCGGTGGGCAAGCAGGATGGAGGCGTGTCCGGTGCGGGGGCGGTCTTGCAGCGCGGTGAGCTGCCCGGCATAGGAGCCGCCGCATGCCGGGTCGTCCAGCCCTAAAAGATCCACCGGCTGACCGTTCAGCTCCAGGGTGATCTGGGAGCCGCGGAGCACATGGATGCCCAGTTCCGCGATGCGGGCGCAGAATGCCTCGGCCTGGCCGGAGCGGAACTCATGGTTTCCCGTGACATAGACACAGGGCCAGCGCCGGGCCGCCTCCTCCAGAAATAGAAAGGCGGGCTCGGTGGGAAGTACGTCATCCACAATGTCCCCGCCCAGCAGAAGGGCGTCGGGGGCCTCCGCCTCCAATGCGTCCAGAAGGGCGCGCTGGTCCTCTCCATAGCGGCAGCTGTGCAGGTCGGTCACCAGCGCCAGACGCACGGGGGCCTCCAGCGGGGCCAGCGGGATCTCATACCGGCGGCTCACAAGACGTGCGTCCAGGGCGGAGCACACAACGGCGGCGGCCGCCAGTCCGGCGGCCAGATAACGGAGCCTCCGGCGGGTCATTCCCGCCCCTGCTCCTTCAAAAGAGCCTGCTTGATCTCCCAGAGCTTCTGGGAGAGATCCACATAGTAGTTGTGGGGATTCTCGAAGCGCTTGACCTCATCCCAGAGGAGATCGATCTGAGCGGCGCAGTAGGCCCGCATCTCGGTGATGGTGGGAGACTGGTAGACCAGCTTTCCGTTCCGGAAAATGGGGACCAGGAGCTCCTTGGCCTCGAAATCGGTAAAGGTCTTGCGCTTCCAGGTGGCGTCCGGGTCAAAGAGCTCCAGCGGACGGCTGTCGTCCACCGTCTCGTCGTGGAGCGTGATGAGATCGGCCAGCGCCTTACCCGAGTAACGGGAGACCAGGCGGTAGACCTTTTTGAAGTGGGGATTGGTGATCTTGGCGGGATTTTCGCTGATTTTGATTTTGGGGATGATGCGGCCCTCCCCGTCCTCCACGGCGGCGAGCTTGTAGACCCCGCCGAACACCGGCTCGGACTTGGAGGTGATGAGGCGCTCCCCGACGCCGAAGGAGTCGATCTTAGCGCCCTGAAGGAGAAGATCCCGGATGATATACTCGTCCAGGGAGTTGGAGGCCAAGATTTTGCACTCGGTCAGTCCGGCCTCGTCCAGCATCTGCCGGGCTTTGCAGGAGAGGTAGGTGAGGTCGCCCGAATCCAGGCGGATCGCGCAGCGGGTGATCCCCTTGGGGAGGAGCACCTCTTTAAAGGCGCGGATGGCGTTGGGCACGCCGGACTTGAGGACATTGTAGGTGTCCACCAGCAGCGTGGCGGAGTGGGGGTAGAGCTCGCAGTAGGTCTTGAAGGCGGTATACTCATCGGGAAACATCTGCACCCAGGAGTGGGCCATGGTCCCCCCGGCGGGAGAGCCATAGAGTTCGTCGGCCAGGGTGCAGGCAGTACCGGCACACCCGGCGATATAGGAGGCGCGGGCGCCCAGCAGCGCGCCGTCGGTGCCCTGGGCCCGGCGGGAACCAAATTCAGACACCGGACGGCCCTGGGCAGCGCGTACGATCCGGTTGGATTTTGTGGCGATGAGGGACTGATGGTTCAGATTGAGCAGCAGGTAGGTCTCGATGAACTGCGCCTCAATAGCGGGGGCACGGACGGTGAGGATGGGCTCCCGGGGGAAGATGGGCGTTCCCTCCGGGACAGCCCAGATGTCGCCGGTGAAGCGGAAGCTGCGCAGATATTCCAGAAACTCCTCACAGAACACGTCCTTCTTTCGGAGATAGGCAATATCCTCCTCGTCAAAGCGCAGGTTCTCGATATAGTCGATGATCTGCTCCAGGCCGGCTGCAATGGCAAAGCCGCCCCCGTCAGGGACATTGCGGAAAAAGACGTCGAAATAGCAGATCTGGTCGGCCATGCCGCTCTGGAAATAGCCGTTGCCCATGGTGAGTTCATAGAAATCACAGAGCATGGTGTAGTTCATATGGCTTTTCATGAAAAGACCCTCTTTATATGGGATGGCCGCCCCTGGGCAAAGGACATGGGCGGCGGGCGTGCGGTTTCAGCGGTTGGTAACGGTGACCTGAAGCCCCTCCAGAATGTCCAGCGCCTTTTCGTGGAGCGCGGGATCAAAGGAGGCGGTGAGACGGGCATCCACCAGGATCTCGGCCTCGGGCAGGGCGGCCTTGACCATCACCGCGTTGGAGAGAACACAGATGTGAGAGACCAGCCCGCACAGCTCCACCTGGGCATAGCTGCGGCCTTTGAGCCACTCGGCCAGCTCCAGAGAGGGGAAGGCGGGCTTGCGGAAGACGCAGTCCCCATCCCCGCGGGCGGCGGCGGTGGAGCCGTAGAGTTCCCATCCGGCCTCTCCAAACAGGCAGTGGGGGACAGGCAGTTTTCGGCCCTCTTGCGTATGGGCGTAGTCGGCGCCATGGGTATCCAGCGTAAAGACCACGTCGTTGCCCGCGGCGTGATACGCCGCAATGCGCTGGGCAATGGGCTTGTCCAGTGCCTCGGCGCCGGCAAAGCCAAGGGCGCCGTCCACAAAGTCCTTTTGATAATCTACTACAATCAGTAATTTTTTCATGTGTTATCACACTCTAAAGGAGTTTTTCAAAACAGGGATAGGGGAGGGGACGTCCATGCAGATAGATCTCTCCCCGCCGGACAAAGCCCTGCTTGGCAAAGAGGGCCTGCATCCGGTGGTTGAGAGAGTAGGTGTCCACATGGAGGGCGGACACATGGTTCTGCCGGGCGAAAGCCTGCGCGAAGGAGAGCAGCGCGGTGGCCACCCCCTGCCGCTGGACGGCCGGGTCCACCGCCAGGCGGTGGATGGAATAGACCTCTCCCCGGTACTGCCAGGGGATGGAGGCGTACTCCGGACTCTCGCTGCGGTTGAGACAGGCCGCGCCCAGGATCGCTCCCGTCTCCGAACATGCCGCATAGAGCTCTCCCCGGTCAATATCTCCCGCATAGAGGGCGCGGGTGGGATAGTCCGCGCCCCACTGGGGATTGCCGATGGCGTTCATGTGCGCCACGGCACGCCCGACCAGTGACCAGACGGCGTCCAGGTCGGCGGGAGCGGCGCGGCGGATGGCGGGCATAGAGCTTAGAGGGCCATGGGGCCCATGGCCTCATGCAGCTCGTCGGTGATAGCGCCGTGGAAGAGGCCCCCGGCAAAGCCGTGGAGGATCTCCAGCCGCTCGGGAAGCTGGTCGGGGGTGAGCTTGCCCACGGAGGAGAGGTCCTGGTCCAGGATAAAGCGGGGCTTTGGGTCCTGCTTGCCGCCGTTGAGCAGGCCTGGACCGGCGTGGAGCTTGAGGCGGCTGTCGGTGCCAAGACGGGTCTCAATGTCCAGAGAGCACTTGTTGACCTCTTTCTCGTCCACATCGGGCTCGCCCAGGATGCCGATATAGGGGGTCTGGAGCAGGTCGTCCCACAGAAGGTCGTTCAGGCCCAGGCGCTCCTTGGAGATGGCGTTGACATAGCGCAGGCCTACCCGCTCAAAATAGTCCGCGTGGTAGATCTGGAGGAACGCGGCTACCGCCTTGTCCAGCTTCTGGGCAAAATCCTCCCAGCGGGTATAGCGCAGGGTGGATAGGGCGATGAAGCTGCTGGTCAGATTCAGCTTCCAGAATCCGTCCTGGGTAATGAAATTATAGTTGGTGATGGGGGGCTGCTGCTCCACCTTGGCGTCAGGGGTGCCCAGACCGGTGATCTTGGGGGCGGGGCGCTCCTGCCGGGCGACAAACTGCGGGAACTCGTGCCGGATGGCCTCCTGGAACTCGGCGGGCTCCTGGGAACCGATGGAAAGGATGGTGGGGAAGCGGAGCTGGCAGATCACCTCAATGAGGGGGCTGCGCTGGTAGAGGCAGCGCTCGTACTTGGCAAATAGCATAGGGTCGTGTTCCTCCTGTATTTTGTTCAGGCCTGTTCAAAGACAGGGACCCGTTCATGGGTATATTCTCTACTATTATAATGCGTCACAGTAAAAGTAACAAGAGAGAATGGCGGATATTTCTGTTTTTTACACAATCCATACCGAAACAGTGACCGGAAGAACAGGGGGGCGCACCCTTTTCCGGCGGCGGAATAGGATAAGACAGCAACGGAACATGGAGGAGGAGTTGTGCCATGAAACACGAGTGGAATATCTGGGTGGTGGGCGGAGATCAGCGGCAGGCGCAGCTGGCCGTCCAGCTGGCCGGAGACGGACATACGGTCCACACCTACGCCCTGGAACGGGCGGGAGCGCTGGGGGAGGGCGTGGAGCCGGAGCGGGATCTGCGAAGCGCCGTGCGGGCGGACTGCGTGATCCTTCCTCTGCCTGTGACCGGGGAGGGGACGCTGCTCAATACCCCGCTGTCGGAGGGGAGTCTTCCCCTGGCCGAAGTACTGGACCGCCTGCGCCCGGGGCAGATCGTCTGCGCCGGGCTGGTCACGCCGCCGGTGGCGGCGCTGGCCGACGCCCGGGGCCTGACCCTGCACGACTATTTTGCCCGGGAAGAGCTTGCCATAGCCAACGCGGTGCCCACGGCCGAGGGGGCGATTCAGATCGCCATGGAGGAGCTGCCCATCACCCTCCACGGAGCCAGGGTGCTCGTGGTGGGTTACGGGCGGCTGGGAAGAGCGCTGGCTCCCCGGCTCTCGGCGCTGGGCGCCCGGGTGAGCGTGGCCGCCCGAAAGTGGTCCGATCTGGCCTGGATCGAGGCGGAGGGCTGCGGTGTGGAACACAGTGGCCAGCTGCGTGGCTGGCTGTGCGGTTATGACCTGATCCTCAATACCGTACCTGCCCGTATCCTGGAGGAGGAGACCCTGCGGGATCTGAAACCGGGCTGCCTGGTGCTGGACCTGGCCTCCAAGCCAGGGGGGGCGGACGTGGCATTGGGAAGGCATAGGACAACCCCGCCTGATATATAATGGAAGCACAACGGCAGAGGAGGGATGGAATGTGAAGCCGGAATGCCATGTGTATGAGACCTACGCCCGGGAGGGGCCCGATCTCATGCAGTGTCTGGAGGAGCTGCTGCGCGCCGGGAAGGAGGAGCCGCCGTGTCCCTTCCCAAGGTAGGGCTGTACCTCCGCCTCTCCCGGGAGGACGAGGGGGAGGGCGACCAGTCCATGAGTATCGCCAACCAGAAGACCTTTTTGCTGCAATATGTCCGGCAGCAGGGCTGGCCGGTGGCCGGAATCTATACGGACGACGGATACACCGGCACGAACTTCGACCGCCCCGCCTTCCAGCGCCTGCTGGGGGACATCCGGGAAAAGCGCATCGATCTGGTGGTCACAAAGGACCTCTCCCGGCTGGGGAGGGATCAGATCGGTACGGTCTACTACTACCAGTGCTTTTTTCCGGCCCACGGAGTGCGCTATGTGGCGGTGAGCGAGGGCTTTGACACCGCCGCCGGACATACCTCCATCGCCCTGCCCTTCCTGGCGGCGGCCAATGACTTCTATACCGCCGATATCTCCCGAAAGGTCCGCTCCGCCCTGGACGCACGGCGGCGGAGCGGGGCCTTCATCGGGGCCTTCCCGCCCCTGGGGTACCGCAAGGACCCGGAACAGCGGGGAAAGCTCCTGGTGGATGAGGAGCGGCGCTGGATCGTGGAGGAGGTCTTTTGCCGCTATCTGGAGAGCGGCTCAGTCCGGGGGACCGCCCGGGCCCTGAGCGCCGCCCAGGTGCCAACTCCGGCCCGGTGCCGGGGAGAGGGGGAGCGCTGCCGGGGCCTGTGGAGCGATACCATGGTGCGGCGCATCCTGACCAATTCCACCTATGCCGGACATCTCACCCAGAACCGCAGCGAAAAGGCAAGCTACAAGATCACCCGGCGGATCGCCCACCCGCCGGAGGAGTGGACAATAGTGCCGCACACCCATGAGGCCATCATTCCCCAGGCCCGGTTCGACCGGGTGCAGGAGCTGCTGCGCCTGCGCAGCTACCGCCCGCCCACCGGATCGGCCCACCTCCTCACCGGACTGGCCTTCTGCGCCGCCTGCGGCTCTCCCATGAGCTATGTGCGGGAGGGAACGCGGAGCTACATGGTCTGTCAGGGCTACCGGCGGGGGAGGGAGCGGTGCACCTCCCACCGGATACGGGAGGACGCGGTGCTCTCCGCGCTGGGGGAGCGCCTGCGGGTCCTGGCCCGCCAGATCGACCCGGCGGAACTGGCGGAGCGCACGCTGCCCCGGAGCGCAGACGGGACGGCCCACCGCGCGGAGCTGGAGCGGGCCGTCCAGGCCTGCCGCCGCCGGACCGGCCATCTCTACCGGGATCAGGAGGAGGGGGTGATCACCCGGACGGAATTCCAGGAGCTCCTCCTGGAAAACCGTCGGAGGCGGGCGGAGCTGGAACACCGGCTCGATGCCTTCCCGCCGGTTTCCGGGAGTGACCCGGAGCAGTGGGCCGAGCGGGTGCGGGAGACCCTGGCCTTCACGCCCCTGACCCGCCCGGCGGTGCTGGCCCTGGTGGACCGGGTGCTGGTGGAGGAGGGAAAAGCGGTGGAGATCCGGTTCCGATTTAGCCTGCCGGAAGCGGGGGTTGTGCAAAAGCGAGAAATATGCCGTCCAACATAGATGGGACAGAGGAGTTCTATGCACACTGCATGATGGTGTCTGCGTTTTACTTACGCGGCAAGAGCGGCGTTACAGAAATTTTTAATATATCTTTAAGACTTTCGGGAAAAATTTCTAAAATGTAACCGATTTGTGACCGAGGGGTGTCATACTCTGTAACAGAACCCGTTTCCCGCCGGAGACAGCGTCCCGGCAAGCTTACAAGTTGGAAAAGAGCAAACCATGCGAAAGCATGGGACGCAAAGCTAGAAAGCTAACACGGCGGATAACGCCGCTACGCTCGTTCGGCTGCCCAGACAGAGACGTTCGGTCTGCCGATGCCTGAGCTCGCTTCCTGCAATGGATCGCTTTCGCGCCGCGGACAGTCCGTCTGCGGCGCTGCTTTTTTACCTCCACAGCGGCGGCAGAACGAGTGAAAAGAAATGAAACGCGCATATCCAGACTTCAAAATGTAACCGTTCTGTGACTGCGGAGTGCTATACTCAGGCCCAGTGAGTGAGTTTCCGGGCGGGTATGTCCCCCGGTCTCCCAGTCTGAGAAAGCGAGGTGAGGGCGCGGTGCCCAAAGCAGTCAAAGTTTTCTGGAATATCCTGACCACCGTTCTGGCCGTTGTGGTGGTGGGGCTGGCCGTCCTTCTGGTGGGCGTGCGTCTGGTGGGGCTGACCCCCTATGTGGTGCTCAGCGGAAGTATGGAACCCACCTACCCCACCGGCGCACTGATCTATGTCAAGGACGTGAAGCCGCAGGACGTGAAGGTGGGCGACCCCATCACCTTTGTCTTGAATGAGGAGCTGACCGTCGCCACCCACCGGGTGATCGAAGTCAACACAGCCGACGGCTGGTTCCGGACGCAGGGGGACGCCAACGACAGTCCCGACGGAAGCCCGGTTCTTTTCGAAAACCTGATTGGAGTATGATGCAAATGCGATCTATCACTTCCAGGTCGTGGTGACGGAGCAGGACGGCAGGCTGACGGCGGAGCTGAAGGACCTGGATGACAGCTCCATGGACGGCAGGTTTGCCTTTACCAACACCTACAATGGCTTCTATCAGCCCAACGGGGAGCGGCTTGTGGTCCTTCAGGGCGGCGTCCGTCAGGCGGACGGCAGCCTGGAGCAGCTGTATCTGGAGAGCTGCCGCGTCTCGACCAATCAGCCCTATGACATGACGGACGAGTTGGCCGCCCTGGAAAAGGAGCATTGCGCCGGATACACTCAAAAGGAAGTGTCTGGCGCCCTGAAGGGCGAGGCCGGAAATTCCGAGGTCAAGATTCTGGTGGAGTACACCAAGAATGAGACCCCGGAGACGGAGGGCACACTGACCATCCAGGTGGTGAACCGGAACGCCACGCCGAATAGCTTCACCATTGTTGTTACCGGCCCCGATGATTTCCGCAAGGAGATCTCCAGCAGCGAACTGACGGACGGTCAGATTACCCTGTCGGATCTCAAGCCCGGTACCTATACCGTGGTGGAGAGCAGGAAGGGAACGTCGCAGAGGTGGCGGCCGGCAGCGGCCAGACCATGGTTATCACCAACGACTACTACTGGCTGGGCGGCGATGGTGATGACAATGACAGAGATCCCCGGCCCACGCCTACGCCCACCCCCACGCTTCCCCCTGAGATAGAGATCCCGGAGGAGACCACTCCCCTGGGCCCCGGTCCTGAGGACCCCGCAACGGAGCCCGATACCGGCACGGAGCAGCCCAGCGCTGAGACTGGTGACGGCGAAGAGATTGTGGATATCGACGATGGGGAGACTCCCCTTGGAGATCTGCCCCAGACTGGTATGGTTGTTGCGCCCGTGAATCCGGCTGTGACGGCCGGCCTGGTGGCTCTGGCTTTCTCCATGGCGGGCGTCGGCCTGCACCTCTCGTTCTCCCGGAAGAATGGCGAGGAAGAGGAATAAACCTCTGAGTAAGGCCACAGCGAAATAAAATCCAAAGCCCCTGCGGACGCCGTCCGCAGGGGCTTTGTCTATGATATTTTGGGTCAGGCGATGGGCGCCACGCCCAGGGTCATTGCCTCCAGCACTTCCAGCACCATGCGCACGGTATCCAGAGAGGTAAACATCGTAGCGCCGTGCTCCACCGCACAGCGGCGGATAAGGGTGCCATCCTGGTAATGCTCTCCCGAGAGAATGGCGCGGGTGTTGACCACGCAGTTGATGCGTCCGCTGCGCAGATCCCGGAGGATGTGATCGTCGCCCTCGCAGATCTTACCGTAGACCCGTGTGCGCAGACCGTGCCGGCGCAGGAACTGGGCGGTGGCCTGAGTGGCGCAGAGACTGTACCCCAACCGGTAGAAGCGTTCCGCCAGGGGAAGCGCCTCGGCCTTGTCCTCATCCGCCACGGTAAAGAGGATGGTGCCGTGGTCGGCCATCCGGATACCGGATGCCTGGAGGGCCTTGTACATGGCGCGGGTCAGGCTGGGATCATATCCGATGGCCTCGCCGGTGGATTTCATCTCGGGGGAGAGATAGGCGTCCAGTCCGCTGAGTTTGGAGAAGGAGAAGGCGGGGGCTTTCACATACCAGTCTGTGGGGCGGATGGGAGGAAGACCGGCATAGCCCTGCTCTTTGAGCGAGACCCCCAACATGACCCGGGTGGCGATGTCCGCCAGGGGAAGGCCCGTAGCTTTGGAGAGGAAGGGGACGGTGCGGGAGGAGCGGGGATTGACCTCGATGATATAGACCCGGTCCTCTCGGTCCACGATGAACTGGATGTTGTAGAGCCCCTTGATGCCGATACCTGGGCCCAGCTGGCGGGTGTAGGCCTCGATCTGTTCCAGCGCCTTTGGAGAGACCGAGAAGGTGGGGAACACGCTGATGGAGTCCCCCGAGTGGATGCCGGTCCGCTCCACCAGCTCCATGACGCCGGGAAGGAAGACGTCGGTGCCGTCGCAGATCGCGTCTACCTCCAGCTCCTTGCCGGTGATATACTGGTCCACCAATACGGGCTGGTCCTCATTGACCGCCACCGCAGTGCGCAGATAAGTGCGCAGGTCCTCCGGTTTGGAGACGATCTGCATAGCCCGTCCGCCCAGCACATAGCTGGGGCGCACCAGGACAGGATAGCCGATCTCGGCGGCGGCCTGCTCCCCGGCCTCCAGACTGGTGACGGCCACGCCCTTGGGCTGGGGAATGCCCAGGGAGGAGAGCACCCGCTCAAAGGAATCCCGGTTTTCCGCCCGCTCGATGGCCTCACAGTCGGTGCCGATGAGGGGCACGCCGCGCCGGGCCAGGGGTTCGGCCAGATTGACGGCGGTCTGCCCGCCCAGGCAGGCGATCACCCCCAGGGGCTGTTCCAGCTCCACCACGTTCATCACGTCCTCGGGCGTGAGGGGCTCAAAGTAGAGCTTGTCGCTGGTGGTGTAGTCGGTGGAGACCGTCTCCGGGTTGTTATTCAGAAGAATGGCCTTATAGCCGTGGGCGCGGATGGTCTGGACCGCGTGGACGGTGGAGTAGTCAAACTCCACGCCCTGGCCGATCCGGATAGGGCCGGAGCCCAGGACCAGGATCTTGGGCCGGTCGCTGACCCGGGACTCATTTTCCGCCTCGTAGGTGGAGTAAAAATAGGGGATGTAGCTGTCAAACTCGCTGGCACAGCTGTCGATCATCTTGTAGACCGGGAGGATGCCGTGTTCCTTCCGCAGCGCGCGGACCGCATCCTCCTCCATGCCCCAGGTGCGGGCGATCCAGCCGTCGGAGAAGCCGGATCGTTTGGCCCGGAGAAGTACGCCGGGATCGCCGGGACAGGCCGCGAGAGCCTGCTCCAGGGCCACGATATTTCCAAGCTTGTCCAGGAAAAAGGGGTCGATCTGAGTCCGGGCCGCGATGAGCCCGGGATCTATGCCCAGGCGCAGCAGCTGAGCCACAGCATAGATCCGGTCGTCGGTGCCCAGGGTGATATAGGAGAGGAGCTCCTCCCCGGTCATGGCGTCGAACTTGGGCAGGTGCAGGTGGCAGGCGCCGATCTCCAGAGAGCGCACCGCCTTGAGCAGGCTCTCCTCCACGGTGCGGCCCACGCTCATGACCTCGCCGGTGGCCTTCATCTGGGTGCCCAGGCGGTTGGAGGCATCGGTGAACTTGTCGAAGGGGAAGCGGGGCATCTTGGTCACCACATAGTCCAGCGCGGGCTCAAAGCAGGCGGGGGTATTGGCCAGCCGGATCTCGTCCAGGCGCAGGCCCACGGCGATCTTGGCCGATACCCGGGCGATGGGATAGCCGCTGGCCTTGGAGGCCAGCGCCGAGGAGCGGGAGACGCGTGGATTGACCTCAATGACATAGTAGTGGAAAGACTGGGGGTCCAGGGCAAACTGGACGTTGCACCCGCCCTCGATGCGCAGGGCCCGGATAAGCCGCAGGGCGCTGTCCCGCAGGAGATGATACTCCTTGTTGGTCAGGGTCTGGCTGGGAGCCAGCACAATGGAATCCCCGGTATGGATGCCGACGGGGTCCAGATTCTCCATGTTGCAGATGGTGATCGCGGTGTCATTGGCGTCCCGGATGACCTCATATTCGATTTCTTTATAGCCCTTGATGCTCTTTTCCACCAGAACCTGTCCTACGGGGGAGAGGGTAAGGGCATTGGCCAGCAGGGCGGCGCACTGCCGGGGATCGTCGGCAAAGCCGCCGCCAGTGCCGCCCAGAGTGAAGGCGGGACGCAGGACCACCGGATAGCCGATGGAATCGGCCGCAGCAAGGCCCTCCTCCACGCTGTGGACGGTCTCAGAGGGGAGGACGGGTTCCCCCAGAGACTGGCACAGGGCCTTGAATTCCTCCCGGTCCTCTGCCCGGCGGATGCTCTCACGGCTGGTGCCGAGCAGCTCCACGCCGCACTCCTCCAGGACCCCCAGGTCGGACAGCTCCATAGCCAGGTTGAGGCCGGTCTGTCCGCCGATGCCGGGGACCAGGGCGTCGGGGCGCTCCCGCCGGAGGATGCGGGCGACATATTCCGCGGTGAGGGGCTCCATATAGACCTTATCAGCCATGGAAGGATCGGTCATGATGGTGGCCGGGTTGGAGTTGACCAGCAGGACCTCATACCCCTCTTCCCGCAGGGCAAGGCAGGCCTGTGTGCCCGCGTAGTCAAATTCGGCGGCCTGGCCGATGACGATGGGGCCGGAGCCGATGACCATGATCTTGTGAATGTCGGTACGCTTAGGCATGGGCTTTGTCCTCCTTCATAAGCTCGATAAACTGGTCGAACAGATAGCCGCTGTCCTGGGGGCCAGGGGCGCTCTCCGGGTGGTACTGGACGCTGAAGATCCGCTCCGCGGGGCAGGCCACCCCCTCCACCGTGCCGTCCAGCAGGTTGGTGTGGGTGGGGATAAGACCGGTGCCCGAGAGAGAGTCGGCGTCCACGGCATAGCTGTGGTTCTGGCTGGTGATTTCGATCTTGCCGTCAGAGAGCCGCAGGACGGGGTGATTGCCGCCCCGGTGGCCAAACTTGAGCTTATAGGTGCGCCCGCCGAAGGCCAGGGAGATGAGCTGGTGCCCCAGGCAGATGCCAAAAATGGGCCAGCGGCCCCGGATCGCGCGGATGAGCTCGATGACGGGCCCCACATCTTCCGGGTCGCCCGGGCCGTTGGAGAAGAAGATCCCGTCAGGCTGGTAGAGGGCGATCTCCTCCGCGGTGGTGTTCCAGGGTACCACAGTCACATTGCAGCCCCGGCGGTTCAGGCTGCGGATAATATTGAGCTTGATGCCGCAGTCTACCGCCACCACATGAAAGCGGTGTCCGGCGGTGCGGGCATACCAGCGCTTTTTACAGCTCACCCGGGGGACGGCGTCCCGGGGCACCGGAACAGCGTGCAGGCGGGCCAGGGCCGTCTCCCGGGGGACGTCGGCTCCCGTGAGGATGGCCCGCTGGCTGCCGTGGGCCCGGATGGAGCGGGTGAGCTGGCGGGTGTCTACGCCCCAGAGGCCGGGGATGCCGTTCTCTTCCAAAATCTCCGAGAGAGTCTTGGTGTAGCGGAAATTGCTGGGGCGGTCGTTATACTCCCGGACCACCAGTGCGCCGATGGTGGGGAAGCGGGTCTCAAAATCCTCGTCTGTGATGCCGTAGTTTCCGATCAGGGGATAGGTCATCACCACCATTTGGTCGGTATAGGAGGGGTCAGATACGATCTCCTGGTATCCTACCATGGAGGTGTTGAAGACCAACTCGCAGACCCGGTCCGCGGGGTAGCCGAACCCGTGGCCGTAATACTCGCTGCCGTCCTCCAGGACCAGCTTTCGTTCCAGTGTTTGCATGGGCGTCATCCTTTCTCTCAGAGGCGTGGGCAAAAAAAGGACGGTGGGCAAATATGCCGCACCGTCCAATGCCTATAAGACATCATTTTCCAGGAGAAAGAAAGACTGGGGGAAGAACGCCTTGACCAGATCCATGGTGTTCCGACTGCTGCCCATTCTTTGCTCACCTCCGGGAATTTGCATTGTGCGATATTGTACGGGAAAGAAAGCGTACTGTCAAGTATAAAGTTTGCTCTTTGTAGGAGTAAACAAGAAAAGACCGGGAACCCGCGGTTGGATGGTTGCGGCGGGACGGCGCAGAGGGTATAATAAAACTGAAAAGGGCCGTATTGTTCGGCCTTGTAGAGCAAGGAGGACGGAGCGCCATGGAGTATGAACTGAGCCGGAACGGGATGGGTATCCGGGTGGCGGAGATGGGGGCGGAGCTCCAGTCGTTCACCGCCTGCGGCCGGGAGTGGATGTGGAGCGGGGACGCATCGGTGTGGGGCCGGCGTGCGCCGGCCTGTTTTCCCTGGTGCGGGCGGCTGAAGGACGGCTATTTTGTGCAGGACGGCGTGCGCTACGAAAACGGCCCCCACGGCTTTGCCCGGGAGTATCCCCATGACCTGGCCGGGCAGGATGAGGAGTCCCTCACCTTCCGGCTGGACTGGAATGAGGAGACCTGGAAACGCTACCCCTGGAAATTCCGGCTGGAGACGGTGTACCGGCTGGGAGAGGGGAAGCTCTCCTCCACCTACCGGGTCTACAACCTGGATGAGCGGGAGATGCCCTTTCAGGCGGGGTTCCACTATGCTCTCGCCCTTCCTCTGACGCCGGGGGGACAGACCGAGGATCACGAACTGCGCTTTTCCGGAAAGGAGGAGCCTGAGGAGATCCTCACCCTGGAGGGCGGACTGGTCAGCGGACGCCGCCCCCGCTTCACTGGAATGGACCATGTGGGGCTGGACGACCACCTGTTTGACCAGGATTCCATCTGCCTGACCGGGCTGCGCACCCCCTGGATCGAGCTGGCCAGCCGGACCGGGGAGGCGGCTGTCCGTCTGGGAATGGAGGGGTTCCCCTACGTGCTCTTCTGGTCCAAGCCCGGCCCCATGCGCTTCGTGTGCATCGAGCCCTGGCACGGATTACCCGACGACGCACAGGGGGACCACGATCTGTTCCACCGCCCCGGCATCCGGGTGCTGGGACCGGGAGAGTCCTTCACCTGCACGCAGACTCTGACGCCGCGGGGGTAAAAGTAAGCCGCCGGGATGGAATTTCATCCCGGCGGCTTCAGCGTGTCGAAAAACTTCGACACGCTTCTCAAAAATGCAAGCATTTTTTTGAGGGGATGCAGGCCTCTGCGCGCACTTCGTCGGGTCAAAGTCCGCACCGTTCGCCCCGGCCTGACGGCCAGGGTTCACTCCGCTCCCTTGCCCCTTCT
>JAHAEW010000032.1 GCA_018374635.1 Clostridiales bacterium
TTCGATTTATGCTGCAAGAGCCTCGCAGAGTTCCGCCGGGCGCAGACGGCGGAAGAGGGTCAAATCGTGTTTTCCGGCGGCGTGTACGTCGGAAAACACTCCTCACAGGCCGTAAGTGTGTGGCCCTTTGGGCCATGCGCGCGACGGCCTGCATCCCCCTCTCAAAAATGCAAGCATTTTTGAGAAGCGTGTCGAACTTGTTCGACACGCAAAAAAGAGCGGACCAGCAAAAAGCTGGTCCGCTCTCAAATCGTTCCGATCAGTCGGTCACGAAGGGCAGCAGGGCGATCTGACGGGCACGCTTGATGGCCTCGGTCAGCTGGCGCTGATGCATCGCGCAGGTGCCGGTGGTGCGGCGGGGCAGGATCTTGGAACGCTCAGACAGGAAACGGCGCAGCTTGGCCGCGTCCTTGTAGTCGATGTGCTCCACCTTGTCCACACAGAAGGTGCAGACCTTGCGGCGCTTGCGGCCGCGGGGACGCTCTCTATCCATAGCCATGGTACAGTACTCCTTTCAACGATGCTTCCGCAAGAGCCGAAGCGCTTTTGCGGAGCGGAATGGCGCTTGACGCCAAGCCGGAAAAACCGGCTGAACTGCAAAACAGACGCTCCTTAGAAGGGGAGCTCGCCGTCATCGTCGGACAGGTCGGCGAACTGGTCGCCGCCGCTGAGCGGCGCGGCATAGGCGGGCGCGGACGCAGCCGGCGCAGGGGCGCTGTATCCGCCGTAAGCCGGCGGGGGAGGCGCGTAGCCGCCGCCCTCGGCATCCCGCTTGGAGTCGCCAAAGTAGACGTTGTCGGCCACGACCTCGGCACTGCGGCGCTTGTTCCCGTCCTTATCGGTCCAGTCGCGCAGCTGGAGGCGGCCCTCCACCACGGCCAGACGGCCCTTGGTGAAGAAGCGGGAGACGAACTCCGCCGTCTGCCGCCAGGCCACGATGTCAATGAAATCGGTGGCCTTTTCGCCGGTGGTCTTGTCCTTGAAATCCCGGTCCACCGCCAGAGAGAAGGAGGCCACGGGGGTCCCCGACTGGGTGTGACGGAGTTCCGGATCCCGGGTCAGGCGACCCATGAGGATAATGCGATTCAGCATGGAAACGCCTCCTTACTCATCCTTGCAGATGATCATGAAGCGCATCACGCCGTCGGTAATGCGGAAGATTCGGTCCAGCTCCTGGGGGAAGGCGGGAGCGGAGCTAAAGGTCATCAGGACGTAATAGCCCTCGTTCAGGTCGTTGATGGGATAGGCCAGATGGCGCTTGCCCCACTCGTCAACCTCGGCCAGAGTGCCGTTGTTCTCGACCAGAGTCTTGAACTTCGCCACCAGAGCGGCGGTAGCCTCCTCGCCCAGGTTGGGATCGAGGATGTAGACGGCCTCGTAGTTCGCATTCAGCTTTGCCATTTTTGTTGCACCTCCTTATGGACATATGGCCCCCGTATCATGCGGGGGCAAGGATGTGCTTGTTTTCTAAACAAGCCTTTTTATTATATCGGATTTTTCGGGAAAGTCAAGCCTCTTTCCCTGCTTTTTGCAAATTTTTCTTCCTTTCCCGCCCTCCCCCTTTTGCGGGCGGCCATTTCATGTTATAGTGATACAAAATATGCGTTTTGGAGAGGAGGACGGATATGTCCGGCGATCTGACCCGCGGTCCCATTGCCGCCACCATGCTGTTCTTTGCCCTGCCCATGATGCTGGGGAATCTGCTCCAGCAGTGCTACAATGTGGCCGATACCCTCATCGTGGGGCGCTTTCTCGGGGCCTCTGCCCTGGCGGCGGTGGGGTCGTCCTACACGCTGATGACCTTTCTCACCTCCATCCTGCTGGGCCTGTGCATGGGGAGCGGCGCGGTCTTTTCCATCTGCCACGGCGCCGGGGACCGGGACCGGCTCCAGCGCAGCCTGTCCACCTCCTTCCTGCTCATCGGCGGGGTTACCCTGATCCTCAACCTGGGGGTCTTCCTCCTGCTGGACCCCATCCTCGCCCTCCTCCAGGTGCCCCTGGACACCCGCCCACTGATGCGGGAGTACCTGTGGGTGATCTTCTGGGGGATCGCGGCCACCTTCCTCTATAACTATTTTGCCTCTCTTCTGCGCGCGGTGGGCAACTCCCTGGCGCCCCTGCTCTTCCTGGCGGTGTGCGCTCTGCTCAACATCGCCCTGGATCTGGTCTTTGTCCTGGTGTTCCGCTGGGGGGTGGCGGGAGCGGCGGCGGCCACGGTGCTCTCCCAGTATGTCTCGGGCCTGGGCATCGGCCTTTACACCTGGGTGCGCTGTCCCCAGTTCCGCCCCAGCCGGAGCAGCTGCCGCATCCGGATGGAGCAGCTGCGGGAGATCGCCCAGTTCTCCTTTCTCACCTCTCTCCAGCAGTCGGTGATGAACTTCGGCATCCTCCTGGTGCAGGGGCTCATCAACAGCTTCGGCACCACCGTCATGGCCGCCTTTGCCGCGGCGGTCAAGATCGACTCCTTCGCCTACATGCCGGTGCAGGACTTCGGCAACGCCTTTTCCACCTTTGTGGCCCAGAATTACGGCGCCCGGAAGGGTGGACGCATCCGCGCCGGCATCCGCAGCGCCGTGGCCGCCGCCCTGCTCTTCTGCGCGGTGATCTCGGCGGCGGTCTGTCTCTTCGCCCGTCCCCTGATGCTCCTCTTCGTCCAGCCCGGTGAGGAGGAGATCCTCGCCATCGGCGTGCAGTACCTCCGGGTGGAGGGGGCCTTCTACTGCGGCATCGGGTGCCTCTTTCTCCTCTACGGCCTGTACCGGGCGGTGGGCCGCCCCGGGATGTCCCTGGTCCTCACCGTGATCTCCCTGGGAACCCGGGTGCTGCTGGCCTACACCCTCTCCGCCATCCCCGCCGTGGGCGTGCTGGGGATCTGGTTGTCGGTGCCCATCGGCTGGCTCCTGGCCGATCTGGCCGGCCTTCTCTACTACCGCCGCCGGCGGGCCGTCCTCTTCGCCGGGCTGGAGGACTCGGCGGCCTAATACCGAAATAAAAAATGCCGTGTCGGCCGACACGGCATTTTTTCATACAGCGCGCAGCGCGTCTACAGCATCTGGGCCTTCTCCTTGATGAAGTGGCGCAGCCAGTCCCCGGTGGCGGGGTGGTCCAGGGCGAAGTCCAGGGTGGCCTCCAGGAAGCCCTGGAGGTTGCCGGTGTCGTAGCGGCGGCCCTCAAAGTCCACCGCCACCATCCGGTCCCGGCGGCACAGCTCCTTCAGGCCGTCGGTGAGCTGGATCTCCCCGCCGTAGCCCGGCTGGAGGTTCTCCAGGATGGCAAAGATGTCCGACTTGAGCACATAGCGACCCAAAATGGCGTAGTTGGAGAACATCTGCTCGGGCCGGGGCTTCTCATTCATGTCGGAGACCGCAAAGATCCGCTCCTCCAGAGGGGAGATCTTGACGGAAGAATACTTGGAGATAGCCTGGGTGGAGACCTTCTGCACGCCCACCACCGACGCGTCATACTTCTCGGCCGCCTCGATGAGCTGCCGGGTGACCGGCTTGCGGGCCCGCATGATGTCGTCGCCCAGGAGCACGGCGAAGGGCTCGTCCCCCACGAAGCGCTTGGCCCGCCAGATGGCGTGGCCCAGGCCCTTGGTCTCCTTCTGACGCACATAGAAGATGTTGGCCAGATCGGCGGCCCGGCGCACCTCGGTGAGCTCCTTCTCCTTCCCGGCCTGGTTGAGCCGGGTCTCCAGCTCGGGGTAGTAGTCGAAATAGTCGTCCATGGCCGATTTGGCCCGGTTGGTGACGATCAGGATATCCTCGATCCCGGCCTCCACGGCCTCCTCAATGATATACTGGATGACCGGTTTGTCCACCATGGGGAGCATTTCCTTGGGTACCGTTTTGGTGGCCGGAAGCATCCGGGTGCCCAGCCCCGCGGCGGGTATGACAGCTTTACGCACTTTCACAGCGAAAGACCTCCTCAGTAATCAAATTCAAAGGATTGTCCACAGTGTACCACAGTTTGGGGGAAAAAGCCAGAAAAACCGCCGCTCCCGGTGCCGGGAGCGGCGGAGCATCGCATCGGACTCAGTTTTTTTCCGCGCGCAGGCGTCCGGCGGGGATCTGGGCCCGGAGGACCTCTACCCGGGGCAGAACGGTCAGCAGGATGGACCCCAGCACATAGCAGGCCAGCAGCTCGCCCAGGGCCACGGTCACGCCGTTGAAGGCGAACAGCCCCCAGAAGCCCGGGCCGAAGCCCACCTCATACCAGGCGATCATGGCGCCGATGATCACGCCGTTGCACAGCACCGGCGGCAGCGGGGCCAGCCAGCGGTTGGGCATCCGGGCCGTCCAGAGAGCGGCCAGCAGCGTGGCCAGGGAACCCAGCACGATATCCAGCGGGCCCACGGTGCTCATGAGGTTGGTCACCAGGCAGCCCACAAAGAGCCCCGGCGCCGTGGCCGGGAAGAGGAAGGGGAGCACGCACAATGCCTCGGCAAACCGGCACTGGATGGGCCCATAGGTCAGGCCGAAGAAATTGCCGAAATAGCTGAGCACGGCGTAGAGGGCGGCCACCATGGCGGCCATGGTCAGCTCCCGGGTGCGGGTACGGGTGTTCTGGGGTTGATTGACTTTCATATTGAATTTTCCTCCCATTTTTTGTTTAGAGAACGGATCGGGGGTTCTGCCCCGCCGAACGAACACGGCCGCGCCGTGCTTGGACTGGGTTGGAAACCAGTCGGGAGGTATTCTAGCATGTTTCCCGCCCCTTGTAAAGGGCGGCCTCTTACCCCTGCTCCCGGCCGGCCAGAAACTGCCGGAGCTTCTCGGCCGCCTCGCCGCCCAGGGCAAAGCTGTGCTCCTCTCTGGGGCGCATGGCCTGCATGACCACCCCGGCCTGCTGGGCCAGGCGGCCCTCCTTCACCAGGATCAGGAGGGAGGCCGAGTTTTCCGCGTCCTGCACCGCCCGGTGGGCCTCCCCCGCAAAGCGGTACTCCGCCGCCCCAAGGGCGTTTTGCAGGGAGAGGGGATTGGAGCGGGAGAGCCCGATGAGCCGGGTATACACCGCCTGGAAGTCGATCCACCGCTGGTTGAGCTGCCAGGGGAGCTCGGCCTCCTTGAGCCAGCTCTCGTCGTAGAGCTGGTACTGGTCGCTGCGGCTCCAGGAGTAGATGCGCCCCCGCCCCGCCCCGATCCAGGCGGCAAAATCCTCCATGGCGGGGGCGAAGGGCTTGGCCTGGGCCACGTCGGCGTCGGTGATGCCGGTGAGCTGGGTGATCCGCTTGTGGATGGGACCGTATTCCGGCTTCACATAGCAGGAATAGCGGTCCACCAGGCGGTATTCCCGGTCCAGCTTGACCGCCCCGATCTCCACGATCTCGCTCCGGGCGGTCTCCCGGGCCTCCCGGCATTCCCGCGGGATGGGATTCATCTCAAAATCCAGAAAAATATGTGTATCGTACATGTGCGCCCCTTCTTTCTCCGCCCGCTCCGGGCCCTGGACCGGGCGGTTCTTTCTCCACTGTGCAGAGACCATTATAGCATCCCCGCCCGCTCTGGCAAGTATCGCTCAGATACTTTGTCCCTTTGACGCCTTTTTTGCCGAAAATACACAATTCTCCCCTTGACAAGCGGCCCGGCCTTCGCTATTATATCAGCAGACCCGGTTTTTTCCGGCTCTGGTCTGGATGTTGATGCAGACCTCGCTTTTTTCTTTCGTATTTTGGAACTTGATTCCGCAATACGAAATAGACGAGAAATTGTTGTGATGGATTGTTCTGCCCCCGGCGCGGCCTTCCCACCGCTCCGCGACAGAATGCAGGGAGGAATGAATCATGTTTACCAACAAGCTCAAACACGACCTCTACGCCGGTAAGACCTGTTTCGGCACCTTCATGTGCCTGAACTCCACCGACGTGGTGGAGATCGGCGGCCTGGCCGGCTTCGACTTTGTCATTTTGGACTGCGAGCACGGCTACATGTCTCCCGAGACCACCATGAATCTGGTGCGCGCCGCTCAGGTGGGCGGCACCACCCCCATCACCCGGGTCACCTTCAACGGCGAGACCGAGATCCTCCGCGCCCTGGACGTGGGCGCCCACGGCGTGCAGGTCCCCCAGATCAACACCCGGGAGGACGCCGAGCTGGCCGTCCGCCGCGCCAAGTACCACCCCCTGGGCATCCGCGGCTCGGCCATGACCCGCTCCTGCGACTACGGCAAGACCCCCTATATGGACTACATCAAGCATGAGAACGCCGAGACTCTGGTCTCCGTCCACATCGAGAACATCATCGGCCTGAAGAACATTGAGGAGATCGCCTCCGTAGAGGGCGTGGACGTCCTCTTCCTGGGGCCCTACGATATGTCTCAGTCCATGGGCATCCCCGGCCAGACCGACGATCCCCGCATTCAGGAGGCCGCCGAGATCGTGCTGGCCGCCTGCAAGAAGTACGGCAAGATCCCCGGCGTGTACGCCGAGTTCCCCGAGATCGCCAGGAAGCGTGCCGAGCAGGGCTTCCAGTACATCCCCATCGGCATGGCCACTACCCTCATCACCCGCGCCTTCACCGACCTTCTGCACAAGGCGAAGGGCGAGTAAGTATTTCCTTTCCCAGTCTCCCAAAACTCTTTGACTCAGGCAAAAACGCCGCGTCCCGTTCCGGGCGCGGCGTTTTTGCCTGCCCCGCTCCTCCGGGCGGGGGTTGCGGCATACGACCCCCGGCGGTATAATAGGGAGGCAGGCCGCGCCCCGCCGGGGAGCGGTCCCACCCTGCTGTCTGCGGCAGAGGAAAAAGGAGTGTTTTACGATGCAGAAACCCGTTCTCGTGGTCATGGCAGCCGGCATGGGCAGCCGGTATGGCGGACTCAAGCAGGTGGACCCTGTGGGCAGTCACGGCCAGCTCATCATCGACTATTCCATTTACGACGCCCACCGGGCCGGATTTGATACCGTCGTCTTTGTCATCAAGCGGGAGCTGGAGGAGACCTTCCGCTCTTCCATCGGCGACCGGCTCTCCCGGGTCATGGAGGTCCGCTACGCCTATCAGGAGCTCGCCGACCTGCCCGAGGGCTACGCCGTGCCCGGGGGACGCGTCAAGCCCTGGGGCACCTGCCACGCCGTGCTCGCCGCCCGGCACGTGGTGGACGGCCCCTTTGCCGTCATCAACTCGGACGACTACTACGGCCCCGAGGCCTTCCGGGCCATTTACGACTATCTCCTCTCCCACCCCGACGGGGATCGCTATGAGTACGCCATGGTGGGCTACCTGCTGGGCAACACGGTCACCGAGCACGGACACGTGGCCCGGGGCGTGTGCGCGGAGGATGAGAACCACTACCTCCGCCAGGTCACCGAGCACACGCACATCGAGAAGGACGGGGACCACGCCCGCTTCACTGAGGACGGCGGCGCCACCTGGTCCGTCCTGCCTGGGGACGCCATTGTGTCCATGAACCTTTGGGGCTTCACCCCCAGCTTCCTGCGGGAGGCCCAGTCCCGCTTCCCCGCCTTCCTGGAACGGGCCCTGGCCGAACAGCCCGAGAAGGGGGAGTACTTCCTCCCCAGTGTGGTCAGCCAGCTCATCGACGAGGGCAAGGCCCGGGTGCGGGTCCTGCGCAGCCACGACCGCTGGTACGGGGTCACCTACAAGGAGGATAAGCCCACCGTGGTCCAGGCCATCGCCGCTATGACCCAGCGGGGCCTCTATCCCGAACAGCTCTGGAATTAATCTGTCTTTGGGCCGGATCTCCCTTCCCCGGAGGTCCGGCCCTTTTTTCTGCGTTCGGCGGAACTTCCCCCTTGACATCCGGCCCGGACGGCATTATTATGTAAGCATAAGATTACTTACTTTATTTTTGTTTAGGAGTGAGCGCCATGACCCAGCGGGAACGGCAGCTGCTCCGATGGATCGAGGAGAATCCCCTCATCTCCCAGCAGGAGCTGGCGGACAAGGCGGGCATCACCCGGTCCTCGGTGGCCGTGCATATCTCCAATCTGATGAAAAAAGGATATATCGTGGGCAAGGGCTACATCGTCCACACCGCCCCCTACGCCGTGGTCATCGGCGGGGTGAATATGGACATCGGCGGCCGCCCCGCCCACAAACTGGTGGCCCAGGACTCCAATCCCGGCCGGGTGCGCATCAGCCTGGGGGGCGTGGGGCGCAACATTGCCCACAACATGAGCCTTCTGGGGGTGGACGTGCGGCTCCTCACCGCCTTCGGGGACGACCTGTACGCCCAGAAGATCGCCGCCTCCTGCGGAGAGCTGGGCATTGATATCTCCCAGTCCCTCCAGGTGAAGGAGGCCGCCACCTCCACCTACCTCTTCATTGCCGACGAGCGGGGGGATATGGCCCTGGCCGTGTCCGACATGGAGATCTACTCCCACGTGACCCCGGCCTATCTCCAGTCCAGGCAGGCCCTGCTGGACAACGCCCAGCTCATCGTGTTCGACACCAACCTGCCCGCCGAGACCATCGCCTGGCTGGCCCATCACGCCAAGGTCCCCCTCTTCTCCGACCCGGTTTCCACCGCCAAGGCGGAGAAGCTCCGCCCCGTGCTGGGCAGGCTCCACACCCTCAAGCCCAACCGCATCGAGGCCGAGCTCCTCTCGGGCGTGCCCATCACCGGTGAGGAGAGCCTCAACCGGGCCGCCGACGTGCTGCTGGGCACCGGGCTGCGCCGGGTCCTCATCTCCCTGGGCGGGGACGGCATCTTTGCCGCCGACCACCGCGAGCGCATCCATGTGCCCTGTTTCCCGGGCGAAATGGTCAACACCACCGGCTGCGGGGACGCCGCCATGGCCGCCGTTGCCTGGGCCTATCTGGAGGGCACCGACCTGCTGGGCACCACCCGGGCGGCCCTGGCCGCCGGCTCCATCGCCATGGAGAGCGCCGAGACCATCAATCCCGCCCTCAACGCCGGGACCCTGCATGACCGAATGAACGCCTGACCCGCGGGCGCACGCCGTGCGCCCCTGCTGCAAAATGGAACTGCCACTACGATATATGGAGGTATCTCAAATGAATCTGAACAAGTATCTGGATGTCGCCCCTGAAGTCGCCGCCGCGGTGGCCGCCGGAAAGCCCGTGGTGGCCCTGGAGTCCACCATCATCTCCCACGGCATGCCCTATCCCCAGAATGTGGAGACCGCCCTCAAGGTGGAGGAGATCATCCGGGAGAACGGCGCCGTGCCCGCCACCATCGCCATCATCGGCGGCCGTCTGAAGGCCGGCCTCACCAAGGAGGAGATCGAGTACCTGGGTAAGCAGGGCACCAAGGTCAACAAGGCCAGCCGCCGGGATCTGGCCGTGCTGGTCTCCAAGGGGGCCGACGGCGCCACCACCGTCACCACCACCATGATCATCGCCCACATGGCGGGCATCCAGATCTTTGCCACCGGCGGCATCGGCGGCGTGCACCGCGGGGCCGAGACCACCATGGACATCTCCGCCGACCTGGAGGAGCTGGCCAACACTCCCGTGATGGTGGTCTGCGCCGGCGCCAAGTCCATCCTGGACCTGGGTCTCACCCTGGAGTACCTGGAGACCCACGGCGTGCCCGTCATCGGCTACGGCACCAAGGAGCTGCCCGCCTTCTACACCCGCAAGAGCGGCTTCGGCGTGGACTACCAGCTGGACACCCCCGAGGAGCTGGCCGCCGCCTTCCGCAGCAGCCTGGACCTGGGCTTCCGCAGCGGCATGCTGGTGACCAACCCCATCCCTGAAGAGTACTCCATGGACCCCGCCGTCATCAACAAGGCCATTGAGGACGCCGTAGCCGAGGCCAAGGCCCAGGGTATCCACGGCAAGGCCACCACCCCCTTCCTGCTGGCCAAGATCAAGGAGATCACCGGCGGCAGCAGCCTGGATTCCAACATCCAGCTGGTCTTCAACAACGCCCGCCTGGCCGCCCGGACCGCCTGCGCCCTCTCCGCCCTGAACTGACGGTTCTGCACAAAAATCCACTTGCTTTTCCCCCTTTTTCTGGTATACTGTTTGGTAGTATAGTAGCACTAAACACAGAGACGGGCATATCCGTCCGCAGAAAGGGGCAGCGCACATGGAACTCAAGCACATCAACAAGCTGGAAAAACCCATCGCCGTTGAGGAGATCCGCGTTATGGTCTCCCCCGATTGGGTCGACCGCTGGGTCGAGCTGGACGACGAGGTCTGGACCAGCCGCCTGAAGGTCTCCGAGGGCTTCCTGGGCAAGGAGATCTGGATCAGCCGGGATGTGCCCGGCGAGATCAATGTGGTCATCTACTGGGCCGACTACGACATCTGGCAGGCCCATGACAAGTCCGGCTGGTGCATCGAGCTGGACCAGCAGATGGAGCAGCGCATGGAGGGCCATCTGCTGAGCATGGAATTCAAGTTCAAGGAAAACCAGAAATTCAAATGCTACGAGATGTCCAATATCTGATCTTTGATTCTCTTTTCGATCCGGTGTGTTCTGCATAAGAACACACCGGATTTTTTCTTTGCATTTGTCATTTCCGCCTTATTATGGTATACTGTGGCCAGCAGGACCACCCGGTCCACTACAAAGGAAAGGAGCATTGACATGAAAGGAATCTCTCGCACCGCCCGGCGTCTGACCGCCTGCGCCCTCACCGGAGCGCTGGCGGCCGGCTTCGCCGCCGTCCCCGCCCTGGCCGCCGAACCGGCCTCGCTGGAGATCGGCATCTACTCCACCACCGATATGCACGGCAAATGCTACGACCTCAACCCCATCGACGGCAAGGAGGTCAAAAGCAGCTACCTCAAGGTGGCCACCGCCATGAAGGAGGAGCGCGCCGCCATGGACGGCGCCATCCTCATCGACAACGGCGACATCATCCAGGGCAGCTCCATCATCAGCTACAACATGAACATGGAGGGCGGCAAGGATAACCCCATGGCCATCTGCCTGCGCTACATCGGCTACGACGCCTTCGTCCCCGGCAACCATGAGTTCAACTTTGATATGGAGACCCAGCAGATCTTCTATGACATGCTCGCCGACACCACCTCCAAGTACCCCGGCAAGCCGGTGGACGCCCTGTGCGCCAACTACATCGACGTCGCCACTCAGGAGCCAAACCTCACCCCCTACAAGGTCATGACCTTCGACGTGGGCGGCTCGGAATTCAAGGTGGGCATCCTGGGCTTTGAGAACGTAAACGTCCCCAACTGGGACCTGCCCACCCACTATGAAGGCTCCGACTTCGTCCACAAGGACAACACCGAGCGCACCTACGCCTACGAGTGGGTCAACTACTGGCAGAAGGCGCTGCGGGAGAAGGAGGACTGCGACTTTGTCATCGTCTCCTGCCACTCGGGCGAGGACAGCGGCGCCGTGGGCGCCGGAGACGGCGACGCCGTGGAGACCGGCAAGACCGGCTTCTCCCCTGAGAACCAGGTCCGCCACCTGGTGGAGAACACCACCGGCATCGACCTGGTCATCGCCGGACACAACCACAAGGTGGGCGTCACCGAGATGAAGAATGCCGACGGCCAGAGCGTCCCCTGCGTCAACGGCGGCACCTCCACCCTCACCAAGACGCCGGTCACCATCCGCTCCGACGGCACCTTCACCATCGGTGCGAGCAAGAACCTGGACCTCACCGCCTATGACAACGACGCCGGCCTCAAGGCCCTCATGCAGCCCTACTACGACCGGACCCTGCCCTTCATCACCGAGCAGATCGGCACCCTCTCCGGCAGCTGGGACGACGAGACCGACCTCTTCCACGTCCAGAGCGACACCATGAACCTGGTCCACGAGGCCCAGCTGTGGGCCACCGGCGCGGATCTCTCCCTGGCCTCCCCCGTGGCCAACAAGGACTTCTGCATCGGCCAGCTCCTGGACGGGAAGGACTCCGCTCCCATCAGCCTGAAGGACTGCTACTCCTTCTATAAGTACGACAACAACCTCATCTACATGATCCAGATGACCGGCAAGCAGATCAAGGACTGGCTGGAGGACTGCGCCAAGGACTTCACCGTGGAGGCCGACGGCACCATCACCGGCGGCGGCTTCGGCACCGATCAGCTCTACGGCATGGACTATGACGTCTACCTGGGCAATCCCGAGGGCAGCCGCGTGGTCAACCTCACCTATCAGGGCAAGCCCGTCACCGACGACCAGACCTTCAAGGTGGCCCTCAACTCCTACCGCCTGTCGGCCAACGCCGCCGGCGATGAGTTCGGCTGGTACGCCACCACCGGCATCACCATGGGTACCGACGCCGTGCTGTGGGACGGCTCGGTCTCCGAGGAGTTCGGCTCCATCGGCGGCTCCGTCACCCTGGTCATCGCTGAGTACATCAAGGCCATGACCGCTGAGGGCAAGGACATCACCCCGCCCGAGGCCAAGAGCCGCTGGACCCTGAACGCCGGGGCCGCTCCCGCCGCCGGCGCCGTGACCCGTCTCCAGTTCGCCGAGGGCCTCTATCAGGCCATGACCGCCGACTCTGAGGCCCTCGCCGCCCCGGCCGACGAGCCCTTCACCGACATCGCGGACAATACCGCCATCCTCTGGCTCTCCGGTCAGAACGTCATCTCCGGCGACGGCGCCGGGAAGTTCAACCCCAACACCCCCATCACCCGGGAGCAGGCCGCCGTCATGCTGATGAAGGCCGCCGCCGCGCTGGACAAGGGACCCCAGGGCGCCTGGGCCGTTCCGATCCCCTACGCGGACGCCGCCTCCATCTCCCCCTGGGCCGGCGAGGGCGTCATGTGGAACGTGATCCAGAAGTCCCTCCCCGTGGGCGGAGACAACCAGTTCTCCCCCCAGGGCACCCTCACCCAGGCGGAAGCCGACGCCGCCATCGCCGCCCTGATGGCGCAGAAATAACCCCTGCCGCAGCAAGAGCGCCCCGCACCGTTTCAGTGTGGGGCGCTCTGCTGTCCATCCATACCCGCTCTTGCGCGGTTCCGCCGCCTGGAGTACAATGGGGCTGTGCCCTCCCATTTTAATGAAAATTTCAGAAAATCTAAATCCCTTTTCTCCCCCGGTACCGTATACTATGAAAGAAGGACAGGGGTGAAAGGAGCGCTGCGGCATGGAGATCACATTGGAACGGGTGGAGCGGCTGCGGGAGAAGTCCGGCCTCTCCTATGAGGAGGCCCGGGCCCTGCTGGAGCGCTGCCACGGCGATCTGCTGGACGCCCTCATCGAGCTGGAACGGCAGGGCAGGCTCCGGCCCGGCGGCGGCGGGACCTACTCCACCCGGCCCGGCGTCCACCCCGCCGCGCCGCCCTCCGGCTCCTCCCACCGGGAGCGGAGCCGGGAGGAGGGGAAGCGCGCCCATACCGGCGACACCTTCCGGAAACAGGTCCGGGAGGGGCTACGGGCGGCGGCCGAACTGCTGCGCCCCAGCTCCGGGAACCAGCTGGAGATCTGGCAGGACGGCCGGAAGCTCACCGCCGTGCCCCTTCTCATCCTGCTTTTGGCGGTGGTGTTCGCCCTCTGGATCACCCTGCCCCTGCTGCTCATCGGCCTGGTGGCCGGCTGCCGCTACCGCCTCTCCGGCCCCCACGTGGACCGGGAGGTCCTCAACGGCGCTCTGGGCGCCGTCTCCGACACGGTGGAGGATTGGAAGGAAGCTTTCCGCCGCCGCCCCCCCAAAGACTGATCACCGGTCCGGCCCCGTCCGGACTTGAGAAGGAGAATCCGTTATGTCCGAACACATCCTGCTGGTGGAAGACGAGGAAAAGCTGGCCCGCATGGTGGAGCTTGAGCTGCGCTATGAGGGATACGAGGTGGAAAAGGCCTTCGACGGCCGCACCGGCCTGGACCTGGCCCTCTCAGGCGCCTTCGATCTGATCCTGCTGGACATCATGCTCCCCGCCCTCTCGGGCATGGAGGTCCTGCGCCGCCTGCGCCGGGAGAGCCAGGTCCCCGTTATTATGCTCACCGCCCGGGATACCGTGGTGGACAAAGTCTCCGGGCTGGACTCGGGGGCCGACGATTACATCACCAAGCCCTTTGCCATCGAAGAGCTGCTGGCCCGCATCCGCTCCGCCCTGCGCAAGCGCGCCCCCATGCCCACCCGCCCCCTGTGCGCGGGCAGCCTGGTGATGGACACCGACCGCCACGCCGTCACCATGCAGGGCACCGCCGTGGAGCTCACCCGGCGGGAGTTCGACCTCCTGCGCTATCTGCTGGAAAACAAGGAAAAAGTCGTCACCCGGGAGTCCCTCCTGGACCACGTATGGGGATTTGACTATGTGGGCGAGACCAACGCCGTGGACGTGTACATCCGCTTCCTCCGGGCCAAGCTGGAGGAGCCCTTCGGGGAAAAGCTGATCCACACCGTCCGGGGCGTGGGCTATGTGATCCGGGAGACCGGAGGAGGTGCCAGATGAAGAAACTCACCGCTATCGTCTATACCAGCCACACCGGCTTTACCCGGCGCTATGCCGGGATGCTGGCCCGGGCCTCGGGCATCCCCGCCTATGACCTGTCCCAGCGCAGGGAGCTCCCCGCCCCCGGGTCGGCCGTCCTCTATCTGGGCTGGCTGTGCGCCGGGCGCATCCAGGGCCTGTCCCAGGCCCGCAGGCGCTGGGAGGTCCGGGCCGTCTGCGCCGTGGGCCTTGCCCCCATGCCCCCCGAGGGAGTGGATGGGCTGGCCGCCGCCCACCGGCTGGGCGGCATTCCCCTCTTCTATCTCCGGGGCGGATACGCCCCCGGCCGGGTGCGGGGCGTATACCGCCTCATGATGCGGCCCATGCTCCGCATGACCGCCAAGTCCCAGGAGCCGGAGCAACGGGTCCTGCACACGGTTTTGCTCCAGGGAGGCGATTTCACCTCAGAAAAGCAGCTCTCCCCCGTGCTGACCTGGCTGGAGTTCCACACATGATCCGTCGAGAGAGGTGATGGTATGCCCCGATCCCCCCGTGAGACAGCCGCCCCCCTCCAGCGCATCAAATCTTCCATTGTGCTGCGGCTCAACACCAAGCTCTTTTTCCGCCTGCTGGGCATCTATCTGGTCATGGATCTGCTGCTGGCCGCCCTGTGTCTGGGCGGCATGCTCTTCTGGGCCGAGCACCAGTGCGCCGACATTGCCGCCCTGGTGGAGGAGCGGGGCGTCCCCTCCGCCGAGGCCGCCGTGTGGATGTCGGCAGGCGACTACACCGTGACCGCCCTGGACCGCGCCCCCCAGGGGATCTCCTATCCCCTAGTCTCCCCCCTTCCGGGGCTGGAGGAGGCCCGGCATACCGTGGACCTCCAGGGGACTTCCGCCGGACAGGGGTTCTTCCAGCTCACCCGGGCCGCCTATATCGTGGAGCTGCGCAGCAGTCAGGGCCAGCCCTACGCCATCCGGCTGGACATCCGGGCCCCGGTGACCGTGATGGGAGTGGCTCTGCACCTGCTGCTCCTCTTCCAGCTGCTCTCCCTGCTGAGCAACCTCTTCCGCAACGCGGGCGCCATCCGCCGCACCCTCAAGCCCATCCAGGAACTGGCCGCCGCCGCCAACCGGCTGGGCCACCCCGGGGCCATGTCCCCGGAGGAGCTGCGCTCCCTGGCCGGCAAGCTGGACCAGATCAACGCCACCCATCTGGACACTCGCATCTCGGTGCCGGGCACCCAGAAGGAGCTCCAGATCCTGGCGGGGGCCATCAACGCCATGCTGGACCGCATTGACGAGGCCTACCGCTCCCAGATGCGCTTCGTCTCAGACGCCAGCCATGAGCTGCGCACCCCCATCGCGGTCATTCAGGGCTATGCCAACCTCCTCAACCGCTGGGGCAAGGACGACCCCACCACCCGGCAGGAGGCCATCGACGCCATCAAGAGCGAGGCCGACTCCATGAAGGAGCTGGTGGAGCAGCTCCTCTTCCTGGCCCGGGGGGACAACGACTCCATGCACATCGAGATGGAGTCCTTTGACCTGACCGAGATGGCCGCCGAGGTCTTTAAGGAGACCGGCATGATCGACCGCAGCCACCGCTTCCAGTCCCGGTGGAGCGGGCCGGCGCCGGTGGTGGCCGACGTGGGCCTTATCAAGCAGGCCCTGCGCATCCTGGTGGACAACGCCATCAAGTACACCCCCGCCGGCGTGGCCATCACTCTCTCGGTCTCCTGGGAGGGGGGCGCGGCCCGCCTCTCCGTGCAGGACGAGGGACAGGGCATCGACGCCGCCTCCCTCCCCCACATCTTTGACCGCTTCTACCGCACCGACGAGTCCCGTACCCGCCAGACCGGCGGCACCGGCCTGGGGCTGGCCATCGCCAAGTGGATCGTGGAGCGCCACGGCGGCTGGTTCGAGGTGGTCTCCTGGGAGGGGGTGGGCACCCGCATGACGTTGGTCCTCCCCACGCCTGCCGCCCAGAGCGGTGAGCCGGTCCAGTCTAGGAGCGCCTGATTCAACCTGCACGCAAACGCGGCCCGGAACCTCTCCTCCGAGATTCCGGGCCGCGCTTCTTATTCCACGGGTGTCTGCTCCGCCGGGGCGCCCCCCGGCCAGTCCTCCAGCCGGTGGAACCGTCCCCGGGGAAAGACCAGGGTGGCCTCGGTCCCACGCCCCGGCTGGGAATCCAGGCGAATGGACAGGCCCAGCCGGGCGCACAGCTTCCGGCACAGATAGAGCCCCAGCCCGGTAGAGCGCTGGGCGGCCCGCCGCCCGTTGGCCCCGGTAAAGCCCTTGTCAAAGACCCGGGGGAGGTCCTCCGCCGGGATGCCGATGCCGTTGTCCGCCACGGTGAGGAGCACCGCGTCCCGCTCATACCGGCAGGCGAAGCGCAGCACGGGCCGGGCGGAGCGGTACTACACCGCGTTGGCCAGGAGCTGGCCCAGGATGAACTCCACCCACTTTGGGTCGGTGTATACGGTGGCCCGCCATTCCCCCAGCTCCAGCCGGAAGCCCGCCCGGATGAGGGGCCGGGCATACTGGCGCACCGCCGCCCGGACCGACTCCTCCAGCGCCATGGCCCGCACCCGGTAATCCCGCTCGGCGGTGCCGCTGCGGGCGTAGAAGAGGGCCTGCTCCACATAGCGGTCGATCTGAAAAAGCTCCTCCTCCAACGCGTCGGCCAGGGGCCCCGGGTGATTCTCCAGCAGCAGACGGGCCGAGGCGATGGGGGTCTTGACCTCGTGGACCCATGTCTCCACATACTCCTGGTATTCCCGGCTCTCCCGCCGGGCCTGGCTCAGCCGGTCGTTGCCCGTCCGGCCCAGCTCCCCCAGGCTGCGGCACAGGAACTCTCCCTCCCAGAAGCCGGGCTCGGGCAGGGCGTCGGGTAGAAAGAGCCCGTCCGGTCCTTCTCCAAGCTCCTCCACCGCCCGGTAAAAGCGCCGCCGGCGCAGCCAGCCGGCCAGCAGCGGCAGGAAAAGGCACACCCCCAGCACCAGTTCCAGAAAGCCGACGGCCCGGCCGTCCACCCCCAGAGCCGCCAGCAGCGCCCCGGCAAAGGCCATGGACAGGACGCCCCCGGCCAGCTGGCCCGCCCGGTCCCGGCAGAATTCCATCAGAGACACAGCTGATACCCCTGTCCCCGCCGGGTGACGAGGGCCCCCGCAAGCCCCAGCTCTTCCAGCCGCCGGCGCAGCCGGGTCACGTTCACCGTGAGGGTGTTGTCGTCCACAAAGGCGTCCGACTTCCAGAGGGCCTCCATCAGGGCGCTCCGGGAGACGATGCGTCCCTCGGCCGCCAGCAGGGTCTGGAGGATGCGGCTCTCGTTGCGGGTGAGCGCCACCTCCGCCCCGTTCCGGGCGGCCACCCCCCGGCCCAGGTCCAGCGTGAGCCCGCCCCGGCTCACGGCGGGGGACGCGCCGGGACAGGCCCGCTGGAGGAGACGGGCCATCCGGGCCAGCAGGATCTGCGTATTGTACGGTTTTGTGAGGAAATCGTCCGCGCCTAGGTTCATGCTCATGAGCTCGTCCAGCTCGGTGGCGCGGCTGGTGACCACGATGATGGGCATCTGGGAGCGCCGGCGCACCTCCCGGCAGACGTGGTAGCCGTCATACCGGGGCAGGTTCAGGTCCAGCAGCAACAGGTCGGCCCCCGAGGCGCACACCTGCCCGGCCACGTCCTCAAAGTCCGCGGTGGTCACGCAGCGGTAGCCGTACCGGCTCAGGAGGGCGGCGAGCTCCTGCCGGATGCCCGCCTCGTCCTCCACCAGAAAAACGGTGTGTCCCATGGTCAATCCCGGCTGCTGAGGAGCAGCTCCTCCACCGAGCAGCCCACATAGTCCGCCTCCTCAAAGGTGGTGAAGGGGCCCACCGAAAAGCGCACCGTCCCCTGGGGATAGGTGCCCAGGGTCTGGTGGGCGGTTGGGGCGCAGTGGAGGCCGCAGCGGGTGGAAATGCCGTACTCCTGTTCCAGGCGGAAGGCCATCTCCCCATTGTCCCCGGTGGTAAAGTCCACCGACACCACCCCGGTGCGCGCCGTCAGGTCGTCGGTGCCCACCACGCGCAGGCCGTCCTCCTCCAGCTCCTTGAGGCGGGCCCAGAGATGGCAGGCCACCTTGTGCTCCCGCTTCCAGAGGGCCTCGCCCTGCTCCTCCAGATAGGCGAGGGCGGCGTGGAGACCGTAGATCCCCGGCAGGTTCAGGGTGCCCGCCTCAAAGCGGTCGGGCAGAAAGGAGGGCATGGTGAGCTCGTGGGAGACGCTCCCCGTCCCCCCGGCCACCAGAGGGGTGAGCTCTCCGGCCAGGGCGTCGGTCACCACCATGAGGCCGATGCCCTGGGGGCCCAGCAGGGCCTTGTGGCCCGGGAAGGCCAGGCCATCAATACCCATCTCCTCCATGTCGATGGGCACCGCCCCCGCGGTCTGGGAGGCGTCCACCAGAAAGCGGATTCCCCGCTCCCGGCAGAGCTTGCCCACCGCCCCGATGGGGAGGATGGTGCCGCAGACATTGGAGGCGTGGGTGAGGACCACCGCCCGGGTCCCCGGGGTCAGATGGGCCGGGACCTCCTCCAGCAGCAGCTCGCCCTTGTCATTGCAGGGGAGGAAGTCCACCTCCACCCCCTCCGCCTGGAGCTGGGTGAGGGGGCGCAGCACCCCGTTGTGCTCCATGGGGGAGGTCACCACCCGGTCCCCGGGCCGCAGCAGGCCCTTGATGAGATAGTTCAGGGAGTGGGTGGAGCCGGGGGTGAAGATCACGTTCCGGGCCCCAGGGCCGTTGACCAGGCGCTTGACCTGCTCCCGGGTCTCCAGGGCCAGGGAGGCCGCGTCGTAGGCGGCGGCATAGTCCCCCCGCCCGATGTTGCACCCCACATTCAGGATATAGTCGGCCATGGCCTCTCCCACGCCGGGGGCTTTGGGGTAAGAAGTGGCTCCGTTGTCCATGTATACACGTCTCATCGTGCTTGTCCCTCCGTTGTCCGCTCAGCCCAGCTCGGTCTCCAGCACCGGGCGCAGGCGGTATTCGTTCTGTTCCATCTGGAGCAGCAGCCGCTCCAGCGAGGCGGATGCAGCGGCGCTGCCAGTCAGCTCCATGCGCACGGCGCTCCGCCGCTTCTCCAGCTGGGAGAGGATGCCGCTTACGTTCACGGCGCGCTCCCCCTCATAGGGCGAGGCGTCCAGATTGGCGCTCCACAGGCGCCAGCCCGCCTCCTCTACGGCCCGGCGGGCCGCTTTGTTCCCATTCTCCAGGCAGACGATGTGGCTTCGGGTCCAGGCCAGCTCGGCCAGCAGGGCGTTGCCCTCCTCCAGGGCGGCGAGGGCGGCCTCCGCCTCGCTGCCGTCCACCAGCAATCCCACCGCGTGGCCCGCGCCCACCACCCGGCGCACCTGCCCATCCAGGCCGGCCAGCTCCTCCGGCCGGAAGAGGAAGAGGGCCTGCTCCCCCCTTCGCTTCAGGGCCGTAAGAATCCCGTCCAGTTGGGTGTCCTCCCCCTCGCAGCGCACCGCCAGATAGACCCACAGCCCCGGCGTCTCCTCAGGCACCTCCGGGGTCGGGTCGGGGATGGGGGCGGTGGACGGGGTCGGGTCGGGCGTGGCGGTGGGCGCCGCGTTCAGGCTCTGGATATACCGGTCATACCGGTCCTGCCGGTAGGACTCCGAGGAGTTGAGCAGCCGCTCGTCGCTGAGGGCGGCATAGCCGTTCTTGATGCGGATCAGCGTCCCCGCCGTCTCGGTGGGACGGTAGCTGTACTGAAGTCCAAAGAACTGGCACACCCCGTTGGCGGGCACAAAAGTCTTTCCATTGCGGACGATCGCCCGCATCTCCACATACTCCTGATTGGCCAGACAGGTCTGGGCATTGATGTCGAAGATGAGCGTGCCCTTGAGGCTGAACATGGTCAGAGTGTAGGATTCGGCGTCCTTGTACTCCAGGCAGGAAACCCCCAGGTCCACGCCGGTCGTGTTCTTATTCTTGTCAAAGACGGTATAGGGCACATAGATGATCCCCCCTACCGCCACGGGCATATTGGCCGCGGTGAGGCCGTCCCGGTCCAAAAAGCTCTCGTTCACCGCCAGCTGGTAGACATCCGGCTCCCCGGCGGCGCTGCCCCAGGGGAGCACCAGGAGAGTGGCCAGGACCAGCGCGCACAGCGCCATCCGCCGCAGCAGGTTTCGCCGCAAGGGCCGCGCCCCCTTTCTCTGTGGATTCGATCCTTTATATTATAGCATGCCCCCTCCGCCCGGTAAAGGGCAACCGCCCCTCTTGCATCCCCTTCCCCCGCCGTAGTATAATGGGAATACTGCAAGGCGCGGCACGCCGCGGCGCGCCGCCGTCCGTTCCGGACGGACAACTTTGACTCACCTGTGAAAAGAGGAATGAACCATGGATTACGCAAAGGAATCCCTGAAGCTCCATGCCCAGTGGAAGGGCAAGCTGGAGACCGTCCCCAAGATGGCGGTCGACTCCAAGGAGGCCCTCTCCCTGGCCTACACCCCCGGTGTGGCCCAGCCCTGCCTGGAGATCCAGAAGGACCCCGCCAAGAGCTATGAACTCACCGGCCGGTGGAACACCGTGGCCGTGGTCACCGACGGCTCCGCCGTGCTGGGCCTGGGGGACATCGGACCCGAGGCCGGCATGCCCGTCATGGAGGGCAAGTGCGTGCTCTTCAAGGCCTTCGGCGGTGTGGACGCCATCCCCCTGTGCGTGCGCAGCCAGAGCGTGGACGACATCGTGAACACAGTGCGCCTGCTGGCCGGCTCCTTCGGCGGTGTGAACCTGGAGGACATCGCCGCCCCCCGCTGCTTTGAGATCGAGCGCCGTCTGAAGGAGTGCTGCGACATCCCCATCTTCCATGACGACCAGCACGGCACCGCCGTCATCACCCTGGCCGGACTGGTCAACGCCCTCAAGGTGGTGGGCAAGAAGATGGAGGAGGTGCGCATCGTGGTCAACGGCGCGGGCGCCGCCGCCATCGCCATCACCAGGCTCCTCCTCTCCGCCGGGGCCGGGAACATCATCCTGTGCGACCGCACCGGCGCGGTCTACGCCGGCCGGGAAAAGGGCATGAACTGGGTCAAGGAGGAGATCGCCCAGGTCACCAACCTGGAGAAGCGGAGCGGCTCCCTGGCCGATGTGCTGGCGGGGGCCGACGTGTTCATCGGCGTCTCCGCCCCCGGCGTGCTCACCGGCGGGATGGTGCGCGCCATGGCCAAGGACCCCATCCTCTTCGCCTGCGCCAACCCCACCCCCGAGATCTTCCCGGAGGAGGCCAAGGCCGCCGGCGCCGCCGTCATGGCCACCGGCCGGAGCGACTACCCCAACCAGATCAACAACGTCCTGGCCTTCCCCGGCATCTTCCGGGGCGCCTTCGACGTGCGGGCCAGCGACATCAACGACGCCATGAAGGTGGCCGCCGCCAAGGCCCTTGCCTCCCTTATCGGGGAGGACGAGCTCTCCCCCGAGTATATCATCCCCGCCGCCTTCGACCCCCGGGTGAAGGACGCGGTGGCCAAGGCCGTGGCCGAGGCCGCCCGGCAGTCCGGCGTGGCCCGGATCTGACCGCTCTTCCAACACCACAGCTCCAAAATCCCTCCGGCGCCGTCTTGCCGGAGGGATTTTTTGCACCCTTCAAACTTTGTCCTTTTTGGGGGGAACTTTTTCTCCCGCCTTCTCGTCCAAGTAGATGCAGCCGGGATTCCGGCGCAGATCCGATTCCATCTTGTATTTTTAAAAGGAGTTATGACACATATGAATCACCGTTTTTCCTCTCTGGCTCTGGCCAGTCTCCTCACCGCCGGCCTTCTGACCGGCTGCGGCTCCTCTACGCCCCCTTCCACGCCCTCTCCCGATCCCTCCACGCCCGTGGTCTCGGATACCCCCGCGCCGCTCCCCAGCGAGAGCCTCCTCCCCTCGGAGACTCCCGCGCCGGAGGGCACTCCCTCCGCCGCGCCGGAGGAATCCTCCGCCCCCAGCGCCGCGCCTTCTTCCAAGCCCACGGCCAAGCCCAGCGCACAGCCCAGCGCCAAGCCAACCGCAAAGCCGACGGCCAAGCCCACGCCGACGCCGGCCCCGGCCGCTTCCGCGGTGGACGACGTGTGGAATGAGATCGCCAAGAACGGGGACCTGCCTTCCCTCAGCGACGTGGACGCCGCCACCCTGGAGGCGGTCTACGGCATCTCCTCCGACGATCTGGTGGACTATGTCTGCAAGATGCCCCTCATCAATGTGAAGGCCACGGAGTACTTCATCGCCGAGGTGAAAGACGGCAAGATGGACAGCGTCAAGGCCTCTCTGGAAGCCCGCCAGGACGCCCTGGACCAGCAGTGGAGCCAGTATCTCCCCGACCAGTATGAGCTGGTGCAGAACTATCAGCTGGTGACCAACGGCAACTATGTTCTCTTTGTGGTGAGCGAGTACGCCGACGAGGCGGTTTCTGCCTTCAACACCTATACAAAGTAAGAAATATCGGGTATACTAAGCAGGCGTCCGGCGGCGGCCGTTTCCCGGACGCCTGTTATTTTTCCTTTGGAAGGTGATATGCTTGGTCTTTTCCAGCCTGTATTTTCTCTTTTTATATCTGCCCATCGTCCTTCTGGCCTACTATGTCACGCCTCTGAAATGGCGCAACGCCGTACTCCTCCTCTTCAACCTGATCTTCTACGGCTGGGGGGAGCCCAAGTACGTCCTCATCATGTTCGTCTCCATCGCCATCGACTACACCCACGGCATGCTGGTCACCCGGTGCAAGGCCAGGGGCAACGACCGGGGCGCCCGGCTGGCGGTGGCCTCCTCGGTGTTCTTTAATCTGGCCCTGCTCTTCTTCTTCAAGTACTGGGACTTCCTGGCCCAGTCCCTCGCGGCCGCGGGCCTGCCCATTATGCCGGTGCTGAACATCCGCCTGCCCATCGGCATCTCCTTCTACACCTTCCAGACCATGAGCTACACCATCGACGTCTACCGGGGGGACGCCCGGTGTCAGCGCAATATCATTACCTTCGGCACCTTCGTCACCCTCTTCCCCCAGCTCATCGCCGGTCCCATCATCAAGTACAAGGATCTGGACGACCAGCTGGAGCACCGCACCCACTCCCCGGAGCAGTTCGCCTCCGGCGTACAGGTCTTTGTGGTGGGTCTGGCCAAGAAGGTGCTGCTGGCCAACAACCTCGGGATGCTCTGGGACGCCTACAAGGCCATGCCCGTGAGCGAGCTGACCACGGCTGGAGCCTGGCTGGGCATCGTGGCCTTCTCCCTCCAGCTCTACTTTGACTTCTCGGGCTACTCCGACATGGCCATCGGCCTGGGCCGGATGCTGGGCTTTGAGTTTATCCCCAACTTCAACTACCCCTATATCTCCAAGTCCATCACCGAGTTCTGGCGGCGGTGGCACATATCCCTGGGCACCTGGTTCCGGGAGTATCTCTACATTCCCCTGGGGGGCAACCGGGTGAGCAAGCCCCGGCTCCTCTTCAATCTCCTGATTGTGTGGGCCGCCACCGGCATCTGGCACGGGGCCAGCTGGAACTTCCTGCTCTGGGGCCTCTATTTTGCCGCATTGCTCATCGTAGAGAAATTCTTCCTGCTCCGGTATCTCAAGCGCCTGCCGGCCGTCCTTCAGCACCTTTACGCCCTCTTCTTCGTGCTGGTGAGCTGGGCCATCTTCGCCGTGGAGGACTTCTCCCACATGGGGGCCTATCTGGGGGCCATGTTCGGCATGGCCCAGGGCGGTCTGGCCGACGCCGCCTTCGGCTATTACCTGCGCTCCTACGGCCTGACCCTGCTGGCGGGGTGCGCCGCCTCCCTGCCCCTGGGGGCGGGTCTGTGGCGCCGCCTCCGGGAGCAGCCCCGGCTGGTCCTCCTCCCCATTCTGGTGCTGGCCGGCCTCCTCTTCTCCACCGCCTACCTGGTGGACGCCACCTATAACCCCTTCCTCTATTTCCGTTTCTAAAGGAGGTATTTTTGTATGAGCAAACGTTACTGCATCTTCCTCTCGGCTCTGTTCTGCGCCTTCCTGGCGGTCTTTCTGGTAGCGGGCGCGGTGAGCCCCGACCAGTCCTTCTCCCAGCTGGAGAACCGCAACCTCCAGCAGCTTCCCGCCCCCACGGTGGAGACCGTGCTCAGCGGCAAGTTCATGGCCGACTTTGAGACCTACACCACCGACCAGTTCCCCGGCCGGGACGCCTGGGTGGACCTGAAGGCCCGCACCGAAAAGGCCATGGGCAAGCAGGAGAACAACAGCGTGTATTTCTGCAAGAAGGACACCCTCATCACCCGCTTTGACACCCCGGACGCCCAGAACGTGGCCAGCAACCTGAGCTATGTGGACCAGTTTGCCCAGAAAGCGGGGGTGCCGGTCTACTTCTCCCTCATCCCCGGCGCGGCCGAGATCTGGTCCGACCGCCTGCCTGAGGGCGCGCCCAACGCCAGCCAGAAGGCCGTTATCGACCAGGCCGCCTCCACGCTGAAGACCGCCCTGGTCTATGACACCTACTCTGCCCTGGCCGCCCACAGCGGCGAGGACATCTACTACCGCACCGACCACCATTGGACGAGCCTGGGCGCCTACTACGGCTATACCGCCCTCATGGACGCCCTGGGGATGGAGGCCGTGCCCCTCTCCAGCTACACCAAGACCACCGTATCCGACTCCTTCTACGGCACCATCTTCTCCTCCTCCGGCGTGCGGTGGGTCCGCCCCGACTGCATCGACACCTATGTGCCCGCCGACGGCGTCACCGTCACCTCCCACACCTATGACAACAAGGGCAACCCCGTGGAGGAGGAGCGCCCCCTCTACGACGCCTCCTTCCTGAGCGTCAAAGACAAGTACTCCATGTTCCTGGGGGGCAACCAGCCCCTGGCGGTGGTGCGCACCCCCCACACCGACGCCCCCAAGCTCCTCATCGTGCGGGATTCCTACACCGACAGCCTGGTCCCCTTCCTGACGGCCCATTTCTCCGAGATCCACCTGGTGGACCCCCGCTACTATAAGCTCTCGGTAGCCGACTACATCCGGCAAAACGGCATCGACGAGGCTCTGGTGCTGTACAGCGTCCCCAATTTCGTCTCCGACAAAAACCTGGTCTGGCTGGCCAAATAACATGAAAAATGGGAGCTCTGCTGATTGTGCAGAGCTCCCATTTTTTCGGTTTAAGAATCCAGCTCGGCCAGTTTGGCGGCATAGGCCTCATAGCCGGCCTGCCAGTCGGCGTCCTCCGACTCGGCATAGAGGTCCGGATAACGCTGGTTCATCCGGTAGGCGAAATAATCGGTGAACTTCACCGCGCCCCCGCCGCTCAGGTGGCGCTGGTCATAGAAGTCGTCCAGCGTCAGCCCCATCTCCTGGTAACTCCCGTTGAAGTCGTCAAAGGGCACCCCCCGCTCGGCGGCCAGGCGCGCCACCTCCTCCATGCGCAGGCGCTGGGTCTCCTCCAGCGCGGTGTTGGATGGGGCCTTGATGAGCCACAGGTCGATCCCCCGGGACTGGCACAGGTCGATGATCCGGTTGAGCCAGTAGACGTTTTTCTCGCTCAGGGTCCCGCTCTCCCCCGCCTCCGGCGGGATGGTCTCGGGCCGGACCGCCTGCCCCGGGAGGAGCACATAGCCCTTGTAGGGGTCGTGGAGGTCCTCCTTCCGGGTATGGTAGTCCTCCTCCTCCAGCTCGTCCCAGCGGCCGTGGTACATCATGAAGTTCCACAGCAGGGGGGCCCGCTCCCCCCTGGGGGCGGAGACCCCGGCCAGGGCCACCTTGTCCAGGGAGAAGCGCAGGTCGTCCATGTAGGAGAAGTTCACCCCGTTGTCATGGTATTCCGCGTTGTTGCCCATCATGTTGCACTCCACCACCACCAGCTGGGGGGACTGGTACTTGAGGGCCTCCTTCAGATAGGTATAGGTGGCCCACATGGGCTGGAGCTGGGTGGCAAAGACATAGCTCTTTACCCCGGTCTCATGCCACAGCTCCAGGGGAGAGAGGGAGGCGTAGATGTGGGAGGAGCCGAAGAACATGGCGGTGAACTCCCCCCGGGGCTCGTTGTAGAACCCGCCGATCTTGTTGGTCATGTCCCAGGGGCCCTCCAGGGACTTGCGGGCAAAGATCCAGGTGACCGGCCCCGCCGTCAGCGCCAGCAGCAGGAAGAGGGCCAGTCCGCTGAGCAGGAATTTTTTCGTGGATGACAAGGCGCACTCCTCCTTAGAACTGGAAGTAGATGAACTGGGACGCGGAGAAGCCCGGCCCGTAGATGCCGAAGATCAGGATCACATACACCGCCAGCAGGTAGCACACCCACCGCGCGGGCAGGGGCAGGCGCACCAGCCCCCGCCGCAGCTCCACCCCCGCGTTGTTGCACAGGTCCACCGCCATGAGGACCAGGATGGAGAGGAACATGAGGCGCAGCTCGGCCCCCTCCAGCCCCAGGGTGAAGCCCTCGCCCACCGCCGCGCCGCCCTGGAGAAGGACCCGGAGCATGTCCACCGCCGCGGAGAAGGAGGGCGCCCGGAAGAAGAGCCAGGCAAAGTCGATGAGCGCAAAGGTGATCCCCACCCGGAGTCCCTGCCAGAGCCGCCCGGAGCGGTCGATCTTCCAGGCGGCGCACAGCCGCTCCCGGGCGGGACGGAGGATCTCCCCCGCCACCTGGTAGACCCCGTTGAGGCCGCCCCACACCACATAGTTCCAGCTGGCCCCGTGCCACAGGCCGGAGGCCAGGAAGGTGATAAGGTTGTTCCAATACTTGCGCCCCTTCCCCTTCCGGTTGCCCCCCAGGGGGATGTAGAGGTAGTCCCGGAACCAGGTGGACAGGGAGATGTGCCACCGGCGCCAGAACTCCCCGCAGGACTGGGAGAGGTAGGGCTGGCGGAAATTCTCCATCAGGGAGAAGCCCATCACCTGGGCCGCGCCGACGGCAATGTTGGAGTATCCCCCGAAGTCGCAGTAGATCTGGAAGGCAAAGAGCACCGTGCCCAGCACGATGGCCCAGGCCGGCATCTCCCGGTAGTGGTCAAAGACCTGGTCCACCACGATGGAGATCCGGTCGGCCACCACCATCTTCTGGAAAAGCCCCCACAGCATGAGGAGAAGGCCGTCCCGGGCCCGGAGGGGGTCGAAGGTGTGCTCCTCATGGACCTGGTGGAGCAGGTTCTTGGACCGCTCGATGGGTCCGGCCACCAGCTGGGGGAAGAAGGAGACGAAGAGGGCGTAGCGGAAGAAATTCCGCTCGGCCTCCACCTCGCCCCGGTACACGTCCATGGTATAGCTCAGGGCCTGGAAGGTATAGAAGGAGATGCCCACGGGCAGGATCACATCAAAGACCGGCTTGTGCAGGGCGATCCCGCCCAGGGCGAAGAGGGCCTCCAGATTGTCCCAGAAAAAGCCCCAGTATTTGAAGAAAAAGAGGATGGCCAGGTTGGAGAGAAAGCTCAGGGCCACCCACAGCCGACGCAGCCGCCGGCGCTTTTCCCCGTCGGCCACCTGCCCCGCCCGCTGGAGCAGCAGCCCGCTCACAAAGGTGATGCCGGTGGACAGGGCCATGAGCAGGGCGTACCGGGGGTTCCAGCACATATAGAAATAGTAGCTGGCCGCCAGGAGCCATACCCAGCGCACCCGGTGGGGCAGCAGGAAGTAGGCCAGGGTGACCAGCGGGAAAAAGATGAGGAAATCCAGGGAGTTGAACAGCATGGGTTCCTTCCTCCAGTCGCGCTTGGTGGGGTCGAAAGACCCATAGTTTTTTTATTATACCACAGCTCCCCGCAGAAATCATCTCCTTTCTGGGCCGCTCCCGCTTCTGCCCCTTGCCAACCCCATTGGAAAGGTGCTAAAATGAATTATTATCCCAGATTTCTGCTTTGTGAGGTGATTCCGCCATGACCCGCGCGGAAGCTTTTGAATTTCTCGACCGGACCGCAAGAGGCATCGCGGAGATGTTCGGCTCTTCCTGTGAGACCCTGGTCCACGATATGGGAGACCCCAAGCATCCCATCCTCTCCATCTACAACGGCCATGTGTCGGGGCGCACGGTGGGCTCCACCATGGATATCCTGGGCACCGCCAAGGAGCTGGACATGACCGCCCTGACCACCGACTTTGTCAACCTCTACGCCACCACCCCCTCTGGCCAGCAGATCAAGAGCAGTACCTTCCACATCATCCAGGAGGGGAAGGACGGCTATAACCTGGCCCTGGGCATCAACTTTGACTACACCTCCCTGGTGTACGCCAACCGCATCCTGGTGGACCTGATGAACGCCGAGGCCGATCTCCAGAGCGCCATGTGGCAGGGCGGAGACAGCCGTCTGGCCGACATCTTCGACGAGTGCATCGCCGCCGTGGGGAAGCCGGTCTCTTCCCTGACCAAAAAGGACCGCATGAAGATCATCGCCCTGCTGGATCAGAAGAACGCCTTCTCCTTCCGCAAGTCGGTGCCCTTTGTGTCCAAGCGGCTCCAGGTCTCCCGCTACACCGTGTACAAATACCTGGGAGAGCTGGCCGAGCAGGGCGGCGGCGACGCCGACGAGCCCGGTGAGCTCTGACCCATCTGCAAGGAGGATATTTACCATGTACGAGGAACAGATCCACGCCTATTTTGACGATCCCAAGGCCCGCGAGACCCTCATCTCGGCCATCTCCCGCCTGGTGGCGGTCAAGAGCGTCCGGGGCGAGGCCCAGCCCGGCATGCCCTACGGCCCCGGCCCCGCCGCCGCTCTGGCCGAGGGCCTCAAGCTGGCCGCCGAGTGGGGCTTTCACACCGAAAACCACGAGAACCAGGTGGGCACCGCCGACCTGAACGACAGAGAGACCCGCCTGCACATCCTGGGCCACCTGGACGTGGTGGGCGAGGGCAAGGGCTGGTCCACCGACCCCTACACCTGTGTGGAAAAGGACGGCATGCTCTACGGCCGCGGCGTCTCCGACGACAAGGGCCCCGTGGTCTGCGCCCTGATGGCCATGAAGGCCATCCGGGAGATGGGCCTCCCCCTCTCGGCCAACGTGCGCCTGCTCATGGGCACCGATGAGGAGAGCGGCTCGGGCGACATCGCCTGCTACTACTCCAAGCACCCCTTCGCCCCCTACACGTTCACCCCCGACGCCGATTTCCCGGTCATCCATATCGAGAAGGGCCACTACCACCCCTCTTTCGGCAGGCGCTGGGCCGCGGAGACCGCCCTGCCCCGGGTGACCGGCCTGAAGGGCGGTTTCCGCACCAATGTGGTGCCCCCCGAGGCCGAGTGCGTGGTCTCCGGCCTCACCCCCGCCCAGGTGGAGGAGGCGGCCGGCGAGGTGTCCGCCGCCACCCACACCCCCTTCACCGTCACCGCCGAGGGGGACGCCGTGCGCATCCACTGCGCCGGTCAGAACGCCCACGCCGCCTCCCCCGACGACGGGCGCAACGCCATCTCGGGCCTGCTGGAGCTGCTCTCCCGCCTCCCCCTGGCCGAGTGCGAGAGCACCCGGGCCCTCCGGTCCATGCACGCCCTCTTCCCCTTCGGCGACACCCGCGGCAAGGCCCTGGGCATCGCCAGGGAGGACGCTGAGTCCGGCCCCCTCACCCTGAACCTGGCCCTCATGGAGCTGGACGGGGAGGGCTTCTCCGCCAAGTTCGACGCACGCTGCCCGGTCTTCTCCAACGAGGACAACTGCAAGAAGGCCTGTGAGGCGAGCCTGGAGCGCCACGGCATGGCGGTCACCGCCGACCCGGACATGACCAGCGTCCACTGCGTCCCCGCCGGCTCCAAGCTGGTGACCACCCTGATGGAGAGCTATCAGACCTTCTCCGGGGACACCCAGTCCAAGCCCCTGGCCATCGGCGGCGGCACCTATGTCCACGACATCCCCGGCGGCGTGGCCTTCGGCTGCGTCTTCCCCGGCTTTGATCCCAAGATGCACGCCCCCGACGAGCAGGCCAGTGTGGAGCAGCTCCTGTGTGCCTGCAAGATTTTTGCTCACGCCATCTTGGCATTGTGTGAATAATATGGTATACTCTCTTCGGTTTCAAATCTTTACAAAATCTGACCCATCTCGTTGTTTTGTGACCTTGAGGTAAGATTTGTCTGTTTGAAATCAATTGAATTTTGAGGAGGCTATCTTATGAAGCACATCTGGAGTAAACTCTGCGTCGGTACCCTGGCTGCCGCCATGACTTTTGGGATTTCCGCGTGCAGCCTGGGCGGGGTGAGCACCGCAGACGCCACAGTCTATGTCCGTGGACTGATCAACCTAACCTTCCTCGGCCAATTTGATGAGGACTATCTGAAGCTGGTGGACAGCGATGAGACGGAATCCCAGGAGATCTACGACAGCAATCTGGACGTGGACGTCGATAACTTTGCCAGCTACTATGCCATCGACACCGTGAGCGACGACCTGCGCACCCAGATCCGTCAGCTCTATCAGGATATGTACGCCAAGGCCAAATTCGAGGTGAAGGAGGCGGTGAAGCAGGACTCCACCACCTACTCCGTGGAGGTCGTCATTGAACCGCTGGACATTTACCAGCGGGTGGACTCCGTGCTGGAGGATACGATGAACGCGTTCAGCGATCAGTATTTCGCAGAGCATCCGGAGGTGCTGGAGTCCACCGGCATGCCCGGTGACCCCGCCTATGACGCCTATGACGCGGCCTACGGTCAGGCCATTGTGGATCTCTTCCAGGAAAAGCTCCCTGAGGCCGGCTATTTTGACGCTCAGAGCGTTGTGGTCCAGCTCAAGCTCAACGAGGACACCGACACTTGGGAGATGCCGGACAACCAGTTCCAGTCTCTGGATGAATACTTTAACTACATCAACTACCCCACCGAGTAATGAGAAACCAAAAACCCGCCTCCGCCCTCTTGATCAGAGGGCGGAGGCGGGTTTTTTCTGGATCCGGGGCATTTACCGGTGGTAGAGCTTGTTGGTCTCGTACTGTGGCTCGGTGGTCAGGTGCATGCCCAGCTTGGAGTAGGTGGAGTTGTCCACCTGGGCGAGGATCACGGTGGAATGGGCCTCGCAGCCCCGCAGCTTGGAGAGCTGGGCCAGGGCCTTGGCGGCCACCGGGTCGGCGGCGGCCGAGATGGCCAGGGCGATGAGGGTCTCGTCGCTGTGGATGCGGGGGTTGTTGGAGCCCAGGTGCTTGACCTTCACGGTCTGGATGGGGGTGAGGGCCTCGGGGGAGATCAGATGGTACTCGTGCTCGATGCCGGCCAGCACCTTGAGGGCGTTGAGCAGGGCGGCGGAGCAGGCGCCCAGGAGCTCGGTGGTCTTGCCGGTGACCACCTGGCCGTCGGGCAGCTCGATGGCGAAGGCCGGGTTTCCGGTCTCCTCGGCCACCTGGAGGGAGGCGGCGATGACCGGGCGCTGGGCAGCGCTGGCCTTGGCCTGCTGCATGAGCAGCTCCAGCTTGTACACCAGGGAATCGTCGGCCTTGCCCTGGCGGCGGTCGCTCAGGCCGTTGTAGTAGCGGCGGATGATCTCCTGCCGGGCGGCGTCCTGGACGGCCTCGTCGTCAAAGATGCAGTTGCCCGCCATGTTCACGCCCATGTCGGTGGGGGACTTGTAGGGGCACTCCCCCATGATCTTCTCAAACATGGCCGAGAGCACCGGGAATATCTCCACATCCCGGTTGTAGTTGACGGTGGTCTTGCCGTAGGCCTGGAGGTGGAAGGGGTCGATGACGTTCACATCCCCCAGGTCGGCGGTGGCGGCCTCATAGGCCAGGTTCACCGGGTGCTGGAGGGGCAGGTTCCAGATGGGGAAAGTCTCGAACTTGGCGTAGCCGGCCTTGACGCCCCGCTTGTACTCATGGTAGAGCTGGGACAGGCACACCGCCATCTTGCCGCTGCCGGGGCCTGGGGCGGTGACCACCGCGAGGGGACGGGTGGTTTCCACATACTCGTTTTTGCCATAGCCCTCGTCGCTGACGATAAGGGGGATGTTGTGGGGATAGCCGGCAATGGGATAGTGCAGGTACACCCGCAGCCCCAGGTGCTCCATCCGCCGCTTGAAGGCGTCGGCGGCGGGCTGTCCGGCGTACTGGGTGATGACCACGCTGCCCACGAACAGGCCCTGTCCCCGGAAGGCGTCGATAAGGCGGAGCACATCCACGTCGTAGGTGATGCCCAGATCGCCCCGTACCTTGTTCTTCTCAATGTCGGAGGCACAGATGGCGATGATGACCTCCACGCTGTCCTTGAGCTGGGTGAGCATACGGATTTTACTGTCGGGCGCGAAGCCGGGCAGCACCCGGGAGGCGTGGTAGTCGTCAAAGAGCTTGCCGCCAAACTCCAGGTAGAGCTTGTTGTCAAACTGGGAGATCCGCTCCTTGATGTGGGCCGACTGCATCTCCAGGTATTTGTCGTTGTCAAAGCCGATCCGGTTCATAATCAGACATTCCCCTCTCTATTCTGATTTTTTCAAATTCAAGTGCGTATTATACCACACCCATACCGCCCTGTATAGGGTGCGTCTCCAATTTCGGCGTATTTCTCCCTTCTATCCCGGCAAGGCGGCTTTTTCGGCTGTACAAAGGGGCGCCGGTACCTGTGTACCAGCGCCCCAGGGGTGTAGATCCGATGAAATTCTGCCCAAATGAGTCCGCCCTGCTTAGTCCTGCTCCACGTGGCTGCGGATGCGCTCAATGATCATGTCCAGAGCCACGATGTTGTGGCCGCCCTCCAGCACGATGATGTCGGCGCAGCGCTTGGAGGGCTCCACAAACTGCTCGTGCATGGGCTTGACCGTGGTCAGATACTGCTCCACCACCGAGTCCAGGGAGCGGCCCCGCTCCTTCACGTCCCGCAGGATGCGCCGGAGGATGCGCACGTCCGCATCGGTGTCCACAAAGATCTTGATGTCCATCAGGTCCCGCAGCTCTTTGTTCTCGAAGATGAGGATGCCCTCAATAAGGATGACCTTGGTGGGCCGGACCTCCACCGTCTCGGCGGAGCGGTTGTGGGCGGTATAGTCGTAAGTGGGACAGTGGATGGTCTCCCCCCAGCGCAGCGCCCGGATATCCCGGATCATCCGGTCGGTATCGAAGGCGTCGGGGTGGTCGTAGTTGAGCTTGCAGCGCTCCTCAAAGGGCATGTCGTCGTGCTGCTTGTAGTAATTGTCGTGATAGAGCACGCTCACGTGCCCTCCGAAGCGCTCCTTGAGCCGCCGGGTCAGGGTGGTCTTACCGGAACCGGTCCCCCCGGCGATGCCGATGATCATGGTGTCCATAGCTGCTCCTCCGTTCCGTTTCATCCCCGAGATTATATCAAATTTCGCCCCGAGGCGCAAGGCTCGGACAGACGCAGGCGGCCGGGACCTTTTGGGTCCCGGCCGCTCAGCGTGTCGAAAGCCTTCGACACGCTTTTTACAGGCGTTTTTTAGGCCGCCCTTACTTGGCGTCCAGCTCGGCGCGCTCCCTGGCCTCTTCCTCCACGGTCTTGTTGGGGGCAATGAGGTTGAGGACAAAGGACATAACGCCGGCCACCACCACGGGCTTGGTCAGAAGAGTCTGGAGCAGAGTGGGGAAATTTTCCAGAGCCTGGGTGCCCTCCAGGGTGGACAGGCCCATAGCCAGGGCGATGGACACGCCCACGATGGTGCTGTTGCGGGCGGTGAGGGGCTCGCTGGTCACCAGCTTGAGGCCGGTGAGGGTGATCATGCCGAACACAATCAAGGTGCCGCCGCCGATCACGGGGGCGGGCAGGGTGGACACCAGGGCGCTGAACTTGGGCACTACGCCCAGGGCCAGCATGATGACGGAGGCCACGGTGATGACCCGGCGGCTGACCACCTTATTCATGGAGACGATGCCCACGTTCTGGCTGTAAGAGGAGACCGCGGGCACGCCGAACACGGCCCCCAGCAGGGTGGCAAGCCCGGAGGCCAGCACGCCGCCGGTCAGCTCCCTGCTGGTGGGCTCCCGGTCGAATCCGCCCACAGTGGTGCCGGTCATGTCGCCCACGGACTGCATCACATTGACCACCGTGATCAGGACCACGGGGAGCACCATAGACACATCAAAGACCGGCGCGCCGAAGAAGAAGGGCTTTGGAACGGCGATCCACCCGGCGGAGAGCACGCCGTCAAAGTGCACCATACCCATGCAGACCGCCACGAGGTAGCCCACCGCAGCGCCCAGCAGGATGGAGGCCATCTTGACCACGCCCCTGCCCAGCAGGTTGAAGAGCAGCACAGCGGCCAGGGTGATGAAGGCCACGATCCAGTTATTGAGCTGGCCATAAGTGGGGGAGCTGGCGTTGCCCGCCATGTACTTCAGCGCGATGGGATAGAGGGACAGGCCGATGGACAGGATGATGGTGCCTGTCACCACGGTGGGGAAGAACTTATGGAGTTTTCCCACGCAGAAACCCAGCAGGATGGTCACCACTGCGCACAGGATCTGCGCGCCGAACGCGCCCGCCAGGCCGTACTGGGCCGCGATGGGGGTAAATACGGGCACACAGGTAAAGCCCGCGCAGAAGATGATGGGCAGCTTGGCTCCAACCGGTCCCAGGGGGAACGCCTGGAGCAGGGTGGCGATAGCGGACATCATCAGGGAGTACTGGATCATCAGGGTCTGTGTGGCCGGATCAGCCCCGGCCGCGCCGGCCAACACAATGGGCACCGTGACGGTCCCCAAAAACATGGCCATGATGTGTTGCAGTGAAATCGGCAGCGCTTTGCGAATGGGAGGCTTGCTGTCGAAGACATACAGAGAACGGCTTGTCTCTTTCGTTCCTGTGGACATAGAAAATGTCTCCTCTCCTTGCAGTGATCTGCATCTTTCAAATTGGGAGGTCGGAGTATATCATATCTCTCCAAAACTCCTATGAAGAGTATAGGACTTTTTGGTAAATATGTCAACTTCATAGAAAAACTTTTTGATAGAGCGCCCTAAAATACGGCGATTCAACCAAGGCACTCCTCGCCTCTCCCACGCTTCTGCCCTCTCTCGCCGCCGGAAGGGCAAATTGCGAAGGATTTCATGCACTATCAAACACTTTTCCATGGAAAATATTTTGCCGGCATTTCAGAACGGCCTGAATGCCCCGGAACCGGGCGGCAGACAGAACGAGGCCGCCGGCAAACTGCCGGCGGCCTCTTCAGACTGTCAATAAAGTATATTTCTTCGATTTATGCTGCAAGAGCCTTGCAGAGTTCCGCCGTCCGCAGACGGCGGAAGAGGGTCAAATCGTGTTTTCCGGCGGCGTGTACGTCGGAAAACACACTCCCCAGGCCGCAAGTGTGCGA
>JAHAEW010000143.1 GCA_018374635.1 Clostridiales bacterium
GTGTGCGAGCGAAAGCGAGTGCGCGCAGCGGCCTGCATCCCCTCGAAAAAATGCTTGCATTTTTGAGAAGCGTGTCGAAGTTTTTCGACACGCTGAGGCGGGCAGCAACAAAATGTTGCTGCCCGCCTCAGACTATTGAGAAAGGCGGCTTATGGATCCAGCATAAACTGGGGTTCTGAATCACAGAGCTGCGGGAGCAAAAGGTTTCACTTAACGCCGGCCCTGTTATCCTTTGCAAACCTCTGCATGATTGCCGTAAACTCTGAAAACAGGTGACGAAAGAGAGGAGTAATGCTATAATCTGTCCATATCACTGGAAGGGGTGTACGGGATGCGCAGAGAATGGAAACGGCTGCTCCTGGTTGCGGCCTGTCTGCTGATCGGATGTCTGCTGGGGTATTTTGTATCGGTGACCCAAGCCGGAGAACAGAATGACCCGGACTATCTCGCATACTTTGAAGAACACGGCCTGCCGGTCCCGGAACCGGCAGAACCTCGGAACAATATCATCGGCGCGGGCCTGCTCCTGGCGGGCGTCCCCACAGGGCTGATGCTCTATCAATATCTCACAGAATCTATGCCGGGCGGAAGCTCCTGCTCGGGAACGTTGCGTTTCCAGTCTACACCCTGGTCGGTGTGATTGGGGCGGTCCCCTTCCTCCTTTATCAGGGGATCTGTCTGGCTTTTAGAAAGTGACTTGTAAGGAGAACTGCCGATGTATCAAGAAAAAGAGCGCAAGCAGTTGTATGAGCGCCTGAAAGCCCGGTATCCCCAGTATGCGCCGGTGTTTTCCGGAGACTGCCTGACCCTGACCCGGCTCCACAGCAAGATCGAAATCAACCGGGAGGGCGCAAAGCTGTATGTAAATGGGGCGCTGTACGACCAGTTCACCAGCGAGGATGTGGACGATCCGGATGACCTCTATGAGCTGATGGAGGCATTTCTTTTGGATCTTCAACACGCCGGCATGAAGCGGGGAAATGAAACCTACATTGCCGCATCGAAGCAGGGAACACAGATGGGGACGCGCTTCCTGCTTTTCATGGGCGTGTTTCTCGCCGTCGTGATGGGCGGGCTGGTGATAACCCGCAATCCGTGGTTGATCCTCCTGGTCGTTCTGCTTCCCGCTGCATCTCTCGTCATCCTGAAACAGATCCGGAGACGGGTCTTTCAGAAATATTGGGTCTGTCCATCCTGCGGCCAGCCGCTGCCTATGGCGGGAAAGGCTTTTTCCGCTGAGATGGAATATGTCCCCCAATGCCCCCACTGCGGGAAGGTTCTGGAGCAGGCGCCGGATCTGGAACCCATCCAGAGGGAATGCAGCGCCCCCAAAAAGCCGCTGGAACCAGCCCATGACCTGCCTGCACCGGGGAGCAAATGGCCCTGCCTGCTCACGGGCGGGATCACCATCGCTTTTGCCCTGCTCCTGCTCCCGCTGATTTTTATTCCGGACGGAAATGAGCCGTTGGATATGGCTGGCGTATGGACCGGCGTGGTGATGCTCCTGCATCTGCTCGGATTCGGCCTGGCGCTGCTTCGCTGCCGCCATGCCGAACCGGAGGAAACACGGCCGCCGGTAGTGATCGTCCGGGAGCGGGTGGTGGTCACGGTTCTTGGCGTAATTGTGTGGGCGCTTGGATTCATCCTGACCCTCATGGGTGTCATCGTGGCCGGAACGCCGCCCTTTGAACCGGACGTCACCGCTTTCGTGGCGGTTCCCGGTGTGCTGCTGTTCCTGCTGGGGGTGTGGATGCTGCTGGCCGGACGCAACCGGTCTTTGTTCGTGTTCCGGAATGACGCCATGTTGTATATCAGCAGCTGGGGCAGGGCACGGGAGTTTGCGCCGGGACAGGCGGCCTCCGTGAAGCTGACAGCCAACCGCTCCATCCACCTGCTGAGCAGGGGCGGGAAAAAGCTGGCCGCCATCGAGACCAATATGCGGGGCATCCCCCGGTTTGCGGAGTGGCTCGAGAGCACTAACCTCGCCGCGGCTCTGACCCCTACTATGGAAAAGCAGGCTAAGCAGGAGGAGCAGCAGGGACGCACCGTCCAATGGCGCGAGGAGTACCGCACCTGCTGGCACGACCATATCAAGGGCATCCGGGTGGGACTGTGGTTGGTCATACTGCTGTTTGCCGCCGGCGTCATCGCGCCCATTCCGCTGTATCTCTTCGCTGGCGCCAAATTTACCACCGTTATGAAGATCGGCGCCCTGGCCCCCATTCCCCTTGTGGTGTTCTGGCTGGTGTTTGCGCCGGTGCTGCTCTTTGGTGACCGCCCCCAGAACGCCACCCCGGAGTGGAATGCCATGCATGTTAAAGTCCCTTTGATCCCTGTTCTGCTGATCGGCCTGATTTACATCTGGCAGGTCAATCATATCTGGGACGGCTTTGTCCTTCAGGAGGCTGATATGGGCTTTAGCTGGCTGGTGCGTGTTCTGGCCATCGGCGCCGTTCTGACGGTGCCTCTGATCCTGCGCACGCCCAAGCGTATGCGGCTGGGGGCCGGCCTTTTTATGGGGCTGGTGGGGATCACCATCGCCACCGGACTGCATTACTGTGCCAACGCAGCCCTTATCGGTCCGGCTCAGCACTACCCGGCCGTCATTGTGGACAGCCACGCGGATGACCCAGATGTGGAGGACGATGATTACAAATTGACCATTGTGCTGGATAACGGGAACGAAACCGAGCTTGTCGTCCCGGAGAAAATCTATGAGATGGCCATGAATGGGGAGCCCCTGGATGTCTGCCGCCGGGAGAGCCCCTTTGGCGTGATCCTGCTGGACATTCATGTACCACAGGCGGATTAGGCCGAAGAATGTCTATGCCACGACGCGTCAGGAGTGTGAGGAAAAACTGAAGGTACTCATCCAAGAGATGCAGGCGGAGCGAAAACTGATCCTGGACCAGATGCGGGGGATCACGCCGCCGGAAAAGCTCACCAAGAAGCAGCGGCAGATTTGGGCGTACATGAAATTTCATCCCAGGGAGACCAATTACAGCACGATCGCGGAAGGCGCCGGGGTGAACCGGCATACGGTGGCCAAGATCACAAAGGGCTTCCGCCTGCCGGCCAAGTTCGACATCATCGTGGAGTATTTTATTGCCCACCGGAACTACAACATGTTCGAGATCAACGAGGCCCTCTTCGCCTTTGACCAGAGCCTGCCGGGCGCATAGATCCCTATCAAGCTGAATGCGGAAGTGATTGACTCACTTCCGCATTTTTCGTGTTATCTTTTCTTATAAATTACCAATTCGGGAGCTTCGCCATGTTCTTCATAAGTGCACACCAAAATGAGATCCATATTGGCGGCGATCCCAAAGTGCCTCTTTTCGCCAGAGCCACATTCCAGCTGAGTTCCTAAGTAAGTTGCTCCATCATCCAAAAACTTAGCGAGTGTTCCGTTGGGGAGTCTGTACTCCAGATTGATGTATCCTCCCACAAGCGCATGGAGTTTTTCGACCTTCGGCATGCCTTCTATGTGCAAAGCATTGATCTCGTCGACCAGCTGCTTTTTGAAGTGTTCAAACGCTTCCGCCCCAGCCAAATTGGCGTGTTGCTTCCAATACTTCAGCTTGGGGAGCATGTCTTTCATATATGCGCGCGCCTGTTCGGGTGTGAACTGGTCGTTTGCCATGTGTTTTACGCAGACATCGATCAGGTCATCCATGTCATGATACATGTATGTTCCGTCTGCATAACACCATTTGCAGTATTCTTCGTTAAAGGAACCATCCATCTCCTTACTGATACTGGCGTCCTCCAGAGGCATCCCGCAGCACTGGCAAATGAGTTCTCTTGGCGAACCAAGAAGTGTGTTGATGGAAATGTCAAACAGTTTGGAAAGCAGCTTGAGCGTATCGATATTGGGGGTAGTTTCGCCATTCTCCCAACGGGATACGGCTTGACGCGTTACAAATACCGTTTCAGCAAGTTCATCTTGAGAGAACCCCTTTTTTATTCGAAGTTCCCGAATCACATCTTTTGTGTCCATAGAAGATCACCTCATGACGATCATACAGCAAGAGCGTTAAAACAGCAAGCAACCCACGGTTGCTCAGACTGTCGATAAAGTATATTTCTTCGATTTATGCTGCAAGAGCCTCGCAGAGTTCCGCCGGGCGCAGACGGCGGAAGAGGGTCAAATCGTGTTT
>JAHAEW010000033.1 GCA_018374635.1 Clostridiales bacterium
AAAACACGATTTGACCCTCTTCCGCCGTCTGCGGACGGCGGAACTCTGCGAGGCTCTTGCAGCATAAATCGAAGAAATATACTTTATTGACAGTCTGAGGGCCGTCCGGAGCATGGTTGCTCCGGACGGCCCTTCTGCGTCTGCGGCAGATCCAATTTAGAAGGCCCGGCCGATGTCGGTGCGGAACTGCATTCCCTCAAAATGGATGTGTCCGGCGGAGGCGTACGCGCCCCGGATGGCCTCATCCAGGTCCCCGCCCACGGCGGTGACGCCCAGCACGCGGCCGCCGGCGGTGACCAGCGTGCCGGAGTCGTTCCGGGCGGTGCCCGCGTGGAAGACCACGGCGGTCTTCCCGGCCTCCTCCAGACCGGTGATGGGCAGCCCCTTCCGGTAGGAGCCGGGATAGCCCCCGGAGGCCAGCACCAGGCAGCAGGCCGCGCCCTCCTTCCAGCGGATCTCGGTCTGGTCCAGGGCGCCGCTGCGGCAGGCCAGGAGAATGTCCATCAGGTCGCTCTCCAGCAGGGAGAGGACGGACTGGCACTCGGGATCGCCGAAGCGGGCGTTATACTCCACCACCTTGGGGCCCTGGGGCGTGAGCATGAGGCCGAAGTAGAGCACGCCCTGGAAGGGACGGCCCTCGGCAGCCATGGCGTCCACCGTGGGCTGGAAGATGGTCTCCATGCACACCTGGGCCAGATCGGGGGTGTAGCAGGCTGCCGGGGCGATGGAGCCCATGCCGCCGGTGTTGGGGCCCTGGTTGCCGTCGAAGGCCCGCTTGTGGTCCTGGGAGGCGGGCATGGGAACCAAGTGCTTCCCGTCGCAGAAGGCCAGCACGGTGACCTCGGGACCGGTCATGCATTCCTCAATGACCACCTTGGCGCCAGCCTCGCCGAACTTCTTGTCGGCCATCATGGCGCGGACGGCCTCCTCGGCCTCCTCCACGCTCTGGGCCACGATGACCCCCTTGCCCAGGGCCAGGCCGTCGGCCTTGACCACGATGGGGGCGCCCTGCTCCCGGACATAGGCGAGGGCGGCGTGCAGCTCGGTAAAGGTCTGATAGCGGGCGGTGGGGATGTGGTACTTGGCCATCAGGTCCTTGGAGAAGGACTTGCTGGCCTCGATGACCGCGGCGTCGGCCCGGGGACCGAAGGCGGGGATGCCCGCCGCCTCCAGGGCGTCCACCATGCCCAGGGCCAGGGGATCGTCGGGGGCGACCATGACGAAGTCCACGGCGTTCTCCCGGGCCCAGGCCACCATGCCCTCCACGTCGGTGGCCTTCACCGGGACGCACCCGGCCAGAGCGGCAATGCCGGCGTTTCCGGGGGCGCAGGAGAGTTTCGTTACCTTGGGGCTCTTGGACAGGGCCCAGACGATGGCGTGCTCGCGGCCGCCGCCGCCAACCACTAAAACATGCATAGAGATGACCTCCAAATCACAGATAAACTCAGGAGAGCAGGGCACTCAGTCCGGCCAGCAGGACCAGATGCCCCGGATAGAACCAGTAGAAGAACCAGCGGTTTCCGTTCCCGCGGGTCCCATTGTAGCGGGAGAGGGGCGCCAGGGAGAGACAGGCAAAGGCCGTCATCAGCAGGGAATAGGGCAGATAGAAGCGCTGGAAATAGGGCAGCCGTCCCCTCATATCCACCAGGAACCGGGCCCACCCCTCGGTGGGGAGGATGGAGAGGGCGGGCACGCCCCAGTAGGCCCAAAGGTTCCCCGCCAGATAGTAGCACAGCAGGCACAGGGCGAGCATCCGGAGCTGGCGGGCGCGGTCCTCCCCGCAGAAATAGAGGATGACCACGATAAGAGCCCCGATCCAGCCATAATCCCCGTGAAGGGGCTGGACCAGAAAGACGCAAACACCGCCCAGCAGGAGCCCAAGGACGGGACGGCCCTTCTCCTGGGAGCGCCGGTAGAGACCGATGGCCAGAGAGGCGAGAAAAAAGGTGGTGATGACGCTGTGCCCGTCCTCCGGCATGACAAAGTAGAGAGGGATCTGGGTGAGGGCGGCGAAGCAGAAGAGGCGCCGCAGATAGGCGGCGTAGTCTCTGGTTTTCCGGCAGCCTTCCGCCACAAAGAAGGCAAAGATGGGAAAGGCCAGCCGCCCCACATACCGGAAGAGATAAAACCACAGGGAGTCGGGCGGGAAGAAGGGGGACATGGGCTCAAAGAACATCCCAACATGGTCGATGACCATGAAGAGGGCGGCCAGATATTTGAGCTGAGTCCCGCTGAGGCCGCCGCTCCGTTCCAGGGCGGACACCGCTTAGTGGTGGAACAGGCGCACGCCGGTGAAGGCCATGACCATGCCGTGCTTGTCGGCGGTGGCAATGACCTGGTCGTCCCGGATGGAGCCGCCGGGCTGGACGATGTAATGCACACCGGACTTATGGGCGCGCTCCACGTTGTCCCCGAAGGGGAAGAAGGCGTCGGAGCCCACGGTCACGTCGGAGAGCTGGGCGATCCACTCCTGCTTCTCCTGGGCGGTGAGAACTTCAGGCTTGACCTGGAAGATGGTCTGCCACACGCCCTCGGCCAGCACGTCGTCGTGCTCCTCGGAGATGTACAGGTCAATGGCATTGTCCCGGTCGGGGCGGCGAATGCCCTCCACGAACTGGAGACCCAGGACCTTGGGATGCTGGCGCAGCCACCAGATGTCCGCCTTGTTGCCGGCCAGACGGGTGCAGTGGATGCGGCTCTGCTGTCCGGCGCCCACGCCGATGGTCATGCCATTTTTCACATAGCAGACCGAGTTGGACTGGGTGTACTTGAGGGTGATGAGGGAGAGAAGCATATCGTGCTTGGCCTGCTGGGGGAGCTCTTTGTTGGCGGTAACGATGTTCTGGAGCATCTCCTCCGAGATGTCCAGATCGTTATAGCCCTGCTCAAAGGTGATGCCGAAGATGTTGCGCCGCTCGATGGGGGCGGGGGTGTAGTCGGGATCGATGGCCACCACGTTGTAGCCGCCCTTGCGCTTGGTCTTGAGGATCTCCAGAGCCTCGTCGGTATAGCCGGGGGCGATGACGCCATCGGAGACCTCACCGGCCAGGAAGTGGGCGGTGTCAGCGTCACACACATCGGAGAGGGCGGCCCAGTCGCCGAAGGAGCACAGACGGTCCGCGCCCCGGGCCCGGATGTAGGCGCAGGCGATGGGGGAGAGCTCTCCCTCGGGGGCAAAGTAGATCTTCCGCTCCACCTCGGTGAGGGGGAGACCCAGAGCAGCTCCGGCGGGGGAGACGTGCTTGAAGGAGGCGGCGGCGGGCAGGCCGGTGGCCTTCTTCAGGGCCTTGACCAGCTGCCAGGAGTTGAGAGCGTCCATGAAATTGATGTAGCCGGGGCGGCCGTTGAGGACCTGGAGGGGGAGCTCTCCCTCCTCCATATAGATGCGGGCGGGCTTCTGGTTGGGGTTGCAGCCGTATTTCAGTTCCAGTTCAGTCATGTGAGAGCCTCCGTTTGTTGGTATGTAGTGGTGAAATTACTGATGCTTGTTCAGAATGACGGTGTCGCTCTTTCCGCTCTCCAGATCAGTGTAGCGGACGAAGAGGGAGACCTTGTTGTCCTCGTTGAGGCTCTCCCATAGCTCCCGGGCCAGGGTTTGGGCGTCGGGGGCGGTGATGGCGACCTGACGGGGCTCTCCCTCAAAGGAGGGCAGGGGGTCCCGGTTCTCCTGATAGGTGTGGATGAAGTGGCCCTGTCCGGCCAGGGGGTGCTCATAGCCGAAGAAGTAGCGGCGGCAGGAGGAGGGATCGCCGTCGGCGCTCTTCAGAATGGAGAGGGCGTAGCTGCCGTCCTTGTGGAGCAGGCCGGAAATCCGGGGGGTGTAGTTGGGGCCGTCGGGCTCAAACTCCCGGGTGCGCAGGGACTGGGCAAAGACCTTGCCCTCCAGCAGGCCGTCCCGGACGGTGTCGGTCTGATCGCCGTTGGTGACCACGGTGTCGTCGCCCACCACCCGGACAGGATGGTAGATGATGAGGGAGGGATCGGTCATCTTGCTCTCGTCAAAGGCCTTGGTGCGGATGCCGTCCTCGGTGACCTCGAAGATGCGGTTGCGGCTGTTCTCGCTGCGGCCCATGATGAAATAGGCGATGACGCTGTGTCTGCCGTCGGCAGACTTGCCCAGCAGGATGCCCCGGCCGGGGTAGGGATGGGACTGGAGCAGCTCACAGAGATTCAAGGTGTTCATGAAAGATTCCTCCTGACAATGAAGTGGATGAAAAAAGAAAATGGGCGCACCAAAAACAGGTGCGCCCAGACGGTCGGCATAACAAAAGCTGTACTCCATGTGGTAAGCCCACGGTTCCGTCAGTCATACAGCTTTTTTAGGATAGCATATCCCCAGCGGCCTTGTCAAGACGCCTGTCGGAAGGGCTGGGAATTTAGGGGAGAATGTGCACGTGCCGGCCCTCTACCGCCAGCTTATCCTGGCAGAAGAGCGAAACGGCCTGGGGGAGGAGCTTCCACTCGGCCTCCTCCATGACCCGGCGCTGGAGGATCTCCGGGGTGTCACCCTCCCGGATCTCCACCGCCTTCTGGAGCACGATGGGGCCGCCGTCGGCCTCTTCATTGACGAAGTGGACGGTAGCGCCCGTGACCTTCACGCCGTAGGAGAGGGCCATCTCATGGACGTGGAGCCCGTAGGCCCCCTTGCCGCAGAAGGAGGGGATGAGGGCCGGATGGACGTTCAGGATGGCGTTGGGGAAAGCCTCCACCATCTCTTCGGTGAGGATGTGCATGAAGCCGGCCAGCACCACCAGGTCGATGGAGAGGGCCTTGAGCTTCTCCACCAGAGCGATGGTCATGGCCTGAGGGGAGGGGTAATCCTTCCGGGCCACCACATAGCCGGGGATACCGGCTTTTTCAGCCCGCTCCAGGGCATAGGCGTCTGCCCGGGAGGAGAGGACGGCGGCCAGCACGCCGCCCCCCAGCTCTCCCCGGCCCTGGGCGTCGATGAGGGCCTGAAGATTGGTTCCGCCGCCCGAGACCAGAACAGCGATGCGTTTTTCCGCCATGGCCTTACACCAGCTCTACGCCGGCGTCGCCCCGGACCACGGAGCCCACGGCGTAGGCGCTCTCTCCGGCGGCACGGAGGATCTCCAGAGCCTTCTCGGCCTCCCCGGCGGGGACGGCCAGGAGCATGCCCAGGCCCATGTTGAAGGTGTTGTACATGTCCCGCTCGGGGATGTTGCCCTTCTTCTGGATCAGGTCGAAGATGGGCAGGCGGGGGAAGGAGGAGAGCTCAATGCGGGCGGTGAGACCCTCAGTCATCATGCGGGGGACGTTCTCATAGAAGCCGCCGCCGGTGATGTGGCTGATGGCGTGGATGTCCACACCGGCCTTCAGGAGAGCCTTGACCGCCTTGACATAGATGCGGGTGGGGGTGAGGAGGGTCTCACCCAGGCTCTTGCCGCCCAGCTCGTCCACGGGGGCGTTCAGATCGGCGTGCTCCACGTCAAAGACCTTGCGCACCAGGGAGAAGCCGTTGGAGTGAACGCCGGTGGAGGCCAGACCGATGAGGGCGTCGCCCTCGCTCAGGCGCTTGCCGTCGATGATCTTCTCCTCGTCCACGATACCCACCGAGAAACCGGCCACGTCATAGTCCTCATCGGGCATGACGCCGGGGTGCTCGGCGGTCTCGCCGCCCACCAGGGCGCACTCGGACTGGCGGCAGCCCTCGGTGATGCCGGCGACGATCTCGGCGATGCGCACGGGATCATTCTTGCCGCAGGCGATGTAGTCCAGGAAGAAGAGGGGGGACGCGCCGCCGCAGATGATATCGTTGACGCACATGGCCACGCAGTCGATGCCGATGGTGTCGTGCTTGTTCAGCAGCAGGGCCAGGCGGAGCTTGGTGCCCACGCCGTCGGTGCCGGAGACCAGCACAGGGCGCTTCATCCCGGCCAGGTCGGGGGCGAACATGCCGCCGAAGCCGCCCAGGGTGCCCAGCACGCCGGGGATGTAGGTGGATTCCACCATGGGCTTGATACGCTTGACCGCCTCATAGCCGGCGGTCACATCCACGCCGGCGGCGGCGTAGGAAGCAGAATGAGAGTTTTCCATACGAACCTCCAGAAAAATAGTGGGGGAACGGCCTTACTCTTTGCCGGTCCAACAGTAGGTGCACACCTTGCAGGGCTCCAGCCCGATAGCCTTCATGAGGCCCTCCAGAGACTGGTAACCCAGAGAGGTGAAGTGGAGCTTTTTGCAGATAGCGTCCAGCATGCACTGGCCGCGCTCGGTGGCGGGGTCGGCGTACTCGTCCAGATGGGCCCCGCCCTCCTCGCCCTCCAGCTCCTGGACAGTGCGGCGGGTGATAAGCTCCATCTCCGACTTGCTGGAGGAGAAGTTCAGGTACCTGCAGCCGTACATGATGGGGGGACAGGCCGAGCGGATGTGGACCTCCTTGGCGCCCGACTCATAGAGGAAATCCACGGTCTCCCGCATCTGGGTGCCACGGACGATGGAGTCGTCGATCAACAGCAGCTTCTTGCCCTGGATGAGCTCGGGCACGGGGATCTGCTTCATTTTGGCCACCTGATTGCGGACCTTCTGGTTGTCCGGCATGAAAGAGCGGGGCCAGGTCGGGGTGTACTTGACGAAGGGACGGGCGAAGGGCTTGCCGCTGCGGTTGGCGTAGCCGATGGCGTGAGGGATACCTGAGTCGGGAACGCCCGCCACATAGTCCACGTCCTGGGCGATACCCCGCTCCCGGTCGGCGTCAGCCAGGATCTCGCCGTTGCGGTAGCGCATGACCTCCACGTTGACCCCCTCGTAGTTGGAGTTGGGGTAGCCGTAATAGGTCCACAGGAAGGCGCAGATCTTCATCTCCGTGCCGGGGGCGGAGAGCTGCTCCACACCGTCGGCGGTGACCCGGACGATCTCCCGTGGGCCGAGCTCGTAGCAGTCCTGATAGCCCAGCTTGTGGTAGGCGAAGGACTCGAAGGACACACAGCAGCCGTCCTCGTCCCGGCCCACCAGGACAGGGAGGCGGCCCACCTTGTCCCGAGCAGCGATGATCTCGCTGTCGGGGGTGAGGACGAGGATGGTGGCCGAACCGTCCACCACATCCTGGGCATGGCGGATGCCGTCCACCAGGTTGTCCTTCTGGTTGATAAGGGCGGCGATGAGTTCGGTGGAGTTGACCTTGCCGGAGCTCATGGCCATGAACTGGGTGCCGACACCGGTGTCGAAATATTGTTTTACCAGATCCTCGGCGTTGTTGATGATACCCACGGTGGTGATGGCGAAGAGCCCCAGATGGGAGCGCACCAGCAAGGGCTGAGGGTCTGTGTCGCTGATGCAGCCGATGCCGCTGTGTCCGGCAAAATCGGTCAGATCCTTCTCGAACTTGGTTCGGAAGGGGGTGTTTTTGATGTTGTGGATCTGGCGCTGGAATCCCTTGTCCCGGTCATAGATGGCCATGCCGCCCCGGCTGGTGCCCAGGTGGGAGTGATAGTCCACGCCGAAAAAGATGTCAAGTACGCAGTCCCGCTTGGAGACCGCACCAAAGAAACCGCCCAAAGTCTTTCCTCCAATAAAAATGTGGGGGCGGGCCGGCAGGGAGCCGGTCCGCCAAGTCAGATTACAAAGGGAACTGTAAGAGGCTTACTCCCCCATGAGGCGGCGCATGACCTCCTCATAGGCCTCCTCCGCGCCGCCGAGATCCCGGCGGAAGCGGTCCTTGTCCAGCTTCTCGTGAGTCTTTTCGTCCCACAGGCGGCAGGTGTCGGGGGAGATCTCGTCAGCCAGGACGATCTGACCGTCGGCGGTCTTGCCGAACTCCAGCTTGAAGTCCACCAGGTCGATGCCGATCTCCTTCATGAAGCCCTTGAGCAGGTCGTTGACCATAAAGGCGTACTTCGTGATGAGCGCGATCTCCTCCCGGGTGGCCAGCTTCAGGGCCAGGGCATGGTAGGAGTTGAGCAGAGGATCGCCCAGGTCGTCGTTCTTGTAGGAGAACTCGATGGTGGGTTCGTCAAAGACGATGCCCTCCTCCACGCCGTAGCGCTTGGCGAAGGAGCCGGCGGAGAGGTTGCGGACAATGACCTCCAGGGGCACAATGGAGACCTTCTTGACCACGGTCTCCCGGTCGCTGAGCTCCTCCACAAAGTGGGTGGGGACCCCATTGGCCTCCAGGCGGCGCATGAGGTTGTTGGTCATGCGGTTGTTGATGGCCCCCTTGCCGGTGATGGTGCCTTTTTTAAGGCCGTTGAAGGCGGTGGCGTCATCCTTGTAGGATACGATGACCAGGTCGGGGTCCTCGGTGGCGTAGACCTTCTTGGCCTTGCCCTCATAGAGCTGCGTTGTTTTTTCCATACGTTATATTCCCCTTGTATACATATAGGATATCGGTGGCAGAGACCATTACTGGGCAAAGAAAAGCTTGGAGAGGGTCATGGGGTCCACATACTCGCCGTCCTTGTACACCCGCATGTTGCCGGAGGCCACCTCGTCAATGAGCATGACGTTGCCGTCGGCGTCATAGCCAAACTCAAACTTGATGTCGTAGAGGACCAGGCCGCGGGCCTTGAGCTCATCGGCCACGATCCGGGTGATCTGCTGGGTCTGGGCCTTCATGTCGTCATACTGTTTCTCGCTCATGACGCCCAGCACCACCAGGCCGTCCTTGGTAACCAGGGGATCGCCCTTCTCGTCGTTCTTAAAGGTGGTCTCCACATAGGCGGGCAGGTCGGCGCCTTCCTCAATGTACTCGCCGTACCGGCGCAGGAAGCTGCCAACGGCCTTGTGGCGGCAGATGACCTCCAGGCCATGGCCGAACACCTTGGCGGGGAGGACCTCCATAGTGGTGTTCTCCAGATCGGCGCTGACATAGTGGGTCTTGATCCCGGCGGCGTTGATCTTCTCAAAGAAATAGATGGACATGCGCAGGTTGACATCGCCCACACCGTCGATGGTCAGACCCACGGAGTTTTCACCGGGATCAAACACACCGTCCTTGCCGGTGCAGTCGTCTTTGAATTTCAGCAGGTAGTTGCCGTTGTCCAGGGCAAACACGTCTTTGGTCTTTCCGGTGTAAACCAGTTTCTTTTCCATGTGGATCATTCCTCCAGAACAAAGATTCATAGATCGGTTTATGGGGCGGGGGCACAGCTTACCGGGCCAGTTCGGCCTGAAGCTTGGCTTCCTTCTCGGCGATCTGCCGGGCCATCGTGGTCCGGGCCTCATCCAGCCGGGCGGCCAGGCCGTCATCGCTCACAGCCAGGATCTGGGCGGCCAGGACGGCGGCATTTTTGGCGCCGTTGATAGCCACTGTGGCAACGGGAATGCCGCTGGGCATCTGGACCGTGGCCAGCAGGGCGTCCAGGCCATCCATGGCGCCCCCCTTCATGGGGATGCCGATGACAGGCAGGGTGGAGTTGCCGGCAAAGGCGCCCGCCAGGTGTGCGGCCATCCCGGCGGCGCAGATGAGCACGCCGAAGCCGTTTTTCCGGGCGTCCCTAGCGAACTCGGCCGCCTGGACGGGAGTGCGGTGGGCGCTGAGAATGTGAGCCTCATAGGGGATGTGGAACTCCTCCAGCTGGGTGCAGGCGGCCTTGACCACCGGCCAGTCGCTGTCAGAGCCCATGATGATGGCAACTTTCTTCACAGGAATGACCTCCTCGTTCATCTTGGGAAGGGAGACGGAACCAAACAAAAAGTTAGGACGGTAAAAAATAAATCAGGGTATCCGTTATACGGATACCCTTCCTGATCAAACCGCTATTTTGGACGCATTGGGACCCTGAGACAGGCGCTTATGTGCAGTAATCTCCCAGTTCAGCATCCGATCCACGTCCGTTCCCCCTTATCAAAGAAAGAATACCTATACTATATCGGCTCTTCTGGCGCTTTGCAAGTATAGACGTCGATTTTTGTATGCTTATACAAGGGGACGGGGGAAAGAAAGGCACATTTTGCCATACCGGGCAGTATGGCGCCGAAAAGGGATTGACAGGAACATTTCATCATACTATACTATAAATAGTAATACTAATAGATGCAATGTACCACAAATCTGATGTGAGAGGAGGATGAGATATGATCGCACGTCCTATGCGGGCGCCCAGCGAGCCCTATGCCCAGGGGAAGGTGACGCTTCTGCGTCTCATCTCCCAGTCGGTCAAAGAGGGGACCGAGAAGTTGCCGTCCGAGGAGGAGCTGGCAAAGCTGGCCGGAGTGAGCCGGGTGGTGATCCGGGATGTGCTGAGCGAACTGGAGTCCAGGGGGTATCTCACCCGCTGGCGGGGCCGGGGCACTCTCATCAACGTGCCGGTCTGCGCCGCTCAGCCCCGCGTCGATGAGGAGTTCAGCTTTCAGGAGCTCTTTGCCGCCCGGGGGATGTCGCCTGCGGTGCGGCTTCTGGAGGACCGCTGGCTCCCGCCCGGAGAGGTGGAGTTGCCGGCCGGAGCGGAGATCGGCCGGGGGGAGGAACGGCTTTTGATGCTGGAGCGCGTATTCCTGGGGGACGGAGTTCCCATGATCCACAGCAGGGTCTACTTCCGGGGCAGCAACCTGGGTTTCGACTATCAGAGCTGGAAGAATTTTGCCGAGCTTACCCTGAACGAGTTCCTGGAGCTCTTCTGTATCCGGCAGCCGGTGGTCACGCTGGCAGAGCAGACGGTGGAGACGGCGGACGCCGGGCTGGCCGCCAAGCTGGAGGTGGCGGAGGGGACCCCGCTGCTCCGGATGGACGATGTCCGGTATGGGGTGGGCAGCCTGGAACTCCTGCGCGGCACGGCCTGCTTCTGCAAGGAGATCCTGCCGCTGCGCCTGGTCCGCAGAAGATAAGGAACGATCATTTTACAGCGCCATGGACTGCATCCATATGAAACGCCCATATGTTTTCCGTTATCCCTGGGGCCGTGGGCTCCATTTTGTGATAGGAGGAAACAGATATGAAGGAATGTCTCAAAAGCAGATTTCCCTATGGACCGCTTCCGCCCTTCTGATGGGCGGCCTGACCGCGTGTGGAGGGGGAGGCGAGGGTGCTCCCGCCGGTTCCTCCGGGACGCCGGAGAGAGAAAGTGAGATCAAGATCGGCATTCTCATCCCCGGGTCCCCCACGGACGGCGGCTTCTCCCAGCAGGCGACCGAGGCCGGCGCACTGCTGGAGGAGCGGTTTGACTGTCATGTGGCCGTGGTAGAGGCGGCCACAGCGGACGCCATCAAGAGCGAAGGGGAGACCATGGCCGCCGAGGGGTACAAGATCGTATTCGGCCATGGGGGACAGTGCTCCACGCCGCTGGCGGAGATCAGCCAGGACTATCCGGACACCTGGTTTGTCACCACAGGCGGGACCGAGATCCGGGAAAATCAGTTCCACGCCTGCCTCTGCCTGGAGCAGGGCACCTATGTGGCCGGCGTCATTGCGGGACTGATGACCAAGAGCAATGTGATCGGCTGTTCCGTGGGCGGTGATTTCCCTGCCTATACCAAGACGACCAACGGCTTCAAGCTGGGAGCCGAGAGTGTGAACCCCGATGTGGAGGTGCTCTTCGCTGTCCTGAGCTCCACGGATACCACCGAGGCTTACGAGACCACCACCAACCAGATCCAGATGGGGGCCGATTTTATTTACAGCAATACCAATGAGGGGCAGGGCGGCGCGATCAAGGCGGTCAGTGAGCATGAAGGAGTCCGGGCCTTTGGCTCCCTGGGCGATTTTATTCCCCTCGCGCCGGAATCTGTGGTGGGCAATACCATGGGCGACTGGTCCAGGGCATTTATCAAGGCGGCCGAGGCCATCCTGAGCGGTGAGATGGGCGAGCCGGAGATCATGTATCTCGATATGTCCAATGAGTCGGTTTCTTCCGAGTGGAACGAGGCGCTCAAAAAGGAGATCCCCCAGGAAGTGCTGGACAAGGTGGACGAGACCATTCAGGCCATTGCGGACGGCGCCATCCATGTTCCCAATGAGTACGAGCTGGGCTGATGCAAAAGCGGAAAGGAGAATGACGCCATGGAAATGAGCGGAAAGGTAGCGGTGATCACCGGAGGGACCTCCGGAATCGGAAGAAGCACCGCGGAAAAGCTGCTGGAACGGGGAGCCGCCGTCCTGATCCTGGGCCGCGACCGGGAGCGGGGCGCGGAGATGGAGCGGCTCGGAGACTGCCATTTCTACCCCTGTGACATGGCCTGTCCGGAGGAGATCGCAAAGACCTGCGATGCCATCCTGCGGGACTACCCGGAGATTGACATTCTGGTCAACAATGCGGGCATGTCCATTGACGGGACGGTGGAGACGCTGTCTTTGGAGGAGTGGAACCGGATCTTTGCCGTCAATGTGACCAGCGTCTATCTGATGAGCAAGCATCTGATCCCGGCCATCCGCAGGCGGGGCGGAGGGCGCATCATCAACATCGCCTCCACCGTGGGAACGGTGGGCGCACCGGGATTGGACGCCTATGCCTCTACCAAGGGAGCGGTCATCCAGCTCACCCGAAGCATGGCGGCGGACTACGCTGCGGAGGGGATACTGGTCAACGCGGTCTGCCCCGGAGGGACCCTTACACCTCTGATGTGCGGGATCGAGGCCAACGGCAGCCTGGACGACTTCGCCAGCCTCTTCCCCATCAAGAGGCTGGCCCAGCCGGAGGAGATTGCCGCCATGATCGTATTTCTGGCCAGCGACGCGGCCAGCTTTATGGCGGGGAGCACCGTCTTGGTGGACGGAGGATTTACCTGCATCTGAGGGCGGAAAAGCCGCCGGGAGAGACGGGAGCGCACGCACTCCATACAGAGGAGGGGGGCGCTCCCTCTTTTTCTGCCCCAGAGAGAAAATAGGCTTAGACAAAGAGAAGGTGACGTGCTAGAATAAGGGCTGAATCACACAGCGCATGGATCGGACCAGACTGTTTCTCCCGCCGAGAGAGGGGGCGGACAGCGGGCAGGGCCGGCCGTGCAGTCGTTTCAGCGGAGGAAGAGAGTATATGAAGATCGCAACAGCCCAACAGATGCGGGAGATGGACCGCGCGGCGATTCGGGAGCGGGGGATCGCGTCCGCCGTACTCATGGAAAATGCGGCCCGGGCAGTGGCGCAGGCCGCTGCCCGGGTGGCGGAGGCGAGGCCGGAGCGTCCGGGAAAGCCCCGTCGGGCGGTTTGCTTCTGCGGCGCAGGCAACAACGGCGGGGATGGCGTGGCCGCCGCCCGTTTTCTGCTGGAGGCGGGGATGGAGGTCCGGGCCGTTCTGGTAGGGCGGCGGGAGAAGATGACTCCCGACTGCCGGGAGATGGAGCGCCGTCTGGAAGAGAAGGGGGGCGCCCTGGAGGACTTTACCCCCGATGACCCCGATTTTGCCTGTTGGTGCCTGGAGGCCGATGTGATGGTGGACGCCCTGTTTGGGATCGGGCTGAATACCCCCCTGCGGGGAGATCCCCTGATGGCGGTGCAGATGATGAACACCTGCGACATCCCGGTAGTATCCGCAGACATCGCCAGCGGTGTGGAGGCCGATACCGGACGGGTCCTGGGGGACGCGGTGCGGGCCGATGTGACGGTGACCTTCTCCCTGCCCAAGGCCGGGCATTTTCTGGGAGAGGGCGGTCTGCGCACCGGCCGGCTGACGGTGGCCGAGATCGGCATTCCCCTGGATTTGGTGCTGTGGACGGAGAGCAATTTTTACTCCGTGTGTGAAAATGACGTCTACCTGCCCCGGCGGGAGCGGGACGCCCACAAGGGGAATTTCGGACGGGACTACATCCTGGGAGGCTCGGTGGGCTACACCGGGGCCCCCGTCCTGGCGGCCCGGGCGGCCCTCCGCGCGGGAGCGGGGCTGGTGTCGGTAGGCGTGCCGGAGCCCATCTGGCCGGTGGTAGCGATGAAACTGGACGAGGCCATGCCCAGCCCCCTGCCCGCGGGCAAGACAGGGATGCTCTCTCTGGAGGCCGCGGAGCAGATCCTGGCCCGGATGAACGCCAGCGACGTCTGTCTGATCGGGCCCGGGCTGGGCCGGGGAAACGGTGTGGCGTCGGTGGTGCGGCATCTGCTGCGCTCCGCCCATGCCGCCGTGATCCTGGACGCGGACGGCATAAATGCGCTGGAAGGGCATATAGATGTGTTGGAGGACCGGCGGGGCGTGGTCACCATCCTGACGCCCCATGACGGGGAGTTCCTCCGCCTTGGCGGAGATCTGAGCAGCGGAGACCGGCTGGCCGCCGCCCGCTCCTTTGCGCGGGAGCACGGCTGCTGTTTGGTACTCAAGGGACACCGCACGATCACGGCGTTCCCGGACGGTTCGGCCTATATCAATACCACTGGGAATCCGGGCATGGCCAAAGGAGGCAGCGGAGACGTCCTGGGCGGTATTATCCTGGCACTGCTGGGGCAGGGGATGTCCTGCCGGGAGGCGGTGCCCATGGCTGTGTGGCTCCACGGCCGGGCGGGGGACCTGTGCGCCGAAGAGATCGGCGAATACGGCATGACCCCCGGAGATATGATCGAACGGCTCCCCCGTGTCCTGCGGGAGTGCGAGGGAAAGATCCGGGAGCTGGGACCCCAATAAAGAAGGAGGGACGGGCGTGCGCCATCGCTGGATGTGTGCACCGATGATAGCCCTGTGTCTGCTGCTGCCGTCCTGCGGCGGAGAGACAGGAAATGAGGCCGAGCAGCTGGCACTGGAGATTCGGACGGAATATCTGGCCATGCAGAGCTGCTCCGCACATGTGGAACTGACCGCGGATTACAGCCAGCGGGTCTATACCTATGGATTGGACCTCTCCTATGAGCGGGAGGGGGAGATGACCCTTGCGATCACCGGGCCGGAGCATATTGCAGGAATCACGGCCCATATCCGGGCGGGGGAGACCGCGCTGGAATATGAGGGGGTGCGGGTGGAGACCGGCCCCCTGAACGAGGCGGGGCTGAGTCCCATGAATGCCCTTCCGGCTCTGCTGACCGGTGTACAGGAGGGCTTTTTGGCCGAGAGTGTGCTGGAGGGGGGCGGAGAAGAGCCTGAGACCCTCCACATCACCATCCGTGACCCGGAGGCAGAGGCGGGCAGCGGAACAGAGCTTCAGGTCTGGTTTGACCGGGAGACCCATGCCATGCTGCGGGGAGAGATCAGCCAGGACGGATTTATGGTGATCCAGTGTGTTCTGTCCGAATTTTCTATGGTATAACCCCACAGGAAAAGGAGCTGCCATCCGGCAGCTCCTTTTCCTGTGTTATTGGTTCGACTTGTCCTCGCAGCAGTCGCAGTGAGGACGGGGGATCTCGGTCACATTGTCGGCCGGAGCGGCTTCCGCTGCTTCCCGGGCGGCCTCCTCCGCCTGGCGCTCCAGCTCATCCAGCTCGTCCAGACGGAGGCGCAGCGCCTCCCGCTCCTGGGCGGTCATGGCCTGGAGCGCCTCCTGGAACAGCTGCTCCCGGCGCTCCTTGGCAGCCTGTCTGCCTTTTTCCTGAAGCTCCTCACCGAGCTGCCGTCCCTGCTCTGCGGCAATCTCGCCCTTTTCGACCAGGACTTTGCCCAGCTCGCCGGCTTTTTCCGCTGCGATGGCAGCGGCGCCTACACCGGCATAGGCCACATTGGTCAGCGTATCGGTCAGTTTATCCCACATAGAGAGACACCTCCTGATGTTAGATTGATCCTGCAATGTGTGGATTGGTTTGGCGGTCACGACGGGAGAGCTTCTCCCTCCGGATGATCTATATTATACCCGAAGCCGGACAAAATGTCTTTGAGTTTCTTTAAAGGAAAGATTAAAAATGGATGAAAGAACCGGGAAAAAGTCCAGAACCCGCAGGAAACGCCATTTGAAGGGAATTTCCCGGAAATTGACCGGCTTCCCTTGTGAGAATGTGCGGTTTGTGCTATGATAATGTCTGCACGCATGAAAATCAACGGCGTCTGTGGTGAATGGGAAAGAAGGCGGGTTACATGGAGAGCAGGCAGAAGCGCACCTGGGCGGAGATCGACCTGGGCGCGCTGGAGCATAATTACCGTGCGCTGCGGGGCATGTTGTCCCCTGGGTGCCGCTTTTTGGGTGTGGTCAAGGCCAACGCATATGGACACGGCGCTATTCCCGTGGCCCGGCGTCTGGAACAGCTGGGCGCGGACTATCTGGCGGTAGCCTCTCTGGATGAGGGAGCAGAGCTCCGGGTAGCGGGGATCACAGCTCCCATCCTGGTCCTGGGACAGACTCCGGCAGAGTTCGCGGCCGATGTGGTACGCCTGCGTCTGACCCAGACCGTCTGGGATCTGGAGACTGCCCGGGCCCTCTCTGCGGCGGCGGGGGCCGAGGGGAGAGCGGTGAAGATCCATCTCAAGGCGGACACCGGAATGTCCCGGCTGGGCCTGTGCTGCGGCGCGTCCCATCTGGAGCAGACGGCGGAGGCCATGGCGGCTATCTGCGCGCTGCCCGGACTGGTTCATGAGGGGATCTTTACCCATTTTTCCGACGCCGACGGAAGCGAGGAGTTTACCATGCTCCAGTTTACCCGCTTTCTGGATCTGATCGAAAAGCTGGAGGGCATGGGGATCACGTTTGCGATCCGGCACTGTGCCGCCAGCGCGGCCACCCTGCGCTTTCCGTGCACCCATCTGGATATGGTGCGGCCGGGGATCGCGCTCTATGGCCACTATCCCGCGCCGGAGTGCGTGGGACTGGACGGCGGTACGCTGGAGCCGGTGATGGCCCTCAAGACCCGGGTGGCCGCGGTGGAAGAGCGTCCCGCCGGCGCCTGCGTGAGCTATGGCCGGACGGCCCGGCTGGAGGAGAATACCCGTCTGGCAGTGCTCTCCATCGGATATGCAGACGGACTGTCCCGGGGCCTGTCCAACCGGGGAGCCGTCTCCCTGGGCGGTCAGCGGCGTCCCATCTTGGGCCGGGTATGCATGGACCTGTGCATGGTCCCCGCGGGGGAGGACGTCCGCCCCGGCGATGTGGCCGAGGTCTTTGGAACGAGAATACCCGTGGAAGAGCACGCAGACATGCTGGGCACCATTTCCTATGAGCTGCTCTGCGCGGTCTCCCGCCGGGTGCCCCGGATCTATCTGGAGTGAGAGAGGAACCGCTGCCGGCACCGGAGCATAAAATGGCCCGGGGAGAGTATCGCCGGGCCGACGGAGGGCACACAGCTTCCGGGGGATTTTCCGGGCGCTGTGTATAAATCCCGCCGTGCCGTGGGAGAATCATAGTAGCTTGGCGAAGGGGGGAAACCCCCGGTGACGCCGGCCACTATCTTCCGGCGGAGTGTGAGCTTTTGTGGACAACAGCGTGAAACGTGGAGACATCTTTTATGCCGACCTGAGTCCTGTGGTGGGCAGCGAACAGGGGGGCGTGCGTCCGGTCCTGATCGTACAGAACGATACGGGCAACAAGCACAGCCCCACCGTCATCGCGGCGGCCATCACCTCTCAGACAGGCAAAGCGCGCCTGCCGACCCACATCGAGTTTGCGGCCGGGAGCTATGGGCTCCCAAAAGATTCGGTGGTCCTGCTGGAGCAGATCCGGACTCTGGATAAGAAACGGCTGCGTGAGCATATGGGGAGGCTGGACGGCACCCTGATGAAACAGGTGGATTCTGCCATTGCGGTCAGCTTTGGCCTTCATCTCCAACAGCTGGTCTGACCGCTGGCGCGGCAGAGACAGAACACATGGGACGCGGGCCGGCGAAAGGCTACATAGTGATATGCAGCGTTTGCCGGCCTGACGTCCGTTTTGGAATCGTACATAGGAGGACGCCCATGAAAGCAACAAAATGGATGCCGCGCCTTTTGGCCGGAGGATTGGTGACGCTGTCCCTGATGGGAGTGGCTCTGGCTGCCGCACAGGGCAGCCAGAGCGATCCCCTGGTGACGTTGAGTTATCTCAATGAGAAGGCAACGCCTTCCATTCTCTCCCAGGTGGACGCCAAGCTCACCCAGCGGGAGAGCGCCCTTAAGGCGCAGTTGGAGCAGGTGGCCGACAGTTACGCCCAGCAGGTGCAGGGATCGGGCGGGACCGGGGGGAGCGCCTCGGTCTATCAGGTGGTGACCCTCAAACAGGGACAGCAGCTGATCGCGGGCGCCGCCTGCGAGATCCTGCTGCGCAGCGGCACAGCGGTCTGCGTATCGGACTCCTCGCCCGGCCTGGTGGACATGACGGACGGCAGCGCGCTGGCTCCGGGAGGAGCGCTGAGCGCCAACCACCTCTACCTGGCTACCATTGATGGCCGGGGCGTGAAGGCGTCCGGAGCGGTCACCCTGATGGTGAGAGGGAACTACAACATCCGATAAGACAAAAAAGAGGGACAGCTCCCATGAAGGGGGGCTGTCCCTTTTTCCAATCTGAGTTATCCATTGCGCAGCCATATGGGCAGACGGGAGGGCTTCATCATGGCCATGAGACAGAAAAAGACTCCCGCAGCCAGGCAAAAATCTCCCACACTGGCAAAGCCCCGCAGAAGGGGAATGGGGAGATAAAAAATGTCGCCTAAAAAGAGAAGTCTGGTCTCCGGACCGGCCAGGGCGTACATGGGGATGGCTCCGGAAGAAAGAGCCTCGAATCCCAGGGAGGAGAGCCGGAGAGCAGCCTGGGCGCTGACCGGCATGCGCCAGCCGTTGGCGGCGATGACCGCTAGATTAAACAGCAGCCCCGCGCCTGCGCACAGAGCCGTACGCCTCCGCCGGCGGTTGCGCAGCAGGAACAGGCCAAGCGTCAGATAGGAGAGCAGCAGCAGGGCCGGCCCCCAGAAGCCGGAACTGGTCTTGGGCCAAGGGACCCAGGCGACGGCGATGCGCTGTATGAGAAGGGCCGCAATAGGGAGAAAAATCCAATGGATACGGGCCTCCTCCCAGCGGGAGAGCCGGCCTCCGCCCATCCAGCCCACCAGCAGGCTGAGGATCACTGCGGCAGTCAGCATGGCGGGCCCTCCTCGCCGTCTAAGCGGGGATCGAGCAGACCGGCCTCGGCCATGTCAGCAGCCACGCGGGCCACCTCTGGGTGAAACTGCCGCCCGGCCTCGGCACGCGGGATTTCGGCGGCTATTTTGGGGGAGCGGCCGCTGCAATAGGGCCGGTCGCTGGTGATGGCATCGTAGGCGTCGGCTGCGGCCAGGATATAGACCTCCAGAGAGAACTCCTCGCCACAGGTTCCGTCGGGATAGCCGCCGCCGTCATAGCGTTCATGGTGGCGGCGGACCAGTTCCAGAATATCCTGGTAAGAGTCGATATTTTTCAAAATATCCACCCCGATGACCGGATGGCGCTGGATAACAGCCCGCTCCTCCGGAGTCAGGCTTCCGGGCTTTTGTAGGATCGAGTCGGGAATGCCGATCTTTCCAATATCATGGAATACCGCCCCCGTCTGAAGCCGCTGGATCGTCTTGGAGGGAAGATTCATACGCTCGGCAATCTGTACAGAAAAGCGGGCGACACGGGAGGAGTGCCCTTCCGTATAGGTGTCCTTGGCGTCCAGGGCGGCGGTCAGAGCCTTCAAAATGCTGTACTGCTGCTGCGCGCTGCTCAGATAGAGCTTGAAGGAATAACGGGCCAGCAGCAGCGGCAGCATGAAGAGAAAGGCCAGCCAGGCCCCTGAGGGCATCTGGAGCAGCATGGCCAGGAAGTAGGCCATGGGCGCCGAGCACAGGATGCTGGGCAGGAGGCCCAGAAACATCTGGAAGATGGTGGGATAAAAGGAGACCTTGCCCTCGAGCAGAAAGAGGAAGAGCAGGATAAAGCTGTTGATCACAATGGAGCAGAACACAAAGAGCAGGGAGGGGAACAGCACACCGGGGAGAGACAGATCCCCCGGGACGCCATCCGCGGCGTGATAGAGGAACCCTGACAGGGTAAAGGACAGATTGAGATTGCTGGTATTGAAAAGAGTCTTGACAGGGGCGGTGTTGAAGATATGACAGTATCCGCCGCCGTGTTCCCGGGGATAGATCTCCAGCGGTTTGGTCAGAAAGACAATGGCGGTGGCAGTCTCAGGCCCCAGAAGCAAAACCGTGGCGAGAATACTGATAAAGGACATATCAATGGTGCAGTCTGGGCGGATATACAGCGGAAGGCACCGGCAGAGCACACACAGGACCACCAGGGCGCCCAGCACATGGGGTCCTGCCGGGGGACGTCCTGAAGACTGCGGCAGACGGAATAGATTCCACTGCTCATTCCCAGCAGGATGACCAGGCCGATATACCAGGTAGAGGGTTGGTGTTTCTGCATGTGTGTCAAGACCTCCGAATAGACCGGTATGGAACGTCAGAATATGTGGGAAAAAGCAGAAGCGGCCAGAAATTCCAGCCGCTTCTGCCTCACGAAGGATCGCTTAGCGCCAGTTGAAATAAGCGCCGCCAGCGACCAGCAGGGAAACCAGGGAAGTCAGAGCAACCATGATTTTCGCCTTATTCATCGAATACAGCTCCTTTACCGGATACTCTGCCGTTTCGCTGTGGGCAGGCTGTATTCGCTTCGCTCCATATAGAACAGGGGAAAAATCAAAGAAGAGACTCCGAAGAGGGAGGAAGGGTCAAAAGACGGCGGTTGACCGCGTCCAGTGTAGCCAGAATCACGGAGAAGTTGACGTCATCCCCCACATAGCAGGCCCCAAGTAAAGACTCGGTTTTTCCATCGACCTTCAAGAAGAGTCCGACCATCACCACCGGGTGTTCTGCCAGGGTGGTGGTACGCACAGCCTCCACCGAGAAGCGGCAGTTAGCGGCCAAAAGACAGTTGATGGCCTCTGCCGTGGCGGCGGCAATGGCGCGGGTCCGTGTGCCCGAGGAAGGGGCGCAGTGGGACGCGCCCTCATAGAGCCGGTCGTCCAGACGGAGATGGACTTTGACCGAGACGCCGTCCCGGCTGCTGGCCATATCCAGACGCTCAAAGACCAGGCGGCGGGGGCCCTCTTTCAACGGAGTGGGGATGCGAGCCACGCTGATAATCCGGTGATCCAGTTCCAACTGAAACTTGGCCAGCAGGGCGGACTGAACGTCCCGGACCACCTGTTTGGGACTGCGGGACTGGTCGGAGAGGATATGGACCTCGCGCACGGTCTCTTCCTCCACATGAAATGCGGCGCCCAGCACACCTGGGAGCTGATTGACGAGGGCCTTCCAGGCCTCGGTATCCAAAACCATCGTCTGAGGGCCTCCTTCTGGTGGGACAAAAAGTTACAACAACTGTTGCTATTATACAGAATCCAACCAAAGGGCACAAGTGTGTAACCGTATATTTTAGACAGAAAAAGGAGAAAATTTTTTCTTCTGAAAGGATTTTCTATAACTGGTTAAAAAAGGAGTTTCCGGCGTGACGGCGCATGGTCCGGCAGGCTGTCACATAGGAATAAAGGAGAGAAACGGGATTGCCGGAGGAATGGGGGAAACACTTGGAGATGCAGTTCACACTGGCCCGGGGGCGGGGCTTCCTGCGAGTACAGGAAGAGGGCGGCAAGATTCGGCTGTATGGAGAGCTGCCGGAGGACGGGCGGGGGATCTATAAAGGAAGAATACAGGGTCCGGGGGGCGGGGCATATCTGGCAGGCACGTTTCTCCCGGAGGGAGAAAAGCTGTGTCTCCGGCGCGTGATGTCCCGGGAGATGCTGAAGAATCTGGGGGTCTGGCCGGTGACAGGGGCGGAGGCGGTGCTGGCCTTTCCCCGGGGCAGACGGGGCGGGGGGGAGCCTGTCCCGACCGGGTGGACACGCCTTTTGGACCTGTCCGCCCGTCTGGGGGATCCCCTCCTTTGCCGGGCGGCGGAGGGCGTGGCGGGGGCGCTCATTCGCCCTGCGGGAGAAGGCGTTGAAATCGCTGTGCCATTCGCGCTGGGAGGACGGTTCCCATTGACTCCGCTGTTCTGCTTGATGTGGGTGTGGGAGTGGGACGGAACAAGGTATGCCAGTGTCCGGCTGGACAAAAAGGGATGGCCGGTCATGCCCCAAAACCGCCCTGGGGGAGAGGCGGAGCGGTCAAAAGGGAGCGCGGATTAACGGGGTGCGGGGCCGCATTATAAAAAGAAGGAAAGAAAAGGACAGGGGAAAGGATAAAAACGGATTTTCGGAAAATAATACTTGCATCTTGGGAAAAGCTATTATATAATACCAAAGCATGATTACACACATCTGCTGATTCTGTGTCCAGTGCCCGCAAGGGTGGGCAGGGAAGATGAGGCGGATGGCGGTAACAACAAAAAGGAGGAAATAATCATGGCAGTCGTTTCTATGAAGCAGCTTCTGGAGGCCGGTGTCCACTTCGGTCACCAGACCCGTCGGTGGAATCCCAAGATGGCCACCTACATCTACACGGAGCGCAACGGGATCTATATCATTGATCTGCAGAAGACCGTGAAGAAGCTGGAGGAGGCCTATAACTTCGTCCGTTCTCTGGGCGAGTCCGGCCAGACCCTGCTCTTCGTCGGCACCAAGAAGCAGGCCCAGGAGGCCATCAAGGAAGAGGCCACCCGCTGCGGCGGTTACTATGTGAACGCCCGCTGGCTGGGCGGCATGCTCACCAACTTCAAGACCATGCGCGGCCGTGTGGAGCGTCTCAACCAGCTCAAGAAGATGCAGGAGGACGGCACCTTCGACATGCTGCCCAAGAAGGAAGTCATGAAGCACATGGGCGAGATCGCCAAGCTGGAGAAGTACCTGGGCGGCGTCGTTGAGATGAAGAAGCTCCCCGGCGCTCTGTTTGTCGTGGATCCCCGCAAGGAGCGCAATGCCATCAACGAGGCCCGCAAGCTGCATATCCCCATTGTGGCCATCGTCGACACCAACTGTGATCCCGACGAGATCGACTATGTGATCCCCGGCAACGATGACGCGATCCGCGCCATCAAGCTGATCTCCGGCGTGATGGCCAACGCCATCCAGGAGGGCAAGCAGGGCCAGGACGCTCCCGCTGAGGAGACCGCCGAGGCTGCCGAGTAATTTCACAGAGATACAAACGCATTGGGAGCGCCCGCCCGCGCGGGCGGGCGCTCCTTCTATACAAAAAATGGAGGTATGTGATCATGGCAATCACTGCTAAGGACGTACAGAAGCTGCGCGAAATGACCGGCGTGGGCATGATGGACTGCAAGAAGGCTCTGACCGAGGCCGAGGGCAACATGGACAAGGCCGTTGAGATCCTGCGCGAGAAGGGCCTGGCCGCTTCCCAGAAGAAGGCTGGCCGCATCGCCGCCGAGGGTATGGCTTACGCCACCGTCATCGACGGCATGGGCGTGGTGGTCGAGGTCAATGCCGAGACTGATTTCGTGGCCAAGAACGAGAAGTTTGTGGACTTCGTCAAGGGCGTGGCCGCCACGGTGGCCGCCAATAAGCCCGCCGACCTGGACGCTCTGATGGAGTGCAAGTATGTGGGCACCGATCTGACCATCACCCAGCAGCAGCAGGAGATGGTCCTGATCATCGGCGAGAACATCAAGGTTCGCCGCTTCTCCTTCTTCACCGAGGGCGTGTCCGTGCCCTACATCCACGCCGGCGGCAAGATCGGCGTGCTGGTGAACCTGGAGACCAGCCTCTCCGCTGAGCAGGTGGAGACCGTGGGCAAGGACGTGGCCATGCAGATCGCCGCTCTGAATCCCCGCTTCTGGGACAAGAGCCAGGTGACCCAGGATGTCCTGGACGAGGAAAAGAAGATCATGATGGTCCAGATGTCCAACGATCCCAAGATGGCCTCCAAGCCCGAGCAGGTCCGTGAGAAGATCGTCATGGGCAAGCTGAACAAGTTCTATGCCGAGAACTGCCTGCTGCAGCAGGAGTTCGTGAAGGACGGCTCCATGACCGTGGAGCAGTATGTGGCCTCCAGCGCCAAGGCTCTGGGCGGCGCCATCACCTTTAAGAATGCCGTCCGCTTTGAGAAGGGCGAGGGCATCGAGAAGAAGCAGGAGAACTTCGCCGAGGAGATCGCCAAGCAGCTGGGCAAGTAATTCCCCTGCGGGCCAGATTTGCAGCAAGCGCCCCCGCTCTTTGCGGCCGGGGGAGCGAGAGGGACCAGGTACGCTTTGTACTTGGTCCCTTTTTTATGCCGGCAGACCCTGTGCCGGATGCGAACAAATTGTAAAAACTTTGCTTGAAGGCCTATGCAAACAGGAGAAAATAAGTTAAAATAACAAAAGACTGAAACTGGCGGTTTATCGGCGTCCGGCCGGGGCCGCCTTACCATAGATATAAAAGGGGTTGACAGTATGAGAGAACCGCAATATAAACGCGTTCTCCTGAAGATCAGCGGAGAGGCTTTGGCGGGCGACGCCGGCCGCGGACTGGATTTCAGCGTGATTGGCAGCGTATGTCAGACTGTGAAGCAGGCCATCTCCATGGGTGTCCAGGTGGGCATCGTGGTGGGCGGCGGCAATTTCTGGCGGGGTGTCAAGGACGGCGGCGGCCGGATGGAGCGCACCCGGGCCGACCACATGGGCATGCTGGCCACCACCCTGAATTGTCTGGCGCTGGCCGATGTGCTGGAGCAGATGGGGGTGGAGGTCCGTGTGCAGACCGCCATTGAGATGCGGGCCTTTGCCGAGCCCTACATCCGTTCCAAGGCGATCCGCCACCTGGAGAAGGGAAGGGTGGTCATTTTCGGCTGCGGCACCGGCAATCCCTTCTTCTCCACGGATACCGCCGCCGTACTCCGCGCGGCCGAGATCGACGCGGATGTCATCCTGCTGGCCAAGAACATCGACGGCGTATACAGCGCCGATCCCAACAAGGACCCCACCGCGGTGAAGTACGACTCCATCACCTATGACGACGTGCTGACACAGCACCTTCAGGTGATGGACTCCACCGCTACCAGCCTGTCCATGGACAATAAGATTCCCGTCATCCTCTTTGCCCTGAAGGACCCCCAGAACATCATCCGGGTCCTGGAGGGGGAGAAGATCGGCACCATTGTGAAGGAGGAAAAGTGAGATGAACGCAGTCCACAAACCCTATGACGAGAAGATGCAGAAGACCATTGACGTGGTCATCAGCGATTTTGCCGGGGTCCGCGCCGGCCGGGCCAATGCCGCCGTGCTGGATAAGGTGACGGTAGACTACTACGGCAGCCCCACGCCCATCAACCAGGTGGCCGCCATCTCCTCTCCCGATCCCCGCACCCTGACGATCCAGCCCTGGGACGCCTCCATCCTGAAGGCCATCGAGAAGGCCATTCAGACCTCTGACCTGGGCATCAATCCCCAGAACGACGGACGGCTCATCCGTCTGGCCTTCCCCCAGCTGACCGAGGAGCGCCGCAAGGAGCTCTCCAAGCAGGTGAAGAAGTACGCTGAGGCCGGCAAAGTGGCCATCCGCAATATCCGCCGGGACGCGGTGGATGCCTACAAGGCCATGAAGAAGAAGGCGGAGATCACCGAGGATGACCTGAAGGAGTACGAGAAGGAGATGCAGGACCTGACGGAGAAGCGCTGCAAGCAGATCGACGAGCTCTCTGCCAAGAAGGAAGCCGAGCTCATGGCGGTGTAAGCCCCGCTCATTTAACAGTCTGAGTGCGGGACGCGGCGCGCCCCGCACTCAAATTCTGATTTGGTAGGAAGTAACACTATGCCCATCTTTAAACCGAAGCAAGCGCCGGGAGTCCAGGTGGACTTTACCCGGCTGCCCCGCCATGTGGCGATCATCATGGATGGAAATGGCCGCTGGGCCAAGCGGAGGGGACTGCCCCGCACCGCGGGCCACGCGACGGGGGCGGAGACCTTCCGAACCATCGCCACCTACTGCAAGGAGATCGGCCTGGAATATCTGACGGTCTACGCCTTTTCCACAGAGAACTGGAAGCGGCCGGAGGAGGAAGTCACGGCCATCATGGGATTGCTCAGAAAGTATCTGCAAGAGGCCATCGGCAAGATGGAGAAGGACAAGGTCAAGATGAAGTTTCTGGGCGATCTCTCGCCGCTGAGCGAGGACCTCCAGGCGCTGTGCCGCCGGACGGAGGAGATCTCCACCCACTACGATGGCTGCCAGGTCAACATCTGCCTCAACTACGGCGGACGGGACGAGATCGTTCGGGCGGCCCGGGCCTTTGCGGATGACTGCGCCGCTGGGCGGAAGAACCCGCAGACGCTGGACGAGGCGCGGTTTGCCTCCTATCTCTACACCGGCGGCATCCCGGACCCGGACCTGGTCATCCGTCCCAGCGGGGAGCTGCGTCTGTCCAATTTTCTGCCGTGGCAGTCGGCCTATGCGGAGCTCTATTTTACCGACGTGCTGTGGCCCGACTTTTCCAAAGAGGAGCTCCATCGGGCATTGCACGCCTATCAGACCCGCGCCCGCCGGTTTGGAGGTGTCTGATGGGGAAGCGTATTGTGGTGGCCGTGGTCTTCATCCCGGTCATTTTCCTGGTGCTCTTCGGTCTGGCGCCTCAGTTTCCCGTGGTGCTGCCGGCGGCGGTGGCCATATTGGCCATGATCGCCGTCCATGAGGTGCTCTGGTCCACAGGTTTTCTGAAGGATGCCGTCCTTACCTGGACTTCCATCGTGCTGGCGGGGCTGATCCCCTTCTGGGTCTACCTGGGGGGCGATGAGGCATGGGCCATGACGGGACTCTTTGTATATGTGCTGCTCCTTTTCCTGCGGGCCATCCGCAGCCACAAGGCGATCACTACGGAGAAAATGGGAGGAGCGTTCTTTTTTTCCGTCTTTATTCCCTTTTTTCTCTCCTCCTTTGTGCGCATCCGGGGGATGGAACACTGGCAGGCGCTGATTCTGCTGCCCTTTTTGGCGGCCTTTCTCAGCGACGCCTTCGCGCTGTTTGCCGGGATGCTCTTTGGAAAGCACAAGCTGGCGCCCGAGCTCTCCCCCAAGAAAACGGTGGAGGGGGCCGTGGGAGGCTTTGTGGGAAGCATTTTAGCCCTGCTTCTCTACGGCGTGCTGCTGCAGGTGGGCTTCCGCTTCCAGGTGAGCTATCCGCTCCTGGCCCTGTACGGCGCGGTGGGCAGCGCGGTGTCTCAGATCGGGGACCTGTCCTTCTCCTACATCAAGCGGGAGTATGGCATCAAAGACTATGGCAAGATCTTTCCCGGACACGGCGGCGTGCTGGACCGATTTGACAGCGTGATCTTCTGCGCCCCGCTGATAGAGGTGCTGGTCCGGTGTCTGCCCGCCATCTGGGTGTGACAAGGAGAGGAGAGCGCATGCAGAAGATGATCTCGATCCTGGGCTCCACCGGTTCCATCGGCCGGCAGACGCTGGATGTGGCCCGGGCCTGTCAGATCGGCGTGGCCGCACTGACCGCCAACCGGGACGCGGTGCGCCTGGAGGCCCAGTGCCGGGAGTTCCGGCCGCAGCTGGCCGTTCTGATGGACCGGGCGGCGGCTGAGGACCTGCGGGTCCGGCTGGCCGATACGGAGATCCGGGTGGCCTCGGGTATGGAGGGCCTTCTGGAGGCGGCCACGCTGCCCCAGGCGGACACCGTCATTACCGCCGTAGTGGGGAGCGTAGGCCTGCGGCCTACCCTGGCCGCCATCCGGGCGGGCAAGCGGATCGGCCTTGCCAACAAGGAGACGCTGGTCTGCGCCGGAGAGCTGGTGATGGACGAGGCCGACCGCTGGGGCGCGGAGATCGTCCCGGTGGATTCGGAACACTCGGCCATTTTCCAGTGCCTCCAGGGATGCCGGGACCGGGGAGAGGTCAAGCGCCTCATCCTCACCGCCTCGGGCGGCCCCTTCTGGGGGAAAACCCGGGAGGAGCTGGAGCATGTGACGCTGGCCGACGCCCTTCGGCATCCCAACTGGTCCATGGGGGCCAAGATCACGGTGGATTCCGCCACGCTGATGAATAAGGGGCTGGAATTCATCGAAGCCATGCGCCTCTACCGTCTTCCGCCGGAAAAAATCGAAGTAGTGGTCCACCGGGAGAGTATAGTTCACTCCCTGGTGGAATACACTGATAACGCGGTGCTCGCCCAGCTGGGGGTGCCCGATATGCGCCTGCCCATCGAATACGCCCTCACCTGGCCCAGCCGGGGGGGCGCGGTGACCGAGCCGCTGGACCTGGTCAAGTGCGGGTCCCTCACCTTTGCCAAGCCGGACGAGGCGACCTTCCGCTCCCTTCCGCTGGCCAAGGAGGCCGCCCGCCGGGGCGGAACCGCTACCGCCGTCCTCAACGGCGCCAATGAGGCGGCTGTGGCCCGGTTCCTGGCCGGGGAGATTGGCTTTCTGGACATCCCGCACCTGGTGGAGCAGGCGCTGGAACGGGTCCCCGCCGGGGCGGCAGACACATTGGACGATGTTTTCGCAGCGGATGCGGCCGCCCGCGCCTGCGTCTGCTGAGTGTTTCCACCGGGGCGGCGCGGTCACGCGCCGCCCCCGCTTTTGCATTTGATTGGAGGTCCCATGCTGTATATTTTGATTGCGATCCTGATGTTTGGCCTTCTCATTGCCGTCCACGAATTCGGTCACTTTTTTACCGCCAAGCTCCTTGGGGTAAAGGTGAACGAGTTCTCCATCGGCATGGGGCCGGAGCTAATCTCCCGCAAAAAGGGGGAGACCCGGTACTCTCTCCGCCTGCTGCCCATCGGCGGGTTCTGCGCCATGGAGGGGGAGGAGGGGGACTCCTCCGATCCACGCTCCTTTGAGAACAAGGCGGCTTGGCGTAAGGTCATCATCCTGGTGGCGGGGTCCTTCATGAACTTCCTGACCGGGGTGGTCATTCTCCTGCTGCTCTCCATTCCGGCCCGGGCCTATCTGCTGCCGGTGGTGTCCAGCTTCTCCGAAGGATACGGGTTGGAGGACAGCGGCCTTCAGATCGGGGACCGCTTTCTGGAGATCGACGGCCATCCGGTCTGGATCTTTGGGGACGCCAAGCTCCTGCTGGACCGGGCCGGGGACACGGTGGACGTGGTGGTGGAGCGCGCTGGAGCCCGCGTGGTGCTGGACGATCTCCATATCCCCTATCAGGAGCGGCAGAGCGAGCAGGGCATGACCCGCCTGCGGGGGATTAACCTGGGCGCGGTGGAGCGTCCGGCCACCCCCCTGGTGAAGGTGGAGATGTCGGTCAAGCAGTCCCTGGACTATGTGCGCATGGTCTGGTTCAGCCTGGGCGATCTGATCCGGGGCGCGGTGGGCTTCCGGGATCTCTCCGGTCCCATCGGGATCGTCAATACCATCGGCGAGGTGGGGAGCCAGTCGGCCACGCCCATGCAGGCCGTGCAGAATGTGATGAGCCTGGTGGCCTTCATCGCCATCAACCTGGCGGTGATGAACCTCCTGCCCATCCCGGCGCTGGACGGCGGACGGATCTTCTTCCTGCTGATCAATGCTGTGGTGGCCCTCTTCACCCACAAAAAGCTGGACCCCAAGTATGAGAATGCGGTCAATGTGGCGGGCTTTTTCTGCCTGCTGGCCCTGATGGCGGTGGTAGCCGTCAATGACGTGTTCAAACTCATCCAATGAGAAGGGAGCGGCAGGTATGAGCAGACAGATCCGGGTGGGGAACGTCTCTGTGGGAGGCGGGGCCCCTGTGACCATCCAGTCCATGACCAATACCCGTACCGACGATGTGGCGGCCACGGTGGAGCAGATCCTCCGCCTGGAGGCCGCCGGATGCGAGATCATCCGGTGCGCCGTCCCGGACCCGGCCGCTGCAAAAGCGGTGGGGGCCATCCGGGAGCGCATCCACATTCCGCTGGTGGCGGACATCCATTTCGACTACAAGCTTGCCCTGGAGGCCGCGGCGGCCGGAGCCGACGCGGTGCGCATCAATCCGGGCAACATCGGCGGGGAGGACCGGGTCAAGGCGGTGGCCGCCGCCTGCCGGACGCGGAATATCCCCATCCGTATCGGCGTCAACGGCGGCTCTCTGGAAAAGGAGCTGCTGGCCAAACACGGCGGTCCCACCCCAGAGGCCTTGGTGGAGTCGGCCTTCGGGCATATCCGGCTGCTCAACCGGTATGACTTTGACGACATCTGCGTCTCCCTCAAGACCTCCAGCGTGCCAAACACCATCGCGGCCTACCGGCAGATGGCCGCGCAGAGCGACTATCCCCTCCATGTGGGACTCACCGAGGCGGGGACCCCGCGCATGGGGGTGTTGAAATCCGCCGTGGGCATCGGCGGGCTGCTGGCCCTGGGCATCGGCGATACCATCCGGGTCTCGCTCTCTGCCGACCCGGTGGAGGAGGTCTATGCCGCCCGGGACATCCTCAAGGTGGTGGGCCTGCGGCGGGAGGGGGCGGAACTGGTCTCCTGTCCCACCTGCGGGCGTACCCGGATCGACCTCATCGGCCTGGCCGAAGAGGTGGAAGCGCGCCTCAAAACAGTGGACAAGCCCATCACCGTGGCCGTTATGGGCTGCGTGGTCAACGGCCCTGGAGAGGCCCGTTCCGCCGATGTGGGCATCGCCGGAGGGGACGGAGAAGGGCTTCTTTTCCGGCGGGGGGAGATCGTCAAAAAGGTCCCCCAGAGCCAGCTGGTGGACGAGCTGTTCCGGCTCATCGACCAGATCTGAGCGGGATACCGATACATAGCTAGGAGCGTAGGTCCATGTCTGAGCAGAAGATACCCTTTTTACAACTCTTTTCCGCCTGGCGGTCCGAGCCGGAAGTGATGGATGGACTCCGGGACCTTCTGGTGAAGCGGGCGGTGATCGACCCGGCGGAGCGCACGCTGCGGGCGGAGCTGGAGGAAGCACCCCGCCTGGAGGGGTCGCTCCTCTCACGCCTGGAGGGGGAGCTGCGGGAGGTATACCGCCTCCAGCGGGTGGAGCTGATCCAGAGCGCGTCCGCGGCGCCGCCTCCCGAGATACGCCCGCCCATTCCAGCGCCGGCCCCTGTGGAAGCGCCCGCCCCGGGCGGCGTGGACGCCGGCGCGGCCGAGGCATTTGCCCGCACGGAGGCCATCCGGCAGGAGGCCCTGCGCAAGCTCAAAGCGGCACGCCCCAAGGCAACGCCCAAGGCCGCGGCCAAGAGCAGCCGCCTTCTCTTCGGCAAGCGGGAGGTGAAGGGGGCAGCGGCGCCCATGAACACCCTGGAGCTGGACATGGGCACTGTTACTGTGGAGGGCGATGTGTTCGCCATCGACCACAAGGAGCTCAAGAAGCGGGGCGCCTGGGTGGTCTCTTTTGATATGACCGACTACACCGGATCGGTGCGGATCAACAAGTTCTTTCCCGGCGAGGAGGGCAAGCCCATCGTGGACGGGGTGAAGAAGGGGCAGCACCTGGTGGTGCAGGGCCGCCTGAACATCGACCGCTTCACCAACGACATGGTGCTGGAGCCATACGCCATCATGGAGGGGAGCAGGGCCGTCAAGACGGACGACGCCCCGGAGAAGCGGGTGGAGCTCCATCTGCACACCACCATGTCCTCCATGGATGCCCTGACCCAGGTGGGACCCAAGCTGGGACCGGACAAAAATGTGGTCAAGCGGGCCGAGTCGTGGGGACACCGGGCCATTGCCATCACCGACCACGGCGTGGCCCAGTCCTTCCCGGACGCGTGGCACTCAGCCAAGAAGATCAAGATCCTCTACGGGGTGGAGGCCTACTTTGTCAACGACGTGGACGACCGGGTGGTGGTCCATGGAGAGACCGAGCAGGACTTTTCGGGGGAGATCGTCTGCTTTGATATCGAGACCACCGGCCTCAACAAGAAGCGGGACCTCATCACCGAGATCGGCGCCGTGGTGCTGCGCAACGGCCAGGTGGCCGAGACCTTCAACACCTTTGCCGACCCGGGCCGCCCTCTGGACCGGAACATCGTGGAGCTCACCGGCATCACCGACGAGATGCTCCGGGGAGCGCCTTCCCAGGAAGAGGCCATCAACGCCTTTCTGGACTTTGCCGCCGGACGGCCCCTGGCCGCCCACAACGCGGAGTTCGATATGGGCTTTATCGCCGAGGGATGCCGCCGGATGGGCCGGCCCTTCCCGAACACTTCTCTGGACAGCCTGATCCTGGCCCAGAACCTGCTGCCCCAGCTGTCCAAGCACAAGCTGGACATCGTGGCGGAGCACCTGAACCTCCCCGCCTTCAACCACCACCGGGCCAGCGACGACGCGGCCACCGTGGCCTATATGCTGGTGCCCTTCTTCCGGATGCTGGAGGACCGGGGGGTCCACACCCTCCAGGCCATCAACCCGGCCATGACCAGACTCCGGGGCGCGGGCAAGGCCAAGCGCCAGCCCAAGCACCTCATCGTTCTGGCGAAAAACCAGCTGGGCCTGCGCAATCTCTATCAGCTGGTCTCCAAGGCCCATCTGGAGCACTACAAGCGCTATCCCATCATGCCCAAGAGCCTCATCAACCAGCACCGGGAGGGGTTGATCCTGGGGTCGGCCTGCGAGGCGGGAGAGCTCTATGACGCGGTGGCCAAGGGCAAGGATTTCCAGGAGCTCAAGCGCATCGCCTCCTGGTACGACTACCTGGAGATCCAGCCGGTGTGCAACAATGCCTTCATGCTCCGCAAGGGGATGGTCCAGAGCGTGGAGGAGATCCGGGATTTCAACCGCACCATCGTGGAGCTGGGCCGGGCGCTGGACAAGCCGGTCTGCGCCACGGGAGACGTCCACTTCCTGGACCCCGAGGACGAGGTATACCGGCACATCCTGCTGGCGACCAAGGGCTTTGAGGACGCCGACTCCCCGCTTCCCATTTACTTTAAGACCACCGCGGAGATGCTGGAGGAGTTCTCCTACCTGGGGAAGGAGGAGGCCTACAACGTGGTGGTGCGCAACACCAATCTGGTGGCCGACTGGTGCGAGGACGTGGTGCCCCTGCCCAAGGGACTCTTCGCCCCCAATCTGGAGGACTCAGAGGAAGAGCTCAAGCGCCTGGTATGGGGCAAGGCCAGGGCCCTCTATGGGGAAGAGCCGCCCCAGCTGGTGGTGGAGCGCATCAACATCGAGCTGGACGCCATCCTGGGCCGCCACTACGACGTGATCTATATGTCGGCCCAGAAGCTGGTGCAGGACTCCTTGGACCACGGCTATCTGGTGGGCTCCCGGGGCTCGGTGGGCTCCTCCCTGGTGGCGTTCCTGTCGGGCATCACGGAGGTGAACTCCCTGCCGCCCCACTACCGCTGTCCAAACTGCAAGCATTCCGATTTTGAGACCGGCGTGCGGGAGGGGTACGGCTGCGGCGCGGACATGCCAGACGCGGTATGCCCCGTGTGCGGGACGCCCTATGTGAAGGACGGCTTCAACATCCCCTTCGAGACCTTCCTGGGCTTCGGCGGCGACAAAGTGCCGGATATCGACCTGAACTTTTCGGGAGAATACCAGGCAAAGGCCCACCGGCACACCTTTGAGCTCTTTGGAGAGAGTCATGTGTTCCGGGCGGGCACCATCGGCACCGTGGCCGAAAAGACCGCCTTCGGCTATGTCAAGAAATACCTGGACGAGCGGGCCGCCCATGTGACCCGGGCCGAGGAAAACCGCCTGGCGCTGGGCTGCACCGGGGTCAAGCGGACCACGGGCCAGCACCCCGGCGGAATGGTGGTCATCCCCCAGGACCGGGAGATCTACGATTTCTGTCCGGTCCAGCACCCGGCGGACGATACGGGAACCGACATCATCACCACCCACTTCGAATATCACTCCATGGAGTCCAACATCCTCAAGCTGGACATGCTGGGGCACGATGACCCGTCCATGATCCGCATGCTGGAGGACCTGACGGGGATGGACGCCAAGACCATCCTCCTGGACGACCCGGATACCATGTCCATCTTCACCTCCTCTGAGGTGCTGGGCTATGCCAACGACAAGGTGCTGGGTCCCACCGGGGCGGTGGCCATCCCGGAGTTCGGCACCTCCTTTGTCCGGGGGATGCTGGTGGATACCCAGCCCACCCAGTTTGATATTCTGGTGCGTCTGTCCGGCTTTTCCCACGGCACCGACGTGTGGCTAGGCAACGCCAAGGATCTGATCGTCAACCAGGGCATCCCCGTCGGACAGGCCATCGGGTGCCGCGACGACATCATGATCTTCCTCATCTCCTGCGGCATGCCGGAAAAGCGCTCCTTCAAGATCATGGAGTCGGTGCGAAAGGGAAGAGGACTGCCCGAGGGGGCGGAGGAGGAGATGCAGGCGGCTGGGGTGCCCGACTGGTACATCGGCTCCTGCAAGAAGATCAAATATCTCTTCCCCAAGGCCCACGCGGTGGCCTATGTGATGATGGCCTACCGCATCGCCTGGTTCAAGGTGCATGAGCCGCTGGCCTTCTATGCCGCCTACTTTTCCATCCGGGCCAAGGCCTTCGACGCCACCTGCATGTGCTGGGGCATGGAGACGGCCCAGGCCAAGATGAAGGAGATCGCGGCCAAGGAAAAGGCGGCCACTGCCGTGGAGCAGGATATGATGACCACGCTGGAGGTGGTCTATGAGTTCTACCTCCGGGGGTTCACCTTCCGGCACGTGGACCTTTACGAATCCCACGCGACCCTCTTCCGGGTAGACCGGGAGAAGCGGGCGCTTATCCCGCCCTTTACCGCCATTCCCGGCCTGGGAGAGACGGCGGCCTGGTCTATCCTGGAACAGCGGGAGGGAAAGCACTTCATCTCGATTGAAGAGTTCTCCGCCGCCTGTCCTAAGGTATCCAAGACCCATATTGAGCAGCTCAAAGCGGCCGGCGCCCTGGACGGGATACCGGAGACTAGCCAGATCACCCTCTTCTGAGGGAACACGGGCTTGCGTTTTCCGACGGAGCGTGATACGATGAAGGCAGACATTATTGATAGATAAGGGGTGTTTCACAATGCTGGATGCGAAGGTAGCCGAGCTTTTGAACGAACAGGTGAACAAGGAGTTTTATTCCGCTTATCTCTATCTGGATTTCTCCGTCTATTTTGAGGACATTGGCCTGGACGGGTTCGCCAACTGGTACCAGATCCAGGCCCAGGAAGAGCGGGACCATGCCATGCTCTTCCTGAAATATCTCCAGAATAACGGCTGTAAGGTCACGCTGGATGCCATTGCCAAGCCGGACAAAGTGCTGAAGGATAAGCTGGAGGTGCTGGAGTTTGGCCTGGAGCACGAGCGCTATGTCACCAGCCTGATCCACGAGATCTATGAGGCGGCCCACGGGGTCAAGGATTTCCGCACCACGCAGTTTCTGGACTGGTTTGTCAAGGAGCAGGGCGAGGAGGAGAAGAACGCCGAGGACCTTATCAAAAAAATGAGGCTCTTTGGAGATGACGCCAAGAGCCTGTATATGCTCAACAGCGAAATGGCGGGACGGGTTTATTCCGCCCCTTCGCTGGCGCTGTAAAACGAACGGCCCCTGTCCGCATTGCGGACAGGGGCCGTTCAGACTGTCAATAAAGTATATTTCTTCGATTTATGCTGCAAGAGCCTCGCAGAGTTCCGCCGTCCGCAGACGGCGGAAGAGGGTCAAATCGTGTTTT
>JAHAEW010000144.1 GCA_018374635.1 Clostridiales bacterium
TATACTGTCGGTAACAAATATATGCTGGAATAGCTCAGTCGGTAGAGCAGCTGATTCGTAATCAGCAGGTCGCGTGTTCAAGTCACGTTTCCAGCTCCAGAAACCGGCGGAAATCGGATGATTTCCGCCGGTTTTGTCACTTTTTGCGGGAATACGGTGTGGGTCAAAATGTGGGTCAGACTTTGACCCACACCGTGACCCACAAGCCGAAATAACCGGAAAGGGCCGGAGAGGATTTTCGTCCTCTCCGGCCCTTTCTGCTGTTCTGTGTTACAGCACCTGCGCCATGAAATTCCCCATCTTTTCGGCGGCCTTCTCCTGCATCCGCCGGTTGGTGTGGGTGTAGGTGCGCAGCGTAAATCCGGCGTCATAGTGGCCCAGCATGGCGGACACCGTTTTTACATCCACACCGCTCTGGAGCGCCACCGTGGCAAAGGTGTGGCGGAGATCATGGAATCTGATGTACTCCAGCCCGGCGTCCTTCAGGATCTTCTTGTGGAGGTTCACGATGGAGTCCGGGTGATACATGCCGCCGGTCCTGGGGGATGGGAACAGATAGTGGCTCTCCGGGTGCCGCTGGTGCTCCTGCACCAGCAGTTCCACCGCCTCCCGGGGAATGGAGATCTCCCGGACGGAGTTGGATGTCTTGGGCTGGCAGACCGTCAACTCCCCCTGGGCGTTCCGCCCCACCTGCTTGCTCACCGAGATGGTGCCGTGTTCCGCGTCCAGGTCAGACCAGAGGAGGGCGGCCAGCTCGCCCTTCCGGATGCCGCTGACCAGCTCCAGGTAGAACAGGGCCAGTACACCCCGCCGCTCCGCCGCCTCCAGGTAGGCCCTCATGTCCTCCGGCTTCAGGGTTCTCATCTCCTGCCGCTGGAGCTTGGGCACGACACAGTCCTCGGCCGGGTTGTGGAGGAGCAGCTTCTCCTTCACCGCCCGGTCCAGGGCGCTGTGGAGCATGGTGTGGACGCCCCGGATGGTGGAGCTGCTCAGGCCAGGGTGTTTGCTCTTCTGCGCGGCTCTGCGGCGGCCGTTCTGCTGCAGCTCCCGGTAAAGGTTCTGGATCTGCCGGGTGGTCAGCTGGTTGAGCTTGACCTCCCCGATGTAGGGGATGGTGTGCAGCTCAATGCCTCGGCGGTAATACTCCGCCGTGGAGAACCGCAGGTTGGGCTTGGCGTAGACCTCAAACCACAGCCTTAGCCACTCGGCCACCGTGTATTTTCCTGCCTTGGCCACGTCCAGGCTGCCGGCCTCCTCAATGGCCTTTTTCAGCTTCGCCTTCACCTCGGCCTGGGTCCTGCCCAGCACGTTTTTGATGATCCGCTTGCCGGTATCCGGGTGGTATCCGGCGGTATACCGGCCCTCCCAGCGCCCATCGCTGCGCTTTCGGATATTTCCCTCGCCGTTGGCTCGCTTCTTCGCCATGTGGCTCACCTCCTTCTCAGCACCACACAATACCGCAGAAGGAAGAAAATGGCCACCCCAAACCGGCAGAGTTAACAGATCCTTATCATTTGGCCGCGACTGGAGATCTCTTTGTCAACGGCATCGCATTTGTGCTGGAGGAAAGAGGTCTCTCTTTGTTTTGCGGCGCAAGTTCTGCGCTCTTGGTCCACAGCGGCGGTCAAAAAGGCCGGAACCGGCTGGGAACACTGACTTTCTCAAAACCACCGACCACCTAAAACTCCGGAACCTGCCCGTAGCGACCCCCTAAGTTTTTTCTGGGGTGAAACCCGCAACCCCTTGACACGCCCCGCACTGCGGGGCGTTGTGACCGGACCGGCGGCGGTTCACCGCCGCGGTCCTTTATCCTAGTACGAAAATCGAACGCCCCCAAAGGGCCCGAAACCGGGCTCCCGGAGGCGTTCTTCTTCTGGAATCGGATGCTCTGGATGTGCAGGATCATTGAGTCATAACTGTCCCGGACAGCCGCCGCCTCACACATGGCCCAGTGCTGTCCAAATACCCTCGACATGGGCACCGTCTCTATCCTCATTCCAAAAACGGCACACAGGGCTTACACGGCCGCGACAGAGGCGTTCTCCAGTTTGACTGCCTCGTGCCTGAGTCTGCCGGACGTCTCTGGTCAAAAGTGGGTGCGGGCCACGCCCGCAAATGTACCAGGCTGCCGCTTACCCGCCCAAAGGCTAAACAAATATACGGCAATTGTTACCCCTAGTGGTAATGCAAATGGGAAGGTCATGTAGACTGAAAATGTACCTAAATTATTGTCGGATTGATGGCTACAGAACCTTTTGCAATGGAAGTAAATCAAAATATATGTGAGGTTGACAGAAGTTGACAGAAAGATCTGGTCATTTGCTGATAATTATAACTATAGTAGCCCGAATAATATCCCCCCAGTTTTCTAGTGCCTATTCCAATCCGATGCCACAGATTATTGGAAGATTTACGCTAAAGCCAGCGCTTGAGCACTACTCGCAGCGGTCTCAAGCGCTGGCTCACTGTATGATGATTTTTGCCCCCGCCAGCTAGTCGGTCGGGTGTCCGCTCAGGAGAGTTCCACTTTTCCAGAGGCGGTAGCTAGCTTGTCCTTCCTGCTAACCATAATCCAGCGGATGGTCAACACGATAAACACGACACTGCCGGTATAGCCGCAGTAGGTCATAATTACGTTGACCAGAGTCTCATAAGGGATAAACAGGTCTACAATAAATACGCCGACACCGGAGAGAATACAGGTAAGCTTATACTTGAAGGACTTTTCGTCTTTGATGATCGTGGAGACACATGTCCACAGCATGGGGCAGAAAGTGCTGTAAATAGACAGAAGAATAATAATTGCAAACACAGGGCCCAGAATGCTGGATGCCACGCCAAAGATATCATTTGCAATCAGCAAATTGGGAATAGCGGCGGTAGCGGATTGCTCCACATTGCCCAGATGGCAAAGCCCCAGAATACCGACCGTAACAGTTATCGCCAGTGCGCCAATTGCACAAAGGATAATGGTATATTTTTTCTTATACGCAGCCAACTTCTTGCCAATGCTGGCCATATACGCCGCCACGAGGAGGATCGAGCATCCACCGAAAGAGAGACCTGCCAGAACTGGATTAGCCCCAGCTTGAAGCAACTCCACCTGACCGGACTTGATTAGTACAATGCCATCCGGAATGTGGGGAAAGAATCGGAATGCAGCGATCACGCCCAAGAGGAAGAGGAAGGTCACCACCACGGGTCCAATCTTACCGATAATGTTGACAATTCCCTGCAGCCCCATAACCGCTGTTCCAACGGCGAGCGCCACGGCGATCAGGTATCCGGCCCAGAGAGGAAGCCCCCACTGTTGATTTAGGGTGCTGCCAAACCCGGAAATCATGAAAAAGAAGCAACAGGTGTTGAAGATCCATGCAAAGGCGGTAAACAGCTTTCCCACCACCTTGCCGCAGTAGAACTCACATACGCCGGCCAGATCAGAAGTCCCATGGCGGCCGGCATAGGTGTACGCCATGAAAGTGCAGAACATGACGACCGCATTGATTACCATAACTGTCAATGTCCCGCCAACAGAACCCCAGCTAGTAAAATACTGCATAGATTCCTGACCACTAGCCGTTCCTGATCCAATGAGATAGGCTAAAAGGGCGCCAGCGAGAGAGGCCAAAAGGCCGATGCGCATCTTTTCTTTTCCCATGAATAGTTCTCCCCTTTTAGATGATTGAAATCGGTGTAAAAGTACTACTTTACCTTATACCGTGACGATTGCCCTCATCTCATGCGGTTTGGCAGTCAGCAGGGAGAAATAATCCAAATATCCACTATAATAAAATTTCAGCTCCGTATTTCTAATATATACTACATTTTTGCTGTTGTCAATAAGATATCGATCAAATTTAAAGACCCCAGCCATAATTTTCAAAAGCCAAAGGCATAAACCGCACCCAGAACTGCATCAACATGGCAATCAGCCCGATTGTTCTTGATTTTTAGAGAAATTTTATCTATAATAACAAAATCACGAGTAATATTGGTTTATATGGGGTCCGGCTATAATTATCTGATCTGGTGATGGTAGTATGCCCCAACGTAGAAGGCGGTTAAAATGAATGATTTTTCTTCTCTGGGCGAAAATTTGAAGGCAATCCGTGATAAAAGGGGGTTGAACCTAAATGATGTCTCCGAATT